>CADASI010000137.1 GCA_902790525.1 uncultured Eubacteriales bacterium
CGCCGTGGCCGGCGCGGACGTGATCTACACCGACGTGTGGGTGTCCATGGGCGAACCCATGGCGGTGTGGGCGGAGCGCATCGCCGACCTGGCCCCCTATCAGGTGAACGCCGCCCTCATGGAAAAGGCGGGCAGCCAGGCTGTGTTCATGCACTGCCTGCCCTCCTTTCACGACCTGAACACCACCATCGGCCGGGAGATGGGCGAAAAGTTCGGCCGCGACGCCATGGAGGTCACGGACGAGGTGTTCGAGGGGCCCCGCTCCATCGTGTTCGACGAGGCGGAGAACCGGATGCACACCATCAAGGCGGTCATGGCGGCGACGCTGGCCTGATCAGCGCCCCGCCGCCCAGCGGATGGCGTTTTTGAAAAGCGCCTGGAAATTGGGATTCTCCCACACGGCCAACGTGTGCCCCGGGGCCAGCGCCGCCACCCGGCCCTGGCCGAAGCGGCGAAGGTATCCGCTGATGGTGACGCCGCCGTGCTCGGATTCGGTCTGCAGAAAGGGCTCGATGTCCAGCGCGGTGATGGCCAGCTGATAGTGCTCGTCCCGCTCGGAAAAGCCGACGACGCCCCGGGTGACGTCGTTCTCCGCCGTCACGGTCACATGGGTCATTTCCCGGGGCGGATGGCTCACGAAATAGCTGCCCACCACCTCGGTGTAGGCCGGGGCCGGACTGGACGGCCCGCCGATGGTGAGCCCGGCGTGCAGCGCCACCAGGCCGCCGCCCGCGCGCACGTACTCCCGAAATTCCTCCGGGCCGAACTCCGTCACCCCCGGCTCGAACCAGGGATTGTTGTTGGCCGCGTTGATGGCCCCGCCGGAGGCGTTCACCAGCGCGTCATACCGGCTCACAAACGCCGGGGTGAGGATGTCCTTCGCGGTTTTAACCAGGTCGAAGGTCATATCCTCGCAGTCCATGGAGCGCAGACCGCGCTCAATGATCTCCGCCGGGTGCCATACATCGTCGCAAACGAGCAGTACATTCATGTTCAACCGGGCCTCCTTCCATTCATTCACATCATACGGGGGTAAAGATCTATGCTTCGCATCGGCATCGTGGATCAGTATCTGGACAACTGGCACTGCAGCTTTTTCCCGCGCTTCATGCGGGAAACCATCGCCCGCCACGGCTACGACGCCCAGATCACCCAGGCCTGGGCGGCGCAGGATCAGCCTCCCCAGGGCGGCGTGTCCACCGACGCCTGGTGCGCGGAACGGGGCATCGCCCGGGCCGCGTCTCTCGAAGCGCTGATCGACGAATGCGACGCCCTCATGGTCATCGCGGCGGACGACGCCCGCTATCACGAGGCGCTGTGTCAGCTGCCCTTGGCCAGCGGCAAGCCGGTGTTCGTGGACAAGACCTTCGCGGACAGCGCGGCGGCGGGGCAGCGCCTTTTTGACCTGGCCCGAAGCCACGGCACGCCGGTGTTTTCCAGCTCGGCACAGCGCTACTGCCAGAGCGTCATGGACTGGCAGGCGGCCCATCCCGCCCGGCCCGTGTTCGTGTCCACGGTGGGGCCTCACAGCATCGACCGATACGCGGTGCACCAGCTGGAGGTGATCGTGGCGCTGATGGGCGCGGACATCCGCCGGCTGAAGGCGTTTGCCTGCGGCAGCATGGTGACGCAGCTCATCCTGGACTACGGCGGCGGCCGCTGGGCCAGCTTCATGCAGTCGCCCCAGCCCTACGCCGAGTTCAACTTCATGGTGTCCCCGGACGGGGAAACCGGCGCTCGGCTGGTGAGCGACGACAGGAACTTCTACCACAATCTCATGAAGGCCATGCTGGACTTCTTCCTCACGGGCAAGCCGCCCGTGCCGGAGGAGGACACCATGACCATCCTCCGGGTGATCGACGCCGCCCGGGCCGCGCGAAACGACCCGGACGTGTGGTATCCCGTCAACGCATGAGATCGGCCACCACGGCCAGCCAGCGGCCCGCCGGGGTGGTCCAGACCTCCTTGTAGGTGGCGTTGTTCATCTGCGGCCAGTAGGGCGCGTCCCCGTCGCCCCGGGTCTGCACGCCCACGGGCAGTTCGCCCGTCATTTCGCCCGGCAGCACGGCGTACTGGCTGGCGTAGCGCCGGCCCTCGCCATACATCAGCGACTGCCGGAAGGGGTTCAGGCCCAGGTTCCACTGAAGCTGAGCCGCGGCCATGGCCAGGAGGTCATCGTCGCCCAGCAGCCGTCCGAGAAGCGTCGCGGCTTTGGCCTGGCTGAGCAGCACGGCGTTGTTGCCCCGGAAGGAGAACCACACCGGGAACTGCCTCAAATACCAGCCGCCGCCCAGGGCCGTTCCGGCCTCCAGCTGGCGCCGGTAGCCCTCGATCGCCTCATCGCCCGTCAGCAGATGCTGGCGGGCGAAGCTGTCTCTGTCCTCTGGCTCGCTCAGATGGTAGATGCCGGCGGGCATCATGCCGTAGGGCGAGGCGAAGGCGTACAGTCGCTTCAAATACCCCGCGTGCCGCGCCGCCGCCGCCCGCCACAGGGGGGCGTCCGGATGGTCCGGCAGCGCCGAACAAAGGGCCGTGAACATCTGGGCAAAGATGTGATCCCGGGCCTGATGATTGAAGTGCACCGGCACCCGCTTCTCCCTGTTACGCCAGAAAAAGCCGCCCTCCGGGAAGGCCGGGCAGGCCGCCGCGGTTTCTATGCAGTCCAGTGCGTCACGGGCATAAGCGGCGGCGCGGTCGGCGTAGGCCTCCCCACCGGTTTCCGCATAGAGGAGCGCGGCGCTCCAGGCCATGGTGGCGGAAAAGGCGCTCTCCGGCGTCATCCAGCTGTGCTCCCAGAAGGCGGGCGGGCGTTCGCCGAAGCCGGTCTCATCAAACCGCTCCCGGGCGAAGCGGAAATCCGCCTCCGCGCAGGCCAGCGCGCGGGCGGCCAGATCCGGATCGCTCTCCCTGAGGCATCTGGCCGCGAAGGCCTCCACGCCGGCACACAGGAAGTTCTCATAGGCGTTGTTGTGCACCCGGGCGCTCACGTCGTCCGCATCGCCCATGAAGCCCTGGGGCCACATGCTCACGCCCACGCTGGTGGCCCGCCAGCCGTCGCCAAAGCGGCTTTTGAGCACATAGTCCAGCCCCCACAGGGCCTCCTCCAGGAAGCGCTGCGCGTTGGCGTCGCAGAGCGCGCGAAGGGTGGCGTCCATCTCAAACAGCGCCTGTGTCACCTCCGCCGACTGGATGAGCTGCTGAGACAGGTCGCCGGCGTCGTGCCAGCCGCCGTTGAACACGAACGCGCGGCCGCCGTGGCGGGCCACGATGTCCCGATGGCAGCTCAGATGGCTCCCCGGCACGGGATAGCCGCACCGCTGGCAGAACAGGAAATTGAGCGCCTTCCACGCGGAGGAAAGCCAGGCGTGCGGCCCGATCACAAAGGGCTCCGTGACGCCGCCACCCGCGCGCAGGCGGTATGTTCCCTGCCTGTGAAACGCGGAGAAATCCGCCCAGGTCAGGCCGGGAAAGCGGGCGTCCGCCTGGGTCTCGCCGCTGAATACCACGTGATTTTCTTCATCCACCAGCTCAAACGGACACGGCGCGTCCGCCCCAACCACGGCCCGCTTCGCGCCTTTCATCTCATAGCCGGAGAAGCACCAGGCGATTGCCCCCGGCTCCAGCGCCCAGCCCCGGTCGGGCTCCGTCCTGTCGACGCGCTGCAGCTCCAGCCCGCCGATCTCAAAGCACAGGCGATTGCCCAGCCCCGCCTCCGTCTCGCAGCCGTTGAGCGACACGCTGAACGCCAGGGCGGTCACCCTGTCCCGGGGCAGCGACGGCATCTCCACATAGCAGTCGTTCCAGGTCCCGTTGGTGAGATTGACCGTGTGGAAACCCTCGCGGCCGTAGCGGTCTGGCACGGACTCGGCGCCTTCGTTGTAGAACTGCAGGCCGATGTGCACCTTCCGGATGCCCTCGCACTGGGGCCGAACGCGGAAGTACAGCCGGTTGAAGCCCCGCCAGTCCTCCCCGCCGATGGAAAGTCGGGCCACCACCTGACCCAGGTTGCCGCAATCCCCTTCCTCCAGGGCGCCACCGGGCCGCTTTCCTACGGGAGAGGTTGCTTCCAGCCGCGCGCAGGGCGAGCCGCTTTCATCCCTGCCGCTCGTCAGCGCACAGGGGCCCTCCCCCATCCACGCGGAGGCGTCAAGCCCTCGCCTGTCCAGCACGGGCTTGGCCGCCGCGCCGGCCTCCAGCGAGCGCTCAGCATGCAGCGGAAGGGGCCGGTGGAGCCATCCGCTCTCTACGAGGTCTTTGATCAGGTCTCTATTCATGATGCCTGCTCCCTTCACGGCGCGTCGAAGCCGCACATGGCCGCGCCGATCAGTCCCACGTCGTTCGGATTCAGCGAGGTCAGCCGCACGCCGCCCCGGGTGAAGCGCATGGCGTTTTCGGGCAGCCGCTGAACGATCTGATCGAACATCCAGGGATCCGACACGATGCCGCCGCCCAGCACCACGCACTGCGGATCGGCGATCCACACCAGATTCAGGATGAGCGCGGCGGCGGCCTCCGCGGCGTCGTTGGCCAGGCGCAGGCAGAGCGCGTCGCCCTCCCGCGCCAGGCGGAAGATATCGTCCGCGCGGCAGCGACCCGCCTCGGGGATCTCGAGCCGCGTGCGGGGATACTGGGTTCGCAGCGCCCTGGCCCGCGCGTCCAGTCCGCTGCCGGAGGCGATGGCCTCCACGCAGCCCACCCGGCCGCAAGGACAGGCCGCGCCGCCGGAAATATCCACGGCCACATGGCCCGCCTCGCCCGCGTTGAAGCTGGCGCCCTTCACCACCTGGCCGCCCGTGACGATGCCCGCCGCGATGCCGGTGCCGATGTTGATGTAGATGAAATCGTCCAATCCCTGCCCGCTGCCCAGGACGCGCTCGGCCCGCAGCGCGCAGCGCACGTCGTTGTCAATCCGGCATGGCAGGCCGACCCGCTTCCCCAGCAGCCGGGCCAGCGCCACCGTCTCGCAGCGGCCCGGCTCGATTTCCAGCCACAGGCCGCGTCCGTCATCCACTCGTCCCACCACGCCCGCGCCCATGAAGCGCACGCCATCGAGGGTCGTGGACGCGCAAAAATCCTCCAGGCACGCCAGCATATGCGCCGCGATCTCAGGCTGCTTCGCGCCGCTGGCCAGGGGCGACGGGTAGCGCCGGCTGGTCAGGACGCGGCCCGCGCCGTTCACGATGCCGACGAGGAGCTTGGTGCCGCCCAGGTCGAGGGCGAGGCATTTATCCATTTCGTTCATGTAACCCACTCCGTTCTGCCATGATCACAGTCATTATAGCATGGTGGCGGGTGCGAGGCAACCATTTATGTCTTCATTGTCAACAGGCAGTCAGGGTCTCGTTTCCCGCCCACTCATGAATGCATATTTATTCCGAATATAGAACTTGTCTCATTCTTCCAATGGAAATTTCTGTAAAAATGTGCGAATACCCCTTGCAAAATGGAGTCATCTGTGTTAGAATACATCCTGTTCCGGAAACGGAATGGCGTGGGTAGGTTCCCGAGTGGCCAAAGGGAGCAGACTGTAAATCTGCCGCAGATTGCTTCGGTGGTTCGAATCCACCCCTGCCCACCATATTCGCGGGATGGCAGACGCGCTAGATTCAGGTTCTAGTGAGCATTACGCTCATGCAGGTTCAAGTCCTGTTTCCCGCACCACACTAAAACCCTTGAAATCATTGAGATTTCAAGGGTTTTTCTTATGCTATTTTGGAGCGTTTACCACAATTTTTACCACAATTCGCCGAAAAACGACCTTTATTTGGCTCCATCTCTGCTTGCAATCAGGGCTTGCATTCGGCGGGCCGCTTCGCTCTGCATGTCGGAAGTAAACCCGGCGTACACATCCAAAGTGAACGCGACCGATGAATGGCCCAGCGTTTCCGAAATGCTCTTTGCATCCACCCCGGCGCGCAATGCCTCTGTTGCGAAGGTGTGCCGCAGATCATGGAAGCGATGGCCTGTCAGGTTGATTCCGTCCATGATGCGCGTGAAGCGGTGTTCTATTGTGGCATGTGGCACTTCATGCCCCGCTTCATTGGTGAATACCAAATCGAACTGATTGTTCCATGCTGGCCCCGCTTGCAGCTTCCATTCCTTTTGTTGACGCTGTACGGCTTTCAGGCAATCCATGACGGCAGGCGCGACCGCGAACGTGCGCGGCCTGCTATTCTTGGGCAAGCCCAATTCCCGCGCGGTTCCGTCGCCTCGCTTGACCAATAATTGAGCATCCACCTTTATGGTGCCCTTCTTAAAGTCCACCCGTGACCACCGCAAGCCCAGCAATTCCGAAAGCCTCATGCCCGTATTGAGCGCAACATAGAACACCGGTTCCGATGGACTGCCCTTGATTGCCTCGGTGAACGCGGCTATCTCATCGGCGTTAAGCGGCATAATGTCGTAGTGCTGCACTTTGGGCAGTATACACCCATTCGCCGGATTGCTGGCGATGTAATGCACACGTGCGGCCTCTGTAAGGGCCTTGCAGAGTGTGCCGTGTACATTCTTTATGGTTTTGGGCGAGAGCGGCTTCTTGCCCCTGCCTAGGCCGTTTATGAAGCGCTGCACGTCATGCGGCTGTAACTCGCACAGCTTCACCGCACCCAGCGCGGGCTTGATGTGGTTCTTCACGTTGTCGCTGTACGTTTTCAGCGTCCCCGGCTTGATGGCCCCGCAATACTCCGAAAGCCATATATCACACCACGCGCCCAGCTGCATCTTTTGCGGCTCGATATATGTCCCCGCGTCAACGGCGGCAGTAGCGGCGCGCATTTATATTTCGGTTTGCCGGTTTTCGGATTCGTGCCGGTTTTATAACGAACTTCCCATAGCCCATCCTTGCGCAAACGCGGCTGTAACCCGGAACCATTCGCGGCCCGGCCCCTTGCCATACTGTCACCTTCTCTCTGTATAGGGATGTAGTTATATAAATATATACTTCTTCATCAATTTCATCGTTTTCATCGTTCATCCATTACGTCAAGTTTCATCGTTTTCATCAATTTCATCGTGCATCGAACTGTCTTTCGGGCATGGCAACAGCTTATCCTTAAAAATAACCATGCGATACACCTTTATCATTTCTTCTGCCATTTTTTCATCTGAACTGTTCTCTATGAAATGGCCGATGTTGCTGTAATACTCACATAACAAATCATCCATGATTTCAAGCGATATAAGCCCGGTTACCTTGTTCGCATCGATTCTTACACTATCAAATGAAACAGAAAGAACACTGTCTAGCATCTGCGACAGTGCCGCATATGTCCATTTTTGCGGAAATGCTTCTTCATCCCCGCACAGCCACCCAACAGTCACCCCGAGTTTTTCGGCCATTTCAGCAACGGTATCAATTTGCGGATTCTTTTTGTCATTTAAATATGATGATACTGTGCCGGGCGCAATGCCTAAAAACTCTGCAAATTCTGCTTGTGTCATGTTGCGTTCTCTCTGAACCTGTCTCAATCTATCCGAAAATGATTTCATAATCTGCACCCCCTGCACCATTATACATGAACAGAATTCAACTGTCAATAGTGGAGAAATATTTTCACAATGGATTGCTCTTGTGCGAATATTGACAATACTACTTTAAAGTTGTATTGTGAAAATTTATTCTCGATATTGCTTGCAATTTGCGAAATTGTGTGTTACAATCTATGCTAGATAAATCGATTGAAAGGAGGTTTATTGCCGTGGAGAACAATCAACAGGAAATGGCGGTTTTCAATTTGTCTGAGGCGGCGAAGTATGCCGGGGTTTCTCTGCCTACCATCACTGCATGGGTGAATCGATCTGGTTTCCCTGCTTTCAAGTCTGGGCGGCGGTGGATTATTCCTCGTGATTCTTTCGTCGACTGGATGCGTAAGCAAGCAGAGTCACGAGCGAGACTATGAACAACATCTTTGACGCAATCCGCGGCCATGTGACAGCCCGCGAAGCGGCGCAGGTGTACGGCTTGACATTCGGGCGGAATGGCCGGGCGCTATGCCCTTGGCACAACGACACACACCCCGACCTCGCTTTCTACGGCGAACGGTGTTATTGCCACGCCTGCCACGAAGGCGGCGATGCCGTTGCACTGACCGCCCAGATTTTCGGATTGCCTATGCTAGATGCGGCGAAGCGCATCAATGCTGATTTTTCGCTGGGCCTCGACATGGATGCACTGCCAGACGAAAAGCCCCGCGTGAATCGCGCCGAGGAACAGCGGAAGGCGAAGTCAGAATTGCAGCGGAGATGGAACTTTTTATGCGATATAGTCCGAGAGGCGGACGAAAAACTAGAAAAAATGAAGGGATGGGATGAACCAATGTTCACAACAGTACTTGCAGCCCGCGCGCGGGCCGATGATGAACTAAATTTGCTTTGGGAGGTGCTTTGCGATGCCCGGCGCGCTTGATTCTATGATTGCGGCGAATGGCAACGTTGAACAGGCGCTTGTCATCCATGACGCCAAACCGACCGGCCCGGCGATCAAGCCGCCCACGATACAGGCAATCAGCGCAACAGAACTAGCGGCAAGGCATTTTGACCCGCTCATTATGCCTGTTGACGGTTTAATCGCGGAGGGCCTGACGCTATTGTGTGGCGCAGCAAAGATTGGTAAAAGCTGGCTGGTTTTGCAGATGTGCGCGGCAGTCGCGCGCGGAGTGCCTTTTCTAGGCCGTACAACCACACCCGGCCCGGTGTTGTATCTGGCCTACGAGGATTCCGAACGACGCTTACAGGCCCGCTTGCGGACGCTTGGCGAGGAACCGAATGAGAATCTTCAATTCGATACCAACACGATCACAGTAGACGGCGGCTTGCTGGATGCGCTGAACGGCTGGATGATGAACAACCCCGGCGCACGGCTCATTGTAATTGATACGTTGCAAATGGCGCGGGGACAAATTCCGTCACGCATGAACCTATATAGCGCAGATGTGGATTTCCTGAAAACCGTTAAGCTGTTCGCCTATCGTCATCATATCGCCGTTGTTATGGTTCACCACCTAAACAAAATGCGCGATGTGGAAGACCCGTTCGACAAGATCAGCGGTAGCACTGGCCTAACAGCGACAGCCGACACGACAATCATTATCACCCGGAAGCACGGCGAGAACATCGCATCGCTTGATATGCGGGGGCGCGATGTATGGGACGCACCGCCCGAAATCCAGTTTGATAATGGGCGCTGGCGTGTATGCGACCCGGCAGCATTGGCGCGTGAGAAGTACGAAGCATCGCCCGTCGTGCGCGCTGTCAAGCTCTACACAGCGCAAGAGACGGTTACGGGCAACTGGTATGTCTCATATGAAAACTTCCGTATTTGGGCGCTGGGACAGCAGTTATTTGTCGGCGGCAGTGCGCGGGAAGTCCATCAAAAATTAGCATCAATGCAACCCCTGCTTGCACAACATGATGGAATCATGCTGGCACTGGATAAGCGGCGAGATAACGCGATGGGCGTCGTGTTTTCGAAGGTTGGCGGCAACGATGTGTAAACAGGTTTACCGCGCAATCTACGATTTCCACGCAGAACGCCTTAATGCCCTGCGCCCCGACCTTGACTTCATCGAAGAAACAGTCGAGAAGATGCAGGAAATCGCGCGGAAGCACCCCGGCGAGGCATTTTGCATCGATATGCTATGTGCGGTTTACAGTGACTTGGAAAGGCGCTGGAACGCCTTACAGAAGCCCTAGAACGCCCATATGCGCATTGACAGATATATTATAGCCGATTACCGACAGGCCGTCAATGGCCGACCTGAAAGGAAGATAATTGATGAAGTGGAAGCATAACCCCAAAAGCGTATATGCGGCAGCTAAGACGAAAGATGAGTGCAACCGACAAGAAGCCCGTCGAGAAACAGATTTCAGATGGGCACAGCACAAAGAAGAAAACACAGTACCGCGTGAAAAGAAGGCGAACACCATGAACTAACTATATCTTGTTCCCTTGTTATATACAATGTGAAATCGAAAGGATGTAGCATTCAATGAGTGTGCGAATCAGAATATCATATGAGACGGACGATGAACTCTTGAAAATTCAAGAGCTATTGGCCCCTTTAAGGATGAAACTCAAATTCTCGCCGACGAAGGGCAGTTACAAGCGGGCATACATGGACAGCCCGGACGTGACCCGCCACCGCAGGCGATATGAGTTGCATAATGCAGAAGAAGATGGAGATAGAGCATGAACACGACACAGAGAGCGCGAGATGCGCGGCGAAAGTATGCACCTGACTATTACGCCAGAACGAAGGTAAAGCAGTTGGAATGTCAGGCGCGCTGGGAAAAACGGGCAGCAGCCAATAATCAGAACAGCAGGAAGGGAGGAAATACCAGTGGCAAAGGAAATTGAGTTTTGCATCGAACAGCGCATTGCGGTTTTGAGTGAAAACGACAAGGGTTATATTTTGGGTTTGAATGTTGTTTCATTCGGGAATAATCCTGCAAAGCTGGATTTGCGGCGCTGGAAGGACGGCCAGCCACTAAAAGGAATCAGCTTGGCCGACGATGAAGCCCGCGCCCTGCTGACGGCGCTTGAAGGTGTTTTTGCCGATTCTGCGCGGAAGGAAACGGAAGAAGCCGGAAAAATGGAGGGACAGCATGAAGATTAGCACTCTGCCAGCAAAAGGTGGTGGAATTCGTTACCTTGTCGAGAATGACGATGGGGAAATCATCTGCTCTTTTGTCAACTTGACACAGGCCGCGCTTGTTATGCGATATTTGCAGGGCGCTGATATGTCTATGGATGATTGTTCACTTGCTGTAACTGCCATGCAGCTTCACGACAGCGACAACAAAGCATGGAGAGCAGAACGGGACGCGAAGCGCGCAGCACGGCAACAGGCGAAGCAGCAGCCCGTAGAAGCCCTAGAAATGCCCGTAGAAGCGCCAGATTCGGACAAAAACAGCCAAACCGAAGGTGAATATCATGTTGACGCCAGCTGAACAGCGCTTTTTGCGGTGCCTTTTAACATGCCCGACGAAAACAGCAGCAGCCCACGCAGCAGGTATTTCGGAACGATCAGCAAGCCGATATTTAGCCGATGCAGAGTTTCAAGAGGCATACAAAGCCGCTTTTTCCTCACTTGTCACCGATGCCACCAGACAGGCGCAGCAGGCCCTAAGCCCGGCCTTATCCGCGCTAAGGGATATTGTCGAGGATGGCGAGGAAGCCGCCAGCAGCCGCATTGCAGCCGCTAGAAGTCTGCTTGAATACGGCTTGCGCCTGACAGAGTTTAGCGACATTCTGCGCGATCTGGAAGCCGCCAGCGGGGAATCGTGATGTATTACGACAGACTGAAAAAGAGCGTCCGCGCCTATGCCCGCACAAAAGCACAGACCGACGCGCAGCGCAGCCCTATCTCCGATCACATCGCCCCCGCCTATCTGCCCCTGCATGAGGACGTAGCAGCCCACGCCCACGAAAGTTATTTCCTGCCCGGTGGGCGCGGCAGCGGCAAGAGCAGCTATATTAGCCTTGAAGTGGTGGACGGCATTATGAAGGACAGCACCGCGAACGCTATCATTTTTCGGAAGTACGGCGTCACCCTGCGCGAAAGCGTGTTCAGTCAAATTCAATGGGCCATTGACGAACTGGGCGTTTCCGCGTTATGGCGGGCGAACGTCTCCCCGATGGTTTACACGTACCTGCCGACAGGCCAGCAGATATATTTCCGAGGGCTTGACGATGCGGGCAAGCTGAAAAGCATCAAGCCCCGGCATGGGCGGTTTGCTTTCGTTTGGTTTGAGGAATTTAGCGAATTAGACGGCCCAAATCAGGTGAGAAGCGTCTTGCAGTCTGTTGTACGTGGCGGCAATGACTTCCGCGTTTTTGAAAGCTTCAATCCGCCGTTGTCGTTGAACAATTGGGCGAACAAGTATGTGACCATACCCGACGACCGTGCATTGCTATTCCGAACGAATTACACGATGATTCCGCCCGAGTGGTTAGGTGAAGCGTTCACCCTGGAAGCGGAACGCCTGCAACTTGTGAATGAACGTGCATACCGTCACGAATACATGGGCGAACCCGTCGGAAGCGGCGGCGAAGTGTTCCCGACCATTCAGACACGGGAAATCACGCAAGAAGAAATCGACGCAATGCAATATCACTATATCGGGCTTGATTTTGGATTTTCGACCGACCCGACCGCATTCGTTCACGTGGCGTATGACCGCAAGAAACAGACCGTGTATTTCATCGACGAATACGTGAAACGTGGTATGTCAAACACCGACATTGCCGACATGGTAAAAGACCGCATGAAGGGATATGAACGCATTGAATATTCGGGATTCTACCACGAAGCATATAACATCATGCCGACGTTGGTATGCGATGCCGCCGAACCGAAAAGCATCAACGACTTGCAGAAACAAGGATTGAAGGCGATTGCCTGCAAGAAATATCCAGGTTCGGTTATTTA
>CADASI010000138.1 GCA_902790525.1 uncultured Eubacteriales bacterium
GGGTGGTGGCAACATCCACGTGTGGTGGTGGGATGTGATCAGTATAGCAGAAATTGACGGGGCTGTCTACCGTGAAGTATGTCTATGAACCGCGTATTAACGAGACCAAGACCACGTCACAGGAAAGGCAAGTGAAGCGCAGTTCGGTTCATAGACGGGATCAGGTCGCTGTGACAGTTTTGTGATAAACGATCTGCTATACTGACCACGTCAACAAGGAACAAAACCCCGCGGCCGCCGCGCCGCCGACAACTACCACCAAGGAGGTTTTCATCATGAAGAAGTTTTTTGCACTGGTCCTGATCGCAATCCTGGCCCTGACCACCACGGCCTTCGCGGCAACCTACCGCTACGACGGAGACGACATCATCTTTACCTACGACGAGAATCTCTTCGAGATCGTCGAAGATGACCACACCGATGACGAGGACAGTGTCGTGCTGGCCGCGAAAGACGAAACCTGGGGCCAGACCTACGTCCGCATCTATGTTGCTGATCTGGATGACGGTGAAGGCTTCCCGACCATGGAGGAGTTCGCCGCCATGCCGTACTGTCGAGCAAATGGAAACCTGGGCCGATTTCAAGAATGTGTTCACCTATACGCTGGAGAACGACGACGACACCACTCAGTCCTTCTTCATCGCGCCTGTTTACGACGATGACGGCGAGATCGAGGAATGTCTCACCGTGGAAATCGGCGTAACGAAGATGGATAACGCGGATAAGGCTATGCTGAGGGACGACGCCATCAGCGATATCCTGAACACGCTGAAGGTGGACGACTGAAAAAGGAGGGAAGTGCCATGTACAGAATCGTCGCAATTCTGCTGACGCTCGTTCTTTTCACGGGCGTTGCCTGTGCCGAGGCTGCCATCGCCAATCCCTGGGCGGATGTGACTGCGGATCAGCTCACGGAGGCCTCCGGCCTGTCCTTCGGCGTTCCCGAGGGCGCGGAGGACGTCGCCTATCGCTATCTGGAGAAGGACGGGCTGGCCGAAATGCAGTTCACCTGGGAGGGCGACGAATTCTGCGCCCGCATACAGCCCGCCGTCGAGTGGACGGATATTTCAGGCATGTATTTCGACTGGGAAAATGAGGAAGAGGTTGCCATCGGCCATTGCAGGGGCGTGATCGGGCAGGCTCAAACCGGGAGCGAGGACTGGATAGAGCGCTGCATGTGGTTCGACGCCGTTCCGGGCCTCATGTACTCCCTTGCCGTGTATTCGACGGACCTCGACGGCCTGGACCTTACCGCGTTGGCGGAGGCGGTCTATATCCCGGCGCAGGGAGATGCTGACGGGGACATCTGATGTGATGTCGATGAGCGCATTATTGGACCCACCCGGACCGCAACGGACTTATGTCTTGTTCGGTCTGGCTGGGTCTTGTTTTCTTTGGTCAAATCGGTCAGAAGAGGCTGACGTAGCCTCCAGTGGACGATTCGGGATTGAGCGAAGTTATGCCCTAATAAAGCTATACGCAGTGTAACGAGCGCGCATATTGTCAAGGTCATGCAGCCTCGCGTCCGGCCTGCCGGTTCCTGCAAACACCTTTTTCAGGCTGTTACGGAACGTGAATATCGCCGGATTGGCGATTACCTTTTCCTGTCGGATGAATGCCGCTCTTCCTGGTTTTTCCCGTGCCGGATGCTGTCTGCGGCTTTCCGTACATCATCGGCGGTGATCGCAACGATCTTCGGTTTGTTGTTCCGCGCTTCCTCGAAAGCCTTTTCATAGCTCATGATGAAGAATTCAATGCTTTCCCGCATCAAAACCATGGCATAGCTGACGTCGCTTTCGGATACGATCAGCCGCCGCTCGGCCATTGCGTTTGAATCGGCATGGCTGATCTTGTTTCGGACATCGCCGAGGTGGTAATAGGCATACAGGACATTCTGCACCGTATCCATGCTGCCGCATGCGGTGTGGCCACAGATCTTTGCGGGGTCCTGGTTTTCAATGGACTGCGCCCGCAGGACGGCGTAAGCAAGCGTCCTGTCCTCTCCTTTGGAACCGCTGAGTCGGACGCCCGAGCGATCATAGTTCTTGATAAAATAATGGTCGATATCATCCATCTTATAGTATTCATAGGGCTTCAATTCCAGTCGCTGCAGGGCGAGAATGTTTGTGACTTCATCTTTGCGCGCCTCGTCGTCGCAGTAGAAGAAGATGCCGGAGTTTACCAGATTTGTCGGCGCGTGGGATTCGATCAGGGTCAGGACCTGTTGATAGAGCTGATGGCGATAGGCCCATTTGATCAGCTCGATAAAGGGTATGTTGCCGTCGTCCGTCAGCAGCGCGCCGTAGTCCGCCTGTATGCACCCGGCGATCAAGCCGAACAGGAGTCCATAATCGCCGTCCTTCGTCCAGGAACGCTCATCCATGAACAGACTGCGCAGCAGCCGGATGCCCTCCTGTACCTCCGGGATGTTGCACATGGAAATGCCCACGTCCACATGCCGCGCCGCATAAATCAGGCGGCTGATTCGTTCGTCGTGCGACCCGCAGTTCTCCCAGAAATTCACAAGCATATCTGTCTTGCTGTAATTCAGAAAAGCGTGTGCCGCGGCAACCAGATCCGTGGTGCGGGAAGTGATGGTATTGTCCTCAATCGCCCCCGTCAGGTTCCCGGCGGGCTCGCAAACCCTGTAGATTTTCTTCAGGCGAACGTTGCTTCCCGGCGTGGAAATCAGAATGTCGAGCATATTCAGGACGATGTGGCCGTCCACCGCCGAATCATTGCCCAGCGATACAAAGAGATTGATTTCATCATTTTTGTCGGGAACACTCTGATCGACATCCAAAATGCTTTCATACCAGTATTCCCGTTTCTCCAGCATGCCTGCCGGAATATAGCGGGCGCAGATGTTTTCGTTGACCGGGAGAATCTCCAGCTTGGCGGAGGGCTTTAACTGCGTGTACAGGTAGTTTTTTACCCACTGCATCGTTGGCCGGGAATCTGCGCGGGCTTCCGGGAAGGCGGTGAAAAGCGCGTCCCTGAACTTCTCATAAAACTGCCGGCTGCACGCCAGTTCGTCAAAAAGGCGGTTGAGACGCTTGGTTTCCCGCTCCGAGTACTGTTCCTGGAAGTTCCGTATAAAGTCGATGAGCTTCGTGCGTTCCTCTTTGGGCAGCAGCGCGTCATAAGCCTGTTGCTCCAGGCTCACCTCGTCGATGTACTGCGCAATTCGGGAGCGATACAGGCTGAAGGCGGAAAGCGTATTGGAGGCCGCAGGAGAAAGGGCGCCTGCGTCCCTCAGGCGAGAGGGCTTGCTGTTATCTTCGCCTTCAGAGGAAGCATCTTCACCGATGACAAGGATCTCGTCAATGGGAAAACGGGACAGTATATACTTGGTGCTCGCTTCCATGCTCTGCATGGCTTCGCAGTAGTCGTGACCGAATTCGTTCTGCGCGGAATAATACCGCATGGTTCTGTCGTTCTCAAGGACATCCAGCGTTGTCAAAAGAATACTCCTGGGCATGCTTGCGCCTCCTTTGCTATGGTCGCCATTATGATACTTTTTCGCTGCCCCTGACCCGGCGTTTTATGACGCTTCCTTTTCTGAGGCGAAACAGGCCACCAGTCCGTAGATGAGGGTTGGGCGGATCCAGATTTCCGTAAGCAGGTAGTTGGTGTATTCATTGATGGGATTGCGGAAAATGACATAGTTGTACAATCCGGCAATGGCCGTGTCAATGATAAACAGCAGCCACAGATTGCGCTTGGTGTAGCGCTTCCAGTCCTTGCGGGCATAGAAGTAGGTGAACAGGACAAGCAGCGCCACCGACAGCGTAAGGCAGACCAAATGAATGGGGTAACTCTCCAGTGGCGGCGGAAAGAGGATGTCGCGCAAAAGCACTGTAATGCCTGCGCATACCGAACTCCAGTAGTTGAAGCGCTGGCTGTTGAGGCGCTTGAAAAAGTACATCCCCATCATCACCAGGCATGCGATGTAACACAGGTTGAGCACCAGCTCGGGCCACGCCTCGCCAAGCCCGAACTGGCTGACGCCATAGAGCATCGTGCCTACCGAAAGCACTGCGCCTATCGCGGTAACTCCGACATCTATGATCTGCGATTTCTTTTTGAATCTTGTTTCCATAATCATTCCCCTTTCATACATTGCCTTTTCCATATAATAATAATATAGCATTGATTCCGGCAAATTCAAGAGAATGTTCCAGATTGGCAAATCAGAATGTTTTATCGCGCTTGCCTTTTATCGCCCTGTCGGATTATAATATAAATGAAAACAAAACGCTGCATGAAATAAATTTTCAGGATGGTGTCAAGCGTGAATAATTTATTCGCGGAGACCCTGCGAAAGGTGAGAGAGGAAAAGGGCATTTCGCAGAGGAAACTCGGGAAACAGATGTTTGTCAATCATTCCACCATTGCCCGATGGGAAAGCGGCACCCGCCTGCCGGACATCACGATGATTCCCCGGCTGGCCAGCTGCCTCGGGGTGGATGCCAACATGCTGTTCCAGCTCGCGGCTCAGAGCGAAGAATCCCCCAACGTCATCATGGTGGACGACAACAGTGTCATACTCACCGACAGTCTGAATGTCCTCTCGGAGGTCATGCCGAACGCCACGATCACGGGCTTTATCTGGCCGCTGGAGGCGATCGAATACGCCAGGATGAACCGGATCGCGCTGGCGGTTCTGGATATTGAACTGGGAACGGCCAGCGGGCTCGATCTTTGCCGCACGCTGCTTGAAATCAATCCCCGCACAAACATCGTATTTCTGACCGCCTACGCCGACTACTCCATCGAAGCCTGGAAGACCCTGGCCAGCGGTTTTTTGCTCAAGCCCCTGACCCCGGAGGATGTCAGGGAGCAGCTGAAAAGGCTGCGCTATCCGTTTTCGACGGGAGGCGCGAGCGCGTGAGAGAGACGGCGCTTCCGTTGCGGAAGCGCCGTCCCCCTGTGATGGACTATATAAGCGTCGATGGAAACTGACGGAAATCAGCCCTTGCGCTTTGCCCTTGCCCGCGCCCGCTTCTCGGCCTCTTCGACCTCTTTGGCGATGTATTCGGCGTCGAAACGGACGACGTAAGTGTTATATTTCACCAGCATGTGGTCCAGTATCCCCTCGTCGGCCTCTTCAACCGACATGATCAGGGCCATGTCGCCCTCTTCCAGTCTCTGAGCCACCCGTTCGATCAGGTCCTGGCTGTCATGTATGTTTTTGGTGTCCACGGCGTCGCCAATCAGCATGCCGGCAGTTTCGCCCACCAGCACGCCGATGGGACCGCTCAGCAGACCGACCAGGCCGCCGATCACGCCGCCCTTCAAGGTGTCGTCGTCGGCGAGGTAAGGGGAGGTGAAGTTGTCGCAAAGCTTGAGCTCGCCATCCTTGCGCTTCACCAGCGAAATCTGATAGATGGTGGTACCGTTGATCCTGGAGGTCTGGATCAGGGCATCCATGGCTTGGCGGGCTTCGTTCTCATCAGCAAACATTGCGCCTACGATATTGAACATGCTACATACTTCCTTTCGTTTATAAATGGGTTAGGGAAAAGTAAACACTTACCTTGTTTTTATTATACGGGGACGTGATGAATTGTCAACCCGTGGCGCGCGCTGTCGGCTGTCATTTTGCGAAAAGGGTGTTGCCAATCTGGAAACCCCCCTTGACGGTGGCGAGGAAAAACCGGTAGCATTAGAGTGTGTTTCTAAATGCCGGGAGATGCAGTTTCGAGTGGATTTGACTGCATTTCAAGGCGATTTCCCGCAGGCTTAGTGGGACTAAGTCAAGGGTGGAAAAGATAAAGGCCCGCATGGAAAGTGGAGAGCTGGTGGAGCAGAAGTGCTGGTCCTTTATCAGGGAACTGAATTCCTGCAGCGCACAGCGCCTGGACAGCGTGGCCATCCGGGACGGGTACCGGCAGTACACCTACCGTCAGATGTTCCGCTACTGGGAGCGGTACGCGGAGGCCTTTTCCGCTGTGAATATCACTGACAAAAACCAGTCCCGCGTGGGGCTGATCGGCGTACAGCAGACAGAGACGATCTTTGCCTTCTACGGCCTGAACATGACCGGCGCCTCCGTTTCCCTCATCTATTTTCTTGACCTGTACGATGAAAAGCGTATCCGGACCATGATCGAAAGGGAAAAGATCACCGATCTGGTCATTTCCGAGGTATGTGCTTTCCCGAAGGTCATGAAAGGGCTCCTGCGCGACCGCGAGCTTCTCGGCCTGCGGAACATTATCCTGCTGGAAAGCCCCATGGGCGGCAAATATGCCATTCCCCCGCTGGAGATGGTGCGTAAGCTGAACACGTCGATGTTCCGGGAGCTGGATGGCGGACTTGTGATGGAGGATCTGCTGAAGGAATATGAGGCGACGCCCATCGCCTTCGGAAAACCCGAATCCACCGACGGCTCCGTGATCATGCACACGACAGGGACGGTCAGCGGCATTCATAAGCCGATCCCCATGGCAGACAGGGCGCTGAACGCTTTTGTGGTCTCCGCCATGGACGCGAAAGGCATGTACGCGGAGCTGAAAAACGCGCCGACAAAGATGGTCAGCTTCCTGGGAATGAATATGTCCTGGGTTTACGCGATGGTGGATATGCTGCACACCTCCCTTGCCTTCGGCATGGAGCTGGTCTGCATTCCGCTCGGCGTCACCAATCCCCGCTATGCGGAGGCAATCGAGGATTGCGGCATCAACATTCTCTTCACCAGCCTGGCCTTCCTGGACACCTGGACAAAGACCATGCCCGACATCGATCTATCCAGGGTCAAGGTCGTCTTTATGGGGGGAACCTATGTTTCACCCGAGGCCAAAAAGCAGTTCAATGACTACCTGTACTCCTGCGGCTCCACCGCCCGGGTCATCAACGGTTACGGCCTGTCCGAGCTGTGCGGGGCCTGCATCATCGCGCCCTCGGACCGGACCGACGATGCCATCGGATACCCGCTCCCGGGCTTCAAGGTCAAGATCTTCTCGGAAGACGAAGAGAAGTTCTACGATCTTTCAGACGGCCAGCACACCGGCGTGTTGTACCTTTCCTCGCCCACGATGAGCAGCGGCCGCCTGGACGATACCGTCTTCTTTGAGCTGGAAAAGGTCGATGGGGAGGATTATTTCAACACCCATGACCTGGTGCGGGTCAACGAGGACGGCAGCATGACCTGCATTGGCCGGTCCAATCAGTTCTTCGTCAACAATGCCGGCGTGCGCTTTGACGCGGGCCTGGTGGAGAACGCGGTGACCGCCCAGCCGGGCATTGCGGCCTGCGGCATCGTACCGGAGTTCCACAAGATGCTGCATGACAACGTTCCCACGCTCTATGTGGAGACGAGCAGCGGCAGAAAAGAGCCGGGCACCGTGCGCAACGCGCTGATCCAGGCGTTCATCAAAGACGGAAAACTGGCGGAAACGAATCTGCCCAGCATGGTCGTGCTCGTGGACAGCATTCCCCGGAACTCCGGCGGCAAGGTGGACACCAAGCGGCTGGCCTCCGGAATGGTGGAGGGAGAGCGCTTCAACGTCAAGCATGTCAGGCTGAACGACAGGATCGAGGATATCCTTCTCCTGCCCGCCCCGAAGGGAGAATCCGCCACGACCAGCGGCGGCCTGCCGGAGGAGCTGGAGAATGATCCCTACAACATCCTGTCCGAGATCTTCGCCGCTATTCCGGATATCAGGGACAACGGCGTTTTCGGCCTGTTGCGCATTCCGGGTCTTCGAAACCTGGTGCTGAAGCTCACGGACTTCGACGTCGACAATATTCCCGTAAGCATAGGCAGGATGTGGCCGAAGCTCATGAAGATGTCCATTGACGAGATGCCTTCGCTGCCGATGCTGATGGGGAACAGCAAAGCGGACGACGCAAAGAACTGGATAAAGAACCTCCTGACCATGTTTGAAGCGATGGAGGCTTCCAACTTCCAGATGCCTGTGCCGTTCATGCCTCCCGTACCGCCGCTGCCGCCGCTGCCGCTCATGCCGCCCCCGCCGCTGATGCCCTGGGGATGGTTCGGAAAGAAAAACGCAAACAGCGCGAAGAAAGGGACATCGAGGACTGAAACCTCTGACGCTGCGGCAAAGAAAGCCGACAGGAAATGAGAAAACGGGTCTGACTGGCAGCGACGGTTGGATTACGGCGCTGTCATTCAAACATATAACCATCCGACTACTGAAAGGAGAAAACAGTATGAGCAACACAAAGAACGCGATGAAGGGCTTTATGCCGATGTTCCCCGGAATGAACGCCATGCCTCCCATGCCCTTTATGCCCCCCATGCCGGAGCAGAGCTTCTGGGGCGGGAAGAAGGGCGACAAGGATATCCTCAAGGATCAGTGGAACGACTTCAAGGCCAATCTGGAGAGCTACTGGAATCAGCTGCGGGATATGCAGGATTCGTCCATGGATGCCACCAAGGAGCAGTGGGGCAAGTTCTTCGGCCAAATCATGGAAATGCAGGAGATCTTCGCCGCCTCCCTTCCCGACGAGATCCCCTCGCTGCCCTGGGTGCCCGACTTCTTCAAGCCCTCCATGTCTCCGCGGGCGTACATGAAGAAGCTGAAGGAATTCCAGGAAATGGCCAACGCGCATGCCGTGGAGCAGACCGATTCCTTCCTTGACTTCTGCAAGAAGGGCCAGGAGCAGGCCAAGGACATGGTTTCCGAAGCTGTGAAGAATGTCGAAGACAAGGTGGAGCAGGTCGAAGAGAAGGTGGAGCAGGCCGTAGAGACCGTGCAGGAGGCTGTCAAGACAGAGGAGGAGCCCGTCAAGGCGGAGAAGGAAGCCGACAAGCCGGAGAAGAAGGCCGACAAGCCGGAGAAGAAGGCCGACAAGCCGGAGAAGAAAGCCGACAAGCCGGCAAAGAAAGCCGGCAAGACGGCGAAGAAAGCCGACAAGCCGGAGAAGAAGGCCGATGAACCCGAAAAAGCCGCCGTCGAGGCGCCCGAAGGCACCGTCAACAATGAAGGATGAACCATAGAAGCTGATTTGCGGTAAGGCGATTGAACGATGAATCGGCTGCTTCAATTTGCCATCCGGGAAATGGATGCCCGATGCGTCGCTTTGGAAGCGAGATCGGAGACGGACCACCAGATCCCGGATGGCGTCGAGGAATTTTTGGATGTGCCGTTTCATGGAGCCGGAGACTGTGTGCTGGCCGTGGACATTTTCAGGCCAAAGGCGTGCGGTCTCCGCTCCTTTCCTGTCGTTATCATGGTTCACGGCGGAGGGCTGGTGGTCGGCACCCGCAAGCTCTCGCGGACCTTCTGTGAAAACCTGGCCGAACGGGGCTTCCTGGTATTCGCCCCCGAATACCGTCGGGTCCCGGAGGTGGACGCGCTCAGGCAGATCGGAGACGTTTTCGCGGCGCTTTCCTTCGTGTCCGGAGCGCTCGGGGCATACGGGGGCGATCCGGAACGGGTGGCGGTCGCGTCGGAAAGCGCCGGCTCCTTCCTGTCTGTCTACGCGGTAGCCGCCGTGGGTTCTCCGATCCTGCGGGAGGCGTTCGGACTGCCGAGCGCGCCGGCCCTCCATGTTCGCGCCCTGGCCTGTTTCAGCGGCATGTTTTACACCGCCCGAAGGGACGGCGTCGGCATGGCCTATGCCGCAAACATTTACGGCGAGAAGAGAAAGGATGCGTCCTTTATGCGGTTCATGGATCCGGAGCATCCCGAAGTGATGAACTGCCTCCCGCCGGTGTTTCTGGCCGGAAGCGACGCGGATTTCCTGAAGGGCTACACAAAGCGCTATGCGGCGGCGCTGCGACGTGCGGGACATCCCTGCGAGCTGGTCTACTTCACGGACAATAAGGCGCTGACCCACGCCTTTCCGGCTCTGAAGCCCGATCTTCCGGAAAGCCGGGAGGTTCTGGACAGAATGGTGGAATGGCTGCGACAACCATGAATCGTTATGGGTCAATACGTTCTACAACATCACTGCGAAGCAACACAGTCATGAAGAAAGGGGATTGCATATGAAGAAACTCATTTCCTGCCTGCTGGTCGTCATGATGCTCATCACTGCCGTGAGCGCCTTTGCGGAGCCGTCGGGAACGGGACGCTTCGGCAACAGCGATATCGTGAGACGGTTTCTGAAGGAAACGGACAGGAATACGAAGGATATCGCCCTGCAGGTTCAGTCCGGGAACGAAGGCGCCGACCTCGTGATCCGCGTTGACGGGGATAACCTTCACCTGGTGCCGCGCACCAATGGTGTGGAGGACGGCCATGTTCAGCTGAATCCCACGGGTATTTACCTGAGCGCCGACGGCGATGTGACGCTGCTGCGTTATGCCACGGTGACCACCGTCGTGCAGGATATCGTCAAGCAAGTGGATGAAATGCTGGAGCAGGTCGTTCAGAGCATCCCCGAAGAGGCGCTTCCCACGGAGGCGGAGATGAAGAATGCCATCAATGAATTGAACGTCTTGGCTTCTGCGGTGAAGGCCCAGGAGCAGGCGGACGCGATCACGCTTTCTTCCGCGGCGATGGCCTTTGTCAACAAGTTTAAGCCGGAATACATTTTGGATCTCAAAGAGCAGGATGGCAGCGTGGAGATCAGCCTGCGCAGCGAGGCGTTTGCCACCGCGCTGGCTGAAGCGCTGGATGAGATGATGTGCAACCCTGACCTTGCGGAGCTGGTGGATCGTCAGGCCGCAATCAACGGCGGCAAGGCCTTTGCCAGTTACCAGAAGGACTGGGTGAAGTACCGGGAAGCCACCCTGGAAGCCGTCCGTTCCATCAAGAGCACGGATACGGTTGATGAGGACGGCCACTGGACATCCCATTTCCAGATCGGCGAGGAGCTTTCGGATAAGAAGGTTTTGATGT
Organism: uncultured Eubacteriales bacterium; assembly: GCA_902790525.1. Lineage (GTDB taxonomy): Bacteria > Bacillota > Clostridia > Christensenellales > Aristaeellaceae > UBA2862. The sequence continues at coordinate 10,815 of CADASI010000138.1, forward strand.
GCGATACGGATACCTGGATCAATGCTGAGAGCGACGTCGCGGAAATCAGAGCCAGCATGGGATTCAAGAATGAGAATCCCTTCCTCATCTATCAGCTTTCAGTGACCCCGTCTTCCTACAGCGAGAAGATGATCTCCGGAGATTCCATGACGGAGATTCGCACGGAAATCGACGACGGTCAGCCCACTCGCGGGTATATCCTCACCGTGATCGAAGGCAAAGAGGAGATGAGGGTGGAATTTGGCCCCGATTATCTGTATATGAAGGGGCCGAAGGGCGGCATCAGCACCTCCGTTCGGGAAACCTGGAGCGGAAAAATCCGCTACGAGCTTGTGGCGGAGACCGCTGACGGCAAGGAAGCCTCCATCTTCCTTGATTTCTATCAGGATGGTGACAGCCTTGTGTGCGAACTGCAAGATTGATATCGCGGACCTGAGCGCTGCAGAAAAAATCGACGAAATCACCGCCGACCAGATCACTGCCGGACTGGAAAGCCTTCTGAAGCTGGCCGCCAAAACAGGGAAATAATTTTGCGAATCGGTCTGCTGCACGGATAACAGGGCGCCTCTTCCCGATATGGAGGAGGCGCCTTTTGATTGGCCTGTACATGACCCGTAAAACGGAGCGTTTTCCGCGTCGGCGGGGAAATGGGGTTTGCCAATCTGGAAACCCCCCTTGACTTTGGCAGATAAAAACCTGTAGTATGAATATGG
>CADASI010000139.1 GCA_902790525.1 uncultured Eubacteriales bacterium
AGTGGCGTTTTTTGTTTTGCAACTCAATTATACCACTTACTGCTGGGATTTGTCTCTCTCTTTTGCGTCCTGATCCCTTCCTCATACGGAAACTCAAGGCCCTGTCGCATTGCGTCAGCATAGAGCAAAGCAGACGCCTTCGCGGAATCCCCGCCGAAGATCTCAATTCCATTGCTTTTCTCAAGCGCGTCCTCGATGAACGAAAGGCACCATCCGGCGTATTCGCTGTTGCCCAGCCGGCTTTCGGCCCAGCGGATCATGTTCTCAATGACATATCTCTCGCCCCGCATATTCTTTTCCTTTTCATAAAAAGCCCTGCAGAGCATTCCGAATTCCTCCGGGCTTTCGCAGGCGCTTTCACACTGCCGTTTCTTTTCCCCGGAGCGCGCAAAAGTGTCTCGCACCTTAGCGCATTCAAACTCCGGGCAGTCCCTGCAGGCGCTCACACCATGATCCCGGGTGCAGGGCAGCAGCATGAAGCTGCACGTGGGCCGACAGCCGCAGCCGGTGCAGCGTATCTCCTCATTGCTGACCACTCGATCCCTCCAATCGGCCTTATACCAGAAGATCGCGGTTTCGTGCAGTTCTTCCTCTGTCTGTGCCAAATACCGAGGGCATACCGCGCAGTCATCCCCGCAAACGGAAATGATCGGTTCTGCGTTTTCCAGTGCTTTAAGCCTGTCTCTGTACCACTTCATCGTATCCCTCCAATCCACTGAATCCCTTGAACAGATATCCTTTCTTTGCTGATCTTAAAACGATTGATGTCTCATAACATGTTTATCCAAGGCATTCGATGCGTGTAAAAGCGCTTTGGCACCAGGCAAACAATGTCGAAAAAGCCTGATCGAAATCATAACCTCCGCACACAGAATGGTGACCTTTCGTTCACCTATTATAGCGAACGAAAGGTCACTTGTCAAGTCCTAACGTTATTGTTTACATTCCGTTTTACAAGTTTGGAGGACGGAAACAGCATCCCCGCACAGATCAGCCGCGACATGGGCATGCCGCCTGGAAATCGCACGGTTTTGTCGGAATTTGATATAGTTAAAGCGCGGAGAATATGCTATAATGATGCTGTTTTTTGTGGGAAATTCCGGACTGCTTCCGTCCGTTCACGCACGACCTCAGGGAGGACGACACCATGAAGAAGACACTCGCGCTGCTGATCGCACTGTTGCTGGCGATCCACATGCCGACCGTCGCGCTGTCCGAGGACGACATTGTCATCGTCTCCACGGACATCGACGCGCCCGTGTCGGAGGAGGATATTACGCTGGGCGACGAATCCGCCCCGCCCGTCGAAGGCGGCGAATCCCCGATGCAGGGCTTCGACGACGTCGTCGAAAGCGTCGCGGCGGAGCAGGTCGCGGACGACGGCTCCGCGGGGTCCATAAGCACCGTGCCGGACGGGGAGGCGTCGGATGCCGACGCATCGGATGCCGATGGTATCGACGTATCCGACGCCGATATATCTGATACCGATGTATCCGACGCCGATGTGTCTGACGCCGAAGCGCCCGCCGATCAGAGCGACGGCGAACCGGCAAGCGAAGAAGCGTCCCCCGTCGAGGGGGAAACCGCCGAGGGGGAAACCGCCGAGGATGAACCTGCCGAGGGCGAACCCGCTGAGGGGGAACCGACCGAGGGCGAACCTGCCGAGGGGGAACAGGCTGAGGACGAACAGGCCGAGGGGGAACCGACCGAGGGCGAACCTGCCGAGGGGGAACCCGAGGGGGAACCCGCCGACGAGGCCGCCGCGCAGGCGGTCCTCGTGGTGTTTGAGGTCGTCCCGGCGGAGGCGGAAATCTCGGTCCTCGACGCGGACGGCGTCGCGGCGCCCGCGGAGGCGGACGGCGCCTTCCTGCTCTTGCCGGGCGAGTACGCCTACACCGCGCAGGCGGAAGGGTATGTGAGCGCGGAGGGCGTCGCCTTCACGGTGCTGGACGCCCCGCTGACGATCCCCGTCGCGCTGGAGGCGCTCCCGCCCGAGCCGCTGCCCTTCGAACAGTCGTGCACGCTGGACGGCGTCGAGGTCACGGTGCGCGCGGAAGCGGGCGCGTTCCCGAACGACGCGACCCTCTCCGTCACCCGCGCGCTGCTGTACGAGCAGCGGCAGGCGGACGCCGCGGTGGACGAGGTGCGCGAGGACGACCGCAACGTCGCGGCCAGGTACACCTTTGACATCTGCGTGCTGGACGCCGAGGGGCATGAGCTCCAGCCCGCCGAGGGCTGCTCGGTGGAGGTCTCCTTCGCCCTTTGCGAAGCCGCGGACGAAAACCTCTCCACCGACGTCTACCATGTCGCCGGGGAAGCCGGTGCGCTGACCGCGGAAAAGCTGGAGGCGGAGGTCGACGCCGACGCGCAGACCGTCACGGCGGTCGAGGACGGCTTCTCGATCTACACGGTGGAATTTACCTATAACGATCTGCAATACGTGCTGCCCGGCGACACGTCGGTTCCCATGTCCGAAATCCTGACCGCGCTCGGCCTGACCGGCGAGGTCACTCAGGTTACGATCAGCGACACCGGCCTGTTCTCTGCGTCCAATGAGACCGGCGAATGGATTGTCACCGCGCATCAGGCGTTCTCCACCGACGAGTGGATGAAGGTTACGATCAATGAGATCGAATATACGATTGCCGTGACGGACGATCAGGAAATAACATCATGGGCCGGCTTGCAAGCGGCGCTCAAGGCGGACGGCAGCACCCCGGTCATACTGGCGCAGAATATCACCGCTGGCACGTACGACAGCTGTCTTGAGGTCCCCAGTGGCGTGACCGTCACCCTCGACCTGAACGGCCATACCATCGACCGCGGGCTGACCGGCGAAGGCAAGACCGCGCAGGATAACGGCAACGTCATCACCGTCAAGGGCAACCTGACCGTGCAGGACAACAGCACGAATCAGACCGGCAAGATCACCGGCGGCAACACGAACAGCAACAGCGGCGGCGTGTACGTGGCCGGCGGCACGTTCAAAATGACCGGCGGCACGATCTCCGGCAACAAAGCGAATAACGGCAAAGGCGGCGGCGTGTACTTGGACGGCGGCGCGTTCACCATGACAGGCGGCACGATCTCCGGCAACACCGCGAAATACGGCGGCGGCGTGTGCATGAACAACTACGGCACGTTCAACATGTCCGGCGCGCCGGAGATCAGCGGCAACAAGGCGGGCGCGACCATCACGGAAAGCGGCCTTGAAGGCGGCACAGATAACAACGTTTACCTGAACACCGGCACGACCATCATCGTCGACGCCGCGCTGACCAACGCCAACCCCATCGGCGTGTCGATGGCGAACCCCGGCGTGTTCACCTCGGGGAGCGAAAGCTTTACCGGCGAGATCGCGAGGCAGTATTTCAAGTCGGACGACGCGGGCTACGCCATCAGCGCATACGAAAGTCAGGCGACGCTGGCCGTGGCCGAGACGATCAGCACCAAGAACGTCATTAACGGCTACGCAACTATCAAAGGCGCCTTCGCCGCTTTAAATGATGCCAACGGCGACACCCTCCGCCTGCTGACGGACGTGACGACGGACAGCACCCTCAGTACAAGCGGCAGCAATAACACCCTGGACCTGAACGGCTACGGCATCCTTATGAAGGGCAACGACAGCGTCATCAAGGTCGAGCAGGGAAGCATAAAACTGACGCTTAAGGACAGCGACCCGACGCGGACCCACTACATCACCCTGACCGATGGCCGCGGCACGGCGGTGAGCGACGAAGCGCCCGCGTCGGGCAAATACGTCAAGGTCACCGGCGGCTACATCACCGGCGGCAGCAATACCGGAGACGGCGGCGGCGTGTATGTTGAAGCCAATGCGTTCGCCATGAACGGCGGCACGATCATCGGCAACAAAGCGGCCAAGGGCGGCGGCGTGTATGTGAGCGGCGGCACGTTCAGCCTGTCGGGCAAACCGACCGTCACCGGCAACACGGGCGGGAACGTCTACCTGCCCGAAGGCAGGACCATCGCCGTAACGGATACGCTCTCCGGCGCGTGCATCGGCGTGACTGCCCAAGCGCGGCCGGGGGATGCTGGACTGGTGACGCTCACCGGCGGTTTGCGGGGCAGGGGCGATCCCTCCGCCTTTATCAGCGATGAAGGGTATGCCGTCGGCTGGAACGACGCGGGCACAGAGGCCGCACTGGGGCGCAAGATCGCGCATGTCGCCAGGGGTTACGAGGGCGTCTGCGACGGCGCGGGGCACGGGATCACCGTCACGGTGACCGAACCCGCGAGCGGCTATGCGGTGCGGTACGGCACGTCCGAGGGCAATTACAGTCTCGATCGGTGCCCGTCCTACTCCGACGCCGGCACGTATACCGTGTATTACAGGGTCACCGCGAACGGGTACTTCCCCGCGACGGGCAGCGCGATGGTGACACTCACGCCCGCGCCGGCGCCTGAGCCGGAGCGGAAGCCCGAGATCGTGATCAAGGGGGATTACACACTGCTCTCCACGGCGACGGTCACCAATACGTCGATGAATCTGGGCTGGACGGCGCTGCCCGGCGCGGAGGGGTACGACGTGTTCTTCACCAAGTGCGGGAGGAGGAGCGTGTACAAGATGGTCGCGTCCGTCCCCGCTGACGCGCACAACGACTGCAACATCACCGGGCTCAAAAAGGGCACGCCGTACAAGGCGTACGTCATGGCGTGGCGGATGGAGAACGGGCAGAAGGTGTACCTCGGCAAGGCGTCGCCCACCGTGCACGCCATCGCGGGCGGGTCGAACGAAAAGTTCTGCAACGCCAAGGGTGTGAGCGTGCGCAAGACCGCGCTGACCGTGAAGGTCGGCAAAAAGAGGAAGATAAAGGCGAGCGTGAAGGGCGCTGTGAAGGGCATAAAAGTGCTGAAGCACGCGAGGAAGCTGCGGTATTACAGCAGCGACCGCAGCATCGCTACGGTCGACCGCAAGGGCCGCGTGAAGGGCGTCGCCCCGGGAACGTGCACCGTGTACGTGGTGGCCAATAACGGCGCGAGCAAGGCGGTCACTGTGACGGTATATTGACAAGCTGCACAACCCCCTGAAAAAGCCTCTCCGTAGCATAAAGAAAACCCATGCCGTAGTCGTCATAACGGTCATGGGCTTTTCTTTTGAGGTTGTACAGCTTTTTGCTTTCGACCTTCTTTGTCACCGGCGAGAAGGACCAGGTTGTCCGTTGCTCGCTGTCGAGCTGCTTGCGGGCCTTCTTGCCCAGCTTTTCCTTCGGGATGAACTTCTTCATGGTTTCATTCCTCCTCTTCGTCTGGTTCACACCTTTGATAATACGGCCTGGCGTTATATCTGGCCTGGGCCTCCTGCCTCCGGTTGATTTGCCTGATCATTATACCACATGAAGGATCGGACTTCAACCGCAAAGATATGACGGCCTCAGATGACAAATTGTTCCCTGGGATCAAAACAGGGTATTTGCACACTGCTCGCACATTTGCCCATGTTATGGCAGAGGAACGGGGAAGCGACAAGGGGGAGATTATCCGGTAGACGCAACCCATTTTTCATGATATAATGTTATTACTTCGGCAGCTATATATTACCACGATCTGCTTGTCTAAAGCGCCAGCTGCTGCGTTGTCGTCAGTCGCCGATGCTACGGCATCGCCTCCCTCTGACGCTTTATCCTGCGCATCTCATTGGCAATATATAACTGCCGAAGTAATAAATGCAATGGCATGTTTCGGGGAACGACCACCATGATCTCGATGTGACGGATAACACAAGAGCCATGGAAGCCAGCACGCTCGGCACCCTCTGCGACAGCATCTTCGCCTCCCAAGTCACCATCGGGAATCGCACCATCGACGGCTCCCGGCTCAAGCGGTCTGTTTTCCACGATTTCCCGGCGGCGCGCATGTACAGCGTCACGCAGGAATGGGTGTTCCCGTTTATCAAAAGTATGTTACAGCTGCACTACGTCTTTGATACGGGTCGCGGCGGCATAATGGTGAGGGCTCGTTTTTTGAGCAAAGAGGAATGCGTGAATGGAATCATAGATCGGGCAGGAACATCCATGAGGCTTTTTGAAGCAACTGTTCTGATTGACGGTATCGCTCCGAAGTGCTATACTTGAAACATACTATGACAGGAGGTTGTTCTCTATGAAAGCCAAGCTGATCATGAGCCTTTTTTTTGTTTTGCTGCTAACCCTGCCCGCACTTTCGGAGACGAGCTACGACCCCAATACAGACGAATTGCTCGACGCGGTCATAGAGCGCGCCCGGCACATCCACGACGACCAGCTTGGCTATCCGGTGAACGAGGATGTACGGCTGGATGGGTTTTACGAGTGGTATCTGGAGAACGGCATCGACCACGCCATGCTGAATAACGCCGGAGATCCCAACGATTATACCGCCAACCACGGCGTTCTGGAGATCGAAGCCGAAGTGATCCGCTTCTTTGCGCCCCTCTATGGGTTTGATCCGGATGACACCTGGGGCCTGATCTCTGCCAGCGGCACGGATGGGAACAATCACGGCATTTACTTTGGCCGGCACTATCTGACCTCCGTGACGGGCCTTTCCCCCATACTGTACGTTTCGACGGAATCGCACTATTCCAATATGCGGCTTGCCGAGCTGCAGCAGATCGAAACCCGCATGATCCCCACGGATGAAATGGGTCGGATGATTCCCGAAGAATTCCGGGCCGCGCTCGATCCGGAGAGACCCGCGCTGGTCGTCTTCTCCATGGGCACCACCTTCAAGGGCGGCATCGACGATCAGCAGGCCATCAACGCCATACTGGACGAGGTCAATCCCCCGGCGGTATATCGCCATGTGGACGCGGCCCTGTTCGGGGGATATCTGCCGTTCAGCGAGTACGCCGATCTGGTCGATCGCCGGGTCTGCCAGTTCGATTCGATCGCCGTCAGCGGGCATAAGTATTTCGGCATCGACGAACCCTGCGGCCTCTTCTTCACGACAAAGGAGGTCATGGCGCGGCAGAATCCCTACGATATCTCTTATCTCAACAGCTCCATGCCCATGATCAACTGTTCCAGGTCGGCGCTCAATCCCCTGAAATTCTACTGGGTCGTAAAAACCACCGGCACAGAGGGGTTCAAAGCGCAAACCCGGGCCATGCTGGACACCACGGCATACCTGAAATCGAGGCTGGATGAAATCGGCTGGCCGGCGTGGGTTTCCTGCGAACAGTCCAATACCGTATTCTTTGAAAGGCCGAGCGATGAGATCATGGAAAAGTACTTCCTCGCGCCGGATTATGACGAACGGTTCGGCGGCAACCTTGCGCATATTGTGGTCATGCAGAACGTGACGCCCGAGGTAATTGATGACGTGATCGACGATCTCATGGCGGAGCAGGCGGCAATTCAGCCCGCCGCCTGACAGGCAGCGGTTATACGGGGGCGCACCTATCATGATAAAGACATTTGTGATTGACGACATCTTCGGAATCTCACAGCTGCTGATGGAGCAACACTACCGGCCTGATCTGAAGAGGTATCGCTCGCTCCACGTATACAGGGGCATGCCCAACGTCGATTACAGGATCGTCACGTCCCTGCAGCGCGTGTGCAGGCAGCAGCGCCGGCGGCTGGAGCCGGTGATCCTGTCGAACTTCACCAAGTACGCGGCGCTGGAGGATCCCTCCATCGAGAGCAGCGTGTGGCGTCAGATGATACTGGGGCAGCATCACGGGCTGCCCACGCGGCTGCTGGACTGGTCCTTTTCCCCGCTGACCAGCCTGCACTTCGCGCTGTCGGAGAACAACCTGGACGACATGGACAAGCACGACTGCGTGGTCTACCGCATCGACGTCAACGAGCTGCACGCCATGCTCCCTGCGAAGTATCAGGAGGTCATGGCGCGCGAGCAGACCACGGTTTTCTCCGTGAAGATGCTCCAGGAGGCCTGCGCCGGTCCGGGGGAGTACGACGCGGACATGCGCGGCAAAGCCATGCTCATCGTGGAGCCGCCATCCATCGAACAGCGCATCATCAACCAGTATTCCTTCTTTTCCATCGTCCCCATAGACATGGAGGATGTCGAGGCGTTCCTGAACGAAAAGACGCAGGAAACGGTGCGCTACATCATCAAAAAGGAGCTGCGCTGGCAGGCGCGGGACCTCCTCGACCAACTCAACATCAGCGAGAGGATCGTCTACCCCGGGCTTGACGGCCTGTCGAGGTGGCTGGCGCGGCATTACTATGTGAAGTGATGGGGGAGGGCTGTCGCCGCCGCCCACGCCCAAGGGGGATCGGTGCTGTTCCGCAAAGCACCACTATTCATGCTCAATTCTGATCATCGGTCTTGACCCCCTTCAGGATGTCCTCAGGCTTCCTGCGTCTGGGATTGAAATTGATCGTGATCCTGCTGATCATAAATCCAATGAGCCCCTCCAGTAGGAAGTAGATCACTGTTACTGCAATCAATGGGAAAAACGCTTCATAAGTACGACTTCTGACGATATCCCCCATCTTGGTCAGGTCCTGCACAGCGATGTAGCCAACGATGGCCGTGGCCTTGATCAGGCCCACGATCTCGCCCCGGTAGGCCGGCAGCACGTGGGGGAGCGCCTGCGGCAGTATGATGCGGAAGAAGGTCCGCCGGTTGGAATAGCCCAGCGCGTAGGCGGCTTCGTACTGGCCGCCGTCCACCGCGCCCACGCCCATCTTCAGAAGGCCGAACACCGACGCCCCAAAGGTCAGCGTGAAGCCGACCACCGCCACGAAGATGCCGTTGATGGCCACGTTGCCGAATATGATGTAGTAGAGCACCATCAGGAGCACCACCATCGGCATGCCCTGTATGAGCCACATGCAGAAACGGGTGATAAGATTGGCCGCGGAGTTGCCGTTTCGGCACAGCATGAACACGATAAAGCCCAGCAGCGTCCCGAAGAGGATAGAGAACAGCGTGATAACGAGCGTAGTAACGACGCCCTTCACAAACAGCTGCCAGCGGTTTTCGCGGATGAAGGTCTTGTGGAAGCTGGATTTCACCCCGTCAAGGAAGGACGAACCGCCCTCCGCCGTCGATGCCGTTTCTTCCGTCTTCAGAACAGCCATTGCGGAGCTGCCCTCAAATGTCGGCTCGGAATAGAGTACGCTTTCCGCGCGTTCGGGCGTATACGCGATGCCGCCGCAGGCAAAATCGACCTTTCCGGTGACGACCGACGCAATGATCGCGGAAAAATCCGTTTGCACGATTTCAAGTCCGTACCCTTTCTCCTTACAGAAGCGCGCGACGATATCGATATCCACGCCCGCCGGCTTCCCATCCTTGATGAAAGCGAAGGGAACCGTAGCGGTGTCCGCGGCGGCCCGGTTGTTGGACCTGGCACTGCCGCTGTTCACGGTTCTATGATATCAAAATCCCGATGATTTATCAACCGCTTCGGCGGGTGCGCCGTCCGGGGCGGTCGATAAAGGAGCGCCAAAGAAAAATGAGTTATAGTTTTTGGTTGTCCGCCGCCCGGGATTGTGGTAAAATGGGATTAACGTATCGCGGCGACGAGCCGGCCATTGAATTGCTGAAACGGACGATTGATGCTACAAATCGAAAGGAGACCCACATATGAACCCCAACGACATCATCCCGGACGACATACCCGTTGTGGGCGTGGTTGACGACATGGCTGTGCTGATGTTTGCGCTGAAGGTCGTGGAACCTGAGGTCAATGCTTACAGGGAGTGGAGAGGATAGAGGAGGCTTATTATCTATGAAATCCGACTTAATCATTGTTGCCAGCAATGGCAGCGGCCTGAAAGAAGCCCTTTTGCAGACTGACAAGGTGGCAGAGCAGTGCCATCTCAACCCCAAGGACGCCCTGCACCTCCGTTTGCTCGTCGAGGAAACGCTGAACATGCTGCGCTCCATCAACAGCGAACATGTGGGCCGGTTCTGGATCGACGCTACGGAGAACGAATACTGGCTGCATCTAAAAACCGTGACCACAATGAGCGCTAGGAAGCGCACGCAGCTGCTTTCCGCTTCAACAAGCGGGAAGAACGAGGCGCACCGCGGCATCATGGGCAAAATCCGCGCGTTTTTCGAGCCCATGCTCGATGAAGACACGCCTGAATACCTCGCGGATACGATTGTGTATGATGCGGATGACTGCCTCACCTGGTCGATGGGCGCATACCGGGATCGACTTGAGAAGGACAAGGATACTGAGAGCAGGGCGCAGGAGGAATGGGATGAGCTTGAAAAATCCGTGGTCTCGCATGTGGCCGACAATATCCAGGTCAGCATTCGCGGCAACGAAGTGGAGCTGACAATCTATAAGCTCTACCACCTGCCGTATCTGTCGTCGTATCAGATGAAGGCGTAAATATTGTCTCACGTGGATAGGGAACAATATTTCCCTCTCCGTCATCCCCGTGGACGGTTGGCTTTTGGCGACGCATTGGGAAACGGAAGGCGGCCTTTATGGAGGCTCAGGCAGTGCGGTAGTCGGTCCGTGGCGATAAGCAGTGTGGCAATCGCGCCCACATACATGTATACAACGCCCTGTTATTACTTCGGCAGTTATATATTGCCAATGAGATGCGCAGGATAAAGCGTCAGATGCAAGGCGGAGGAGGGAGGCGATGCCGTAGCATCGGCGACTGAACGCAGCAGCTGGCGCTTTAGACAAGCAGATCGTGGTAATATATAGCTGCCGAAGTAATAACCATGCGGGGCTGAATAGGAGGATATCATGCTGAGCGTAATTGGGGACAATCTTATTGGCATAATCATAGCCTGCTTGCCTGGCGTTATCTTCGCATACCAGGGCATACGTGAGATCATCGTCATGCGCAGGAAGCAGAAGCAGGAGACCGTTCGGGCGGTCGGTAAGGTGTTATCCTTCGAAACGCGCGAGACCCGGACCGGCAGGTATCGCAACGTCGTCCACACGCACGATGCCCCGGTGGTCGAATTCAGCGCCAATGGAACCACGGTGCGACACAAGAGCGACATTGAATACAAGGAGAACGCCTTTAAAGTCGATGAGATCGTCCACCTTTTCTATGATCCGAACGACCCGGCGCACTTCCATCTTGAGAAGGGATTTCGCCGCATGCTGTCCTTGGGAGCGGCGCTGATCGCGACGGGGATCGGGTGGATCGTCCTCGTTTGCGCCCTCGTTGTCCTGTTTCTAAAGTGATAGTATATCTGCCCCTCTGCTCCGTGTGTTCGGCAGGGGGGCGGGTGTGGAGGAGCTTTATCTGATCCATGTCCGCCAGACCAGGTCTGCAGGGCAAACCAGTTCGCGCCGTCGAAGATCCCGGTGTTGCCGGAGGCCAGACAGGCCTCCCAATCGGCCTTCACGGCCTTTTTCTTTTGGCCGAACCCATTTACAATCCTGCCATATTCGTTTTAGGCTCGATTTAGGCAACTGCATTATGATGCCCCTGTCGATGATGAGAGCACACAGGACCCATGGAGGATATGACGATGACAGAGCATCTTGAAATGGAAGCGCGCGGCGCACTGGAGCAGGTGATGTCGCTTCAAGAGCCGCTTCCCGAGGCGAAGTGGTTTTTGAACTGCCTGTATCGCGGATTCAGTCAAAAGCGGCTTCCCCGGGAGAAGCCGGAGATCCTGCTGTTGGGCGAGGACATCCCGTGGGAGCTTACGAAGGCCGCCGGGGCGCGCACCCGCGTGATACTGGGCGGCAGCCTGGAGACCACCCGCTGGTCGGACGCGATGCTGCCGAGGGATGCCGATCCGATCAGCCGTTCCGCCTGCGGCTGGCTGATGAACCCGCACTTCAACCTGGCGGAAAACGCGCTGGTGCTGACGGCGCTGACCTCGGACAGTCGCCGCAAGCTGACCGGGCTCATGCGGGACAACGGCATCCGTGTGCTTGTGGTCGATCTGCCGCCCATGTGGGACCGCCTTGCGTGGCTGGAGGCGTGGGTGGACGGCATGGCGCGGGTGGTGCGTGCCATTGAGGAACACACCGACAGGACCGTCACCCGCCGCGCGTTGGCGGCGGCCATCGGGCAGCATGAACAGGTGCATGCGGCAGCTGATCCTGGAGAGCTTCTGGTACGCCCCGAACACCGATGAATGGCTGATGCGTTTAAACCGCCTGACCGCCGTTCTGCGCGGCTATGCGCGGCGGCACATAAAGCCCGCGGAAGAGCGCCCGCGCGTGCTGATCGCCGGTTCGCCGGTGATCTTCCCCAACGAAAAGCTGCCCCTGCTGCTGGAATCGGCGGGATTGGCGCTGGTCGATACGGTGGATTCCGTCTCCGCGCAACTGGAGATGCCCGTGCCGAAGCTGCCGCGCTTTGGCGGCGTGATGGGGATACTCCTTGAAATGGCGCAGAGTCGCCTGCCGAAGGACGCCTCCGGCGCGTGGACGGTCAACCACGGCCTGCTGGACGGTTTGAAACGCAAGCTGGACGCGCAGCGGGTGGACGGCGTGGTCTATCACGTATTGAAGGGCCAGATCGAGCTGGACTTTGAGCTAACGCGGGTCGAGGCGCTGTGCGAGCGGTACGGCGTGCCCGTGTTCCGGCTGGAAACCGACTACCAGCAGCAGGATGTGGAACAGCTCCGCATCCGCATGGAGGCCTTTGCCGAGATGCTCCGCCAGCAGACCATGGAAGGGTTGAGAATTGCGCTATGAACAGCCGCATGAAACAGGGGTTTCTGGCCGGGCTGCTCGCCGCCGCGCTGGCGCTGCTGGCGTGGTTCGCGGCGGACGTGCCGTTCTACACGTGGGAAGACCCGTTGGCGCGCGCCTCGCTGACGACCGTGCAGGATGGCGGGTTGCTGGCCTTCTCCTATACCGACGACGCGATCACGCTGCATGGCGGCGAGGGTGCGACGGTCTACGCGCTGACGGGGGAGGGGTTGGTCGAGATTACAGACGGCGAGGCTGACAGCCTGCCAGAAAATCGCCTCGGAACGCTGGCCGCCGTGAAGCCTGCCTATATGGATGACACCGACGGCGACGGCGCGGCGGAGACCGTCATGGACGCCGCCAAAACGGACATGGCCTTCACCTACGACTACGAGCACACGGTCCACCCCATATCGGATGACCGGGTGCCGTTTGAGGTCATGTACCCGCGCCGCGGGCAGTTCGTCTTCACGCTGAACGGCGCGGCGCTGGCCAATGCCAATATCACTGCCGTTCTGTCGGACGGGCGCGAGGTTTCATTGACCACCGATGAAAACGGCGCGTCCGCGGCGCTTTCGATCAACGACGTGCGCGGCGGCGTGACCTTCGTCTGCCGGCCCGACGAAACGCGCACCTTCCGGCTCCACTATCAGATCGAGGACAACACGGTGCTTTCCCTACGCTGGCTGAGGGCCATGATGCCGTTTTCGCTGATACTGCTGATCGCGCTCGTCTGCATCGTGCTGGACGTGCTGGTCCGTAAAGCGGTCTATAAGAAGCGTGGTCTGTCCGAGGCCCGCGCCCGGATCTTCCAGCCCAGCGCCGTCAAACACAAGCCTCATTTCGGGTTCGGGCTCGTCCGCTGGGGCGTGATGATTCTGAGCTTCGCCGGGCTGATCTGGGGCGGCAGGCTGCTGGGCACGGCGCTTTCAAAGGTCGACCTGCCGGTGCTGGCCTGCCCGTACAACCTCGACCAACTGACCAGCGCGGGCTGCTACTGGTTCAGCCACATTGCGGAATTATTGGAGCGCCCGCCGTCTTACCTGATCTGGTTTGTCGGCAGCTTCGCGGCTTTCGCGCTGCTGTTCGGCCGGATGCTGTGCGGCTTCGTGTGCCCGCTTGGATTTTTACAGGACGTGGCGCACCAAGCACGGGTGGCGCTGCGCATCGAGGGAATCGCCCTCAACGAAAGGGTTTATGCCATACTGAGGTTCATCAAATGGGTCATGCTGGTGCTCTTCCTCGGCATCAGTCTGATCGGCGGCAGCTTCTGCGATTTCTGCCCCGCCGCGGCGCTGAGCCCCGCGCTGGCGGGCTTCAAGACCAGCCTGTACTTCAGCGGCTTCATGATGATCGCGGTGATCGTCAGCGGCTTCTTCAAGCGGCGCTGCTTCTGCAACATCTGCCCGATGGGCTACCTGCTGGGACTGCCGCACAGGGCGTCGCTGGCGCGGCTCAGGAAGGACGCCGTGGCCTGCACCGAGTGCGGCGCGTGCTACGAGGCCTGCCCGATGGGCATCAAGTCCATCTTCACGGTCCGTGAGGGAAAGGACGAGCGGGCCATCGACGTAACCACCACGGACTGCATCTTCTGCGGCGAGTGCGTCCGCAAGTGCCCCGAGGACGGCGCGCTGTACATGACGCTGGCCGGGGTAAAGCTGTACAACGCTTCCCGGGCGGCGTTCATGAAGGACCAGACAGGGAACATCATAAGAAAGCGTGACAGGAATGGATAGATCAAACATCGTACCGCTGTCCCCGATGGAGGCGCGCAGACGCGACCGCTTTGATCGCAGGCAGACTGCCACCGCCGAGAAGATGCTCAGGCGCGTGCGGGGGCTGCCCCACTGTCCGGAGGCGCTGACGCCATTTCTGGAGACGCTGTCGCAGGTGTTTGTGGACCGACAGGATGTCGTTCACCCGAAGCACGTGCCCACGGTGGGCACCTACTGTGTGATGGTGCCGCCGGAGCTGATCTACGCCCAGGGCGCGATGCCGGTGAAGCTTTGCGGCGGCAGCTATACGGCCTTCGCCGTCGGCGACGACACCGCGCCACGCGACGCCTGTCCGCTGGTGAAGGCCGTGATGGGCTTCGAGGACATCGACGCCATGCCCGCCTATCAGAACTGCGCGCTGATGGCCGTGCCCGTGACCTGCGACTGCAAGAAGAAGCTG
>CADASI010000140.1 GCA_902790525.1 uncultured Eubacteriales bacterium
TCCAAAGCAGTGTAAAATAAGAACACAGCGATGGAGGTTTTAATGATGGCACGAAAGAGAAACAGGAGCCCGGAAGAGATCGCGCGTCGAGAGAAGATATGTCCCATTCCGCAGGCGGCAGAAGCGCGGGGTCAGCAGTGTGCCACGCTTGGCGAGCATATCGACGATCTCGTTGTTCTGTCTGAGCCTCCGCCAGAGACTGGCTGTAATGGTTTCGTCATTCGGAAGCGCCGCCTGTCCCCTCAGCTCGGCCATAAACACATACCGACCCTTGGCGTTTTCAGGGATCTCCGTATAGGCGGAGTAATCCACCAGCTCCGCGTCCAGCTCCCCGAAGGTGTCCGTGAAGAGGTTTTCGATCTCCGTACCGGTGACATGCTCCCCGAACACGCCCAGCGACATGCCGACCCTGCGCAGGAACTCGATGCGCGGACATTCACCGATGAAGCCCTTGACCTCGATAATGTCTGCCATGTCGTACCGATACAGGCCGGAGGGCGTCGTGACGATCACGCGATACCGACCGCCGACCTCCAGATCCTCCATGAACAGCGTGTGCTCCAGGTTCTCCTGATCCTCCGGGACGAATTCATAGAAGACCGATTGGGGCAGGAGGACGGATTCAGTGCTGTTCAGCGCAAAGGGCACGGAAAACACGCCCTCTGACGCCGTGTAACCGTAGCAATAGAAATTCGCACCGTCGCCCAGATACCGCTTATATTGATCGTAATACCGGGCAAAGCCCCCGCCGCAGGCTGCCGTCAGGCAGGCGAATTTCGGCCAGATTCGGGGTATGATCGGCTCCTGGAAGCCCTTTTCAAATTCCCGCCTCAGGAAGGCAGCGCGGTTCCCGTTCGGCTGGATTTTCTGAAGCAGGCTCATGCGCACGCCTTCGGGAAGGTCCACCGCCGGGTCGATGATGCCTTTTTCGATGTCCCGCACCAGCATTTCCCAGTTGTCCTCGATGTAGCGTATGAACTCCAGCTGCCACGACACATAGGATGAGTTGAATTCGGAGATATCCGGGCAGGAAAGCACGGCGCGGGCGTTGATGTACCGGGTATCATAATTTCCTGAGGCATAGACCGCTTCGTCCGGGGCGACGTTCATAATCGCCCGGTAGGCAGGCCCCAGGCTAGACATGTCCCTGGCGCTGACGTTGCTAATCGGGGTGCCGTGTGCACTCTTTCCGAGCCTGACCTTCGTCAACACGAACAGCGCGCCGTCGGTCCAAATGTCGCCCAATTCCTGCGCGATCAGGCCGAAGCTGTAGAAGGTGGCAAAGGAGGACATCAGCTTGAGGGCTTCTTTCGTGACCGGTATGTATTTTCCCATCCCAGTGGTGCCCGAAGTCACAAAATAATGCGCCACGTCACTGGCGAACAGCAGGTTTTTCTCCCCTTTTTCCATCATTCGGGCGAAGTAGGGCTTGTAATCCTCGTAGTTGCTCACTCTGACCCGCTCCCGGTATTCCTCCGGCGTGTGAATCTCACCAAAGCCATGGGCCGTGCCGAACTCGGTGCCGGCGTTCTTTTTCAGGATGTCGCTTAAGAGCTCCCTGTTGACCTGAACCGCGTTGTTGTTCAGCGTCCTGAGCTTCCGGATTAGGTTTGTCCCTTCGGTAATCATACTCGAAAAGACTTTTTTCCTCAAAGCATCCATCATTGCACCCTCCTGATCGCAATCGTGCCAAAGTCAATTTCAGAGGCATTCGAGTCGCGGTCTTCCGCCGTCGCGCTGACGTTTCCATAGTTGAGCGTCAGGAATCCAAACTGGAACAGCGCTGTGAAGGGCCTGTCTGAGGTGATCTCATATTCCCCGGCGCAGGTGGAGAACACCGCGCGGGATATGGGTCGGGAGGTGTAAGCCCTGCCGCTGAGGTCGTAATAGAACAGCTCTTCTGTATCCAGCGCGCTGTCCTTCGCCTCGTCGTAGCCCCTCGAAAGGAGCGGCTCTTCCCCGGAATACAGCGTTACACAGCCCGACAGATCGTCCAGGTAGAGGCCGAACAGTGGGTCCGACAAATCGCCTGTCCCGGAAAGCTTCGTGTGGATTCGAAGCGTCTGCACGTCCCGCGTATAGGTTCGGGTGATCCGCAGGTTTCCCTTCCGCTCCGTGACCACAGTTCCCTCCTGGCGCTGCTCCGCAGACAGATCGAGCCAGGTGTTCGGCTGTAAAGGGCCGCGAAGCCGGGGCGCGTCAAACACGGGCCAGATCTCATGAAAGCCCGATACGCCCGTTGCCGCGTCGATGTGAAGGGCGCCGGTCTGCGCGTTGAGCAATACGCCGTCCCCCAGCGAGATTCCTTCCCGCCTGTCCGCGTAGATGTCCCTGGAGACATCCTCCCGGGGGAAGAGCCTGAACGAGAACGACGTGCTGTCGAGATCCAGCCGCAGGGACGCGGCGTCCGGGGATATGGGCACTACAGCCTCGCCGCCCGCGGGAACCCTTGCCTCCGTTGCAGACAGCGTGAGAGCGTCCTTTGTCTCAAAGGCGACGTGCCAAATGGCCTCGGCACTGCCTGAATTGGAGAAGAGTAGGTTTGCGCCGCCATCCCTGAGACCTGCGCTGAGCCCGCTTTGATTGAGCGTCAGGCGACAGGCGCTCCCGGAATAGACATTCAGCCACACCGTGAGCTTTTCATCGAGTATGCGGTAATCCGCTCTGACGTAGCGCCCGTCCACGCGCTCCGCTTCTTTTTTGAATTCATTCTTCTTCACGGGGACGAGTGTCTGCTGAACCTTCATCGGCAGCCGGTGTTCCATATTCATGAAATACAGAAGCCGCCTGACCGATGGGCCAAAGTTGCTGAACGCCACCAGATTGTACCGGTCAGGGGCCCACCTGAGCAGCACCGACCCGGATTGCCTCTGGAGGAATATGGAGGCGAGATTGTCCGTATAGGCCTCCGAGATGATCTCAGTGACGTCGGGCAGAACCTCTCCAATGCGCAACATAACCAGCCTCTGAAGCTCGGCAAAGGAATAGAGATGGGTGCGCATAGCGCGGCTTTCGTGCACAGGAAGACGCCGCCCAGGTTGGTGTTTACCACCTGGTCAAAAGCAGCCTTGCTCATCATCAGCAGGTAACCATCCTTTATGATACCGGCATTGTTGACCAGCAGGTCGATCCTGCCGAAGTTTTTCTTGATCTTGGCAAACATCTCGTCGACCTCGGCCTCGTCCGACACGTTTGCCTTGACGATCGCACCCGCGCCGCCATTCTTTAGGATCGTGTTCAGCGTCTCCTGCGCGCCATCCTTGTTGCCGTTATAATTGATGATGACGTAAGCGCCGTTCCTGGCCAGTTCGATCGAACAGGCCTGTCCGATGCCGGAGGACCCGCCCGTGACGAGGGCAATCGTCCCCTTTGTAAATAGCTGCTCCATGATCAAGCTCCTCCAGTCATTTTACTGACGTACATGTTGAATTCCCTCGGATCGGACATCAGGCTGACCTTGTCCTTGAAGCCGCAGTTGCGCATGATGCCCGCCATGATCCTGCCGACGCCGACCTCTGCGACATTGAGGTTGGGGATATTCCGGAGCTTTTCCATGCAGTCCCGCCACAGCACGACGTGACAGCACTGGGCAATCATATCCGCCTTGAGGTCCGCCGCGGTTCTGCCATAATCTCCCGCACAGTTCAACACGATCCTGCATTTCGGTTCGTTGAGGTGCAAGGTGTTCAGATAATCGATGAATGCCTGCTCCATGTCCTTCATGTAACTGGTGTGGAAGGCGCGGTTCAACTTCGCGGGAACCACCTTGAACGCCCCAGCCTCCTTCATCTTCTGCTCCGCAACCTTCAGGGCGTCCACGGTGCCGCCGATGACGATCTGCTCCTTCGAGTTGATGAGCGCGATCTCCACCGGGTCCAGTCCCTCGGGCAACGTGTCCAGCGCCGCGCGCACCTTCTCCTCGCTGAGACCCAGTACGGAATAGAGGGTGCTCTCCCTCGTCATCTCCGTCATCAAGCGCGCCCGCTCCGTCACCAGCGCGAAAACCTCCTCGAAGCTCATTCCGCCGCAGGCGGCCAGCGCCGAAAACTGGCCGAGGCTCTGCCCCATCACCAGATCCGGCTCAACGCCCCGATTGATCAGCAGGCGGTAAAAGGCGAGGTTCATGGTTGTCACGACGATCTGGGTGATCTCCGTGTGGGAAAGCACCTCGTCGCTCTGCTTCAGGCACAGATCGACAACATCCTTGTGGGAAGCGTCGCTGGCGGCCTCGAAGATGTCCTTGACCTCGTCCGCCATGTTCCCCAGCAGGCGGTACATCCCCGCCTGCTGAGAACCCTGTCCGGGGAAGATAAATACTTTCATCGCGCCTCATCTCCTTGTCAGTTTACAGTTCCCGAATACCTTTGTAAGACGAGAGATAATCCATGAGACATTGCCTGCACTCGGCGGACAGTAAGCCAATCATGCCCTCCTTCGGGTTCAGTAGCGCTACGTCCACCACGCCGTCGATCAGCACCAGGCCCGAACCCACCTCCACCAGTTTCTGGCGAAATGTTAGCTTGGAGATGATCGGCTGGCACAGCTGCGTTTCCACCGCCAGCGCCTTCTCGTCGTTCCGGTCGCAGGTCACGCTCACAGGCTCGAGATAGCGGATGTCCGTCTTGACCACGACGAACTGTATATCCGCGCCCGGATAACAGGTCCTGAGGATCCGGTCCAGCCCTGCGTCCTTTGAGATCGCGAAACGTGCCTTCTCAAAATACATCAGGCATTTTGAAAAATGGAGCACCCCATCTGCACTGAAATCAGAAAACCGGGTCTGTGCTTCCGTCCTGATAAAATCCATGGCATGTTTCCTCTTCAGGTTATATTAAGAAGATAATTATCAGTCTAACTTTTATCCAATAATGAAGATAATGTAAATCTGTTACAAACGGTATAATTGTAAAATTTATGGAAACTTTTTTACATGCGTAAATAATTCGATTGGGGTCGCGCTGTTCCAGCAGATCAGACATGGAATTGATGCGATAAGTGCAGGAACAGGCGTCGGATGATTTATTCTCCGCGCTGCTGTCGGGCGATTATCTGTTCCCTGATGGCTTTCATCATGGCCGGAATGACGACAGGATAGAACGATTTAGCGTCATCCGGGCTGCCTGGAGAGGAGTTCAATTCGGTGATTACAAAACCGTCCTTTCCGTAGAGCAAGTCGACGCCCACCAGGTGAAGAACCGCCGCTTTTGCCGCCCGGACACAGATATCTCGCATCTCATCCGTCAGGGGGATGGGCGTCTCCGTTCCGCCGAGATGGATGTTGGAGCGGAACTCATCGGGGTCGGATACCTTGAACTGTCAGGCCATCAGAGGCTCAAAGCCGACCATGTAGACGCGTACGTCAGTATCTCGTTCTCCTTCTCCTCTGTCAGGGCTCGCCGATGCGATGTATATTTGTTCTGGATCAGTTCTTCCAGGCCCTGCTCTTTATATCGCTTGCAGATCAGACTCACGTTGACTCGGCTCATTCCCGTCGCTTTCGCCGCTTCTTCGGTCGTGC
>CADASI010000141.1 GCA_902790525.1 uncultured Eubacteriales bacterium
GGCCTCTACGGCAACCTGCTGGTGGACGCCGAGGGCAAGCGCTTCATCAACGAGGGCCTGCTGTGCGACTACCCGATGAGCTACGGCTCCGAGCAGATCATACTCAACGCGCCGTGGTACGGCATCGTGGACCAGGCCTATGTGGACGCCATGAGCACCCAGGGCCTGTATGAGTACACCATCGCCAAGGGCGCCAAGCCCGAGAAGGGCAGCTGGTTCATCGGCAACTACTTCAAGGACCGCATCCTCACCAACCTGCCCGAGGACATCGAGGAGGGCATCCGCGAGGGCTGGCTCGTGAAGGCCGACACCATCGAGGAGCTGGCCGAGGCCTTCGGCCTGACCGACCTGCCCGAGACCGTGGCGAAGTACAACGAGTACTGCGACAAGGGCGTCGACGAGCAGTTCGGCACCGCCCCCTGGTACCTGAGCAAGGTCGAGAAGGGCCCCTTCTACGCCGTGCAGTGCGAGCCCTCCGCCTGGTCCACCTTCGGCGGCATCCGCACCGACGACAGGCTGCGCGCCCTCAAGCCCGACAACACCCCCATGCAGGGCCTGTACGTGGTCGGCACCGACAACGGCTCCCTGTATTACAGCCCCTACTACGATGTGCCCGGCTATTGCTACGGCCTGTGCATCGACTCCGGCTATATCGCCGCCAACGAGGCTGTCGCCTATATCGACGAATAATCCCCGCATAACCTTCGACCCGCCTGCCGATAGAGGCAGGCGGGTTTTTGTCGTCACCCCTACTGCCTACTCCCTACTCCTGATCCCATATCCCCCCCGGGGGGTTAACACAGATTTAGCATGCCTGCCCCGGCGGATAGTATTGTATGATTGATAAATCTATGTTATCATATAGTTGAGTTTTGAAGATCATCGCACATGCGGCATGTGCGTGAAAGGCAGTCAATCCCATATTATGAAAGGAGCTGGAAGCGTATGAGCGAGAACAATGAGAAAAAGTGGACGCTTGGCAGAAGAGACTTCCTAAAGGGCGTGGGCGCCCTGGGCATCGGCATGGGCATGATGCCGGTACTGGGCCTTTTCGGCCTGGAGGGCAGGGCGGAGGAAGCCCAGCAGGAGGCGGAGAAGGCCGCCGATGCGGTGATCCAATCCAAGTTTGACCTGAACATGACGGCCAACGAAGAGGTCAAGAACAGCGACAAGCTGATGGCGGAGCTCTTGAACGAGTCCGAGGTCACCAGCGACGTCACCCTGCCCGACGGCACCGTGATCCCGGCGATCTACGTGCGCATGCGCAACCGCATCAACCGCCTGGGCAAGGGCATCGGCTCCATACCGAACGCCAACAGCTGGCAGATGATCATGTATCTGTGGAGCGAAGAGGACGCCGAGAACTACATGAAGATGCCGCTGCACAAGCTGTTCACCGTGGCCAACTACGCGGAGGCCACCGGCTACGACGAGGAGAAGTGCTCCGAGATCCTGGAGGACCAGGCCCATCGCAACCTGATCTGGCGCGTGCGCCGCGGCGGGCTGACCTTCTTCTCGGTGATGCCCTACATCAACGGCTTCTGGGAGTTCGGCGAGCTGCAGCGGGCCTACGCGGGCGACATGGCCGCGGTGGCCGAGTTCGACAGCCAGGGCATCTCCGGCGTGGATCCGGGCGGAGAGACCGGCTTCGACACCACCTTCCCGCTGTTCCGCACCTATCCCATCAGTGCCGACGTCTGCGAGGACGGCAAGCTGCTGCCCTGGCAGGACTGGCGCGCGCTGATCAAGCGCAACAAGACCATCACCGTCTCCCCCTGCCAGTGCCGCACCATGTGGGAGGCCCTGGGCGTGCCCTATCCGGAGGGACAGCCCATGCGCACCTGCCTGTCCCTGGGCGAGATGGCCGAGTACTTCATCGAGAACGGCATCGGCGAGCAGATCACCCCGGACGAGGCCATCGAGATCGTCGAGGACATCATCAGCAAGGGCATGGTCGTGGAGTCCATCTGCGCCAAGAACGCGGACATCATCTGCTGCTGCCACTGCGAGAGCTGCGGCAACCTCATGGGCTGGCGCGGCTGCAACGGCGAGGGCGCGGCGGCGCAGTTCTTCAGCGCCTATACCCTCCAGTACGACAAGGACAAGTGCGTCAAGTGCGGCCTGTGCGCCAACATCTGTCCGATGCACTCCATCACCATGGACGGCGAGGGTGGCACCTGCGTCATGGACAAGGCGTGCGTGCGCTGCGGCCAGTGCGTGAAGGTCTGTCCCGTGCAGGCGCGCATCCTGACGCCCACCCCGGACTACCCCGAGCTGCCCGAGGATTACCTCGACTGCAACATCTACTTCGCCAAGGACCGCCTGCGCCGCGGCCAGATCGTGGACTTCACCGATTCCACCCTCGAGGCATAACGGCCCATGCATGAAATGTCGTTGGTCCGCAGCGTGGTGAGGATCGTGACCGAGGAGGCCGAGGCCGCCGGCGCGGCGAAGGTGACGAAGGTGCACATCGTGCTGGGCGAGGGGCGGGACATCGTGGTGGACTACTTCGAGAGCCTGTTCCGCTTCCTCGCCCGGGGCACGGTGGCCGAGGGCGCCGAGGTCGTGCTGCATCCAACGCCGTACATGGCGCGGTGCAACGCCTGCGGTGGCGAATTCCATCTGATCCCCGTCGACAGGCGCACCTGGACCTGCCCAAGCTGCGGGGCGTACAAGGATTACAAGCTGATCAGCGGCATGGAGTTTTACATCAGTAAGATCGAGGCCGCCCACAGCGCATGACATTTTTGCACATACGACTTGCGGGGACCGGGTGATTTCTATATAATGGAATTATCCGGTCCCCTTGCCGGTTTCCGGGGAACATGACAGGAAGGTTAGGATGAACCGATGGACGATTCGCGCATCATTGAGGTAAAGCGGGATATATTTGACCGAAACGACCGCACGGCGGACCGCTTCCGCCGGGCGCGGCGGGAGGAGGGCGCCTTCCTGCTGGACATCATGGGCTCCCCGGGCGCCGGGAAGACCACGTTCCTGCTGGCGCTGATGGCGGCCCTCAAAAGGCGCACCGACGGCCCGATGGGGGTCATCGAGGCGGACCTGGAGTCCGACGTGGACGCGCTGAAGATCAAGGCGGCGGGCATCCCCTCCGTCGAATTGAACACCAAGGGCGTCTGCCACGTCGAAATGGGCATGATGCAGAAGGCGTTCGCCGCCTTCGGGGGCCGGAAGTTCGACTACCTGTTCCTGGAGAACATCGGAAACCTCGTGTGCCCCGCCGACTTCGACACCGGCTGCCACAGGCGCGTCATGCTGCTGTCCGTGCCGGAGGGCTGGGACAAGGTGTGCAAGTATCCGCCGATGTTCGCCGTCGTGGACGCCCTGATCGTGACTAAGTGCGATTATCTTCCTCTCAACGAGGATTTCGATATGGACGCGCTCAAGGAGCACGCCCGCATACTGAACCCGGGACTTGAAATATTCGTCACCTCCGCCCGGACCGGCGAGGGCATGGACGCGGTGGCCGAATGGCTGATAAAATGCAGGAATCAAATGCTGTCGCAGACAGGAAGGGAGAATTGATTATGTGCACAAACGGCGTGAATACCCAGCAGTTTACCCAGATGCTGGACATGGTGGACGACCACGTGGCCCTGGAATACCGGTGGACCCACCGCCTGGCCCATATCGCGGAGGACGCCGGGTATGAGGCGACCTCGAAGAAGCTGCACGAGGCCCAGGCGCTGCTCGCCGACGTCCGCTCGCTGCTGGACGAAGCCAAGGACAGCTTTGAGAACGAGGCCATGCGGACGGCGTCCGACAGCTCGACGGTGAAGTTAGTGTGAGTGTGAAGAATAGGAGGTATACCCGTGAACAACGAATTGACGAGGCGCAACTTTCTGAAGGCGGCGGCGGTGAGCACGGCGGGCGTCGCGGCGGCGGGCATCCTGGGCAACGGCATGTTTTCCGCGCGTGCGGAGGAGAGCGCGGCGGCGGCCTTTGAGGGCAAGAAGAAGTTCGCCGGCATCGGCAGCCCGCGCATGGTGACCGACGACATCGCCTATTTGGGCGTCAGCGACCGCCGGATACAGCTCTTCGAGAACGTCTATCCGATCCCCCGGGGCGTGGCCTACAATTCCTACCTGCTGCTGGACGACAAGACCGCGCTGATCGACACGGTGGACCGCTCCGTCACCGGCCAGTTCTTCGAGAACCTGGTCGCCGCGCTGGACGGCCGCACGCTGGACTACCTGATCGTCAACCACATGGAGCCGGACCACAGTTCCGCCATCTCCGAGGTGCTGGTGCGCTGGCCGGAGGCGAAGGTGGTCTGCACCGCGGCGGCGGCGATGATACTGAACCAGTTCTTCGCCTGCGACATCTCCGACCGGTCCATACTGGTGGGCGAGGGCGACACCCTCAACACCGGCAAACACACGCTGACCTTCGTGCTGGCCCCGATGGTGCACTGGCCGGAGGTCATGATGACCTACGACGACGTGTCCGGCGCGCTGTTCTCCGCCGACGCCTTCGGCAGCTTCGGCGCGCTGAACGGCAACCTGTTCGCCGACGAGGTGGACTTCGAGAACGAGTGGCTGCCCGACGCCCGGCGCTACTACTGCAACATCGTGGGCAAGTACGGCAGCCAGGTGCAGGACGTGCTTACAAAGGCGGGCACGGTGGACATCCGCATGCTGTGTCCCACCCACGGCCCGGTCTGGCGCGACAACCTGGGCTGGATCATCGACAAGTACGTCCACTGGAGCAGCTACACCCCCGAGGACGACGCCGTGATGGTGGTCTACGGCTCCATCTACGGCGGCACGGAGAGCGCCGCCAACGCCGTGGCCGGGCTGATCTCCCGCGCCGGGGTGCAGAACGTGGCGGTCTACGACGTGTCCAAGACCCACGTCAGCGAGCTGATCGCCGAGGCGTTCCGCGTCAGCCACATCGTGCTGGCCTCCATCACCTACAACATGGGCATCTTCACGCCGATGAAGAACTTCCTGCTGGACCTGGAGGCCCACAACCTGCAAAACCGCAAATTCGCCATCCTGGAGAACGGCAGCTGGTCCCCCGTCGCGGGCAAGCTGATGAAGGAGATCATCGACCGGCTGGCGGGCTGCGACTTCATGGGCGAGAAGGTCACGATACTGTCCTCCCCCGACGACGGCGACGCGGAGGCCCTGACCGCGCTGGCGGAGGCCGTGGCGCAGTCCGTGCTGAATGCGGACACCGCCCCCGCGCCCGAGGAAGCCGCCGCCCCCGCCGCCCGCTGGGTGTGCAAGGTCTGCGGCTACGTCTACGAGGGCGACGAACTGCCCGAGGACTTCAAGTGCCCCGTCTGCGGCGTCGACGCCAGCATGTTTGAGAAGCAGGAGGGGTGATCCCCTGTTTTTGCCAACGCAAAACCACCGTCCATGCGTGACGGTGGTTTTGCGTTGGAGACGTCATACTAATTTCAGTCTAAAAGTTAGACAGACTGCGAGGGGATTTTTTGTCATGGCAAGGCGGAGGTCCGCAGGCTTGCTGGCGGCAAGTCAAGGGCCCCGCGTGGTGTGTCCCTGCCGCTTGCCGTGGGCCTTGTCCAGGTACAGCTTTTCGTCCGCCCGACGCATGCACTCCTGGAGGGTGTCCTCCCCGTCCTTCAGCGCGTCGCAGCCGATGCCGACGGACACGACATAGGGCGTTCCCTGCGCCCGGCAGGCGTCCTCGATCTGGGCGCGGATCTCGTTGACCAGCGGCTCGATCTCCTCCGCGCTGCCGGGATGGAGTATGATGATGAACTCGTCGCCGCCGTACCGGCCCAGGAACGCGGACATGCCGTGGCTGTTGACCGCCTTGCGCAGCGCGTCCGCCACCAGCACCAGCGCGCGGTCACCCTCGGCGTGGCCGTAGGTGTCGTTGATCTTTTTGAAGTCGTTGATGTCCAGCATGATCACATAGGTCAGCCGGCCGTCCCGGTGGTTGCCGCTCTCCTGGGTGAGGTAGTGCAGCAGCTGCCGGCGGTTGTTGAGCCGCGTCAGGGGGTCGATCGAAATCTGCCTCTCCATCGACTGGATGTAGAAGATCAGCATCAGTATCGTGCAGCAGAAGCAGAATATGGGCGTCTTGGGCAGCGCGAGCAGCTGGAACACGCCGCCGAAGATCACCAGCAGCGGGAAGAGCCCCACGAACAGGTGCCTTCTCTTTTCAAACGGATTCTTCTCCGTGTGCGCCCTGCGCGAGGTGTAGACGATGACCGCCGTGATGTAGATGGACGGCACGATCACCAGAAAGATGTTGTAGGCGGGCTGGAGCTCGAGGTCGTCGCTCAAAAGCAGGCGCGGGTTGATCAGATAGAGTGCGATCATCGTCACCGTGGAGACGAGGAAGGGGAAGGCCACCGCGAATTGGCTGGACTTCTTCTCCCTGTGGGGCGACTGCTCCACCGCCATGACGTACCGAAGCCACAGGAAGGTGATGGCGGCCATGATGACGCAGTTGGAAAAGTTGGTCGCCACCACGGTGAAGCGGTTCCGAGGCAGCATCCCGGCGATGATGGCCGCCCACGCGGCGTCGGAGATAAAGTAGAGCATGAAGGCGATCAGCGCGTGGTCAAATTTGATCTGCTTTTCCTGCCGGTCCACGCTGTACAGGTCCCGCATCAGCAGTATACCGAATATGATCGTGCACACCAGGCTGGCTTCCGTATAGTAGATGAAGTACTCGGACATCCGTCCGCATCCCCCTTGTGGCAACTTCGAAAAACCCTGTTTTCGCAAGCATTGCCTCGGAAAGAAACCTTGTTTTACAGGGTTTTCCGAAGTAATGTATGCGGCAAAGTGAGGTTTTAATTATAAAGTCACAGCCCCATCTTTGCCATGATGCCGTCGGCGTCCACGCCGGGGTGCGTCACGTAGAGGCGGGCGATCTGCTCCACCAGCCCCACGTCCCAGTCGCGCCGCGCGGCGATCTCCACGGCGGGCCGACCCTTCTGGGTCTCCTTGATGACGGTCTCGATCTGGGCCTTGAGGTTGACCGTCCGGGTCCGGATGCGGTTCTGGTCCTCGATGTCGATGCGCGTCACCCTGATTTTGCCGCCCAGCACGTCCACCACGGCCATCGTGACGGGCTGGTTGAAGCGGCGCTGGCCGCAGGCGCCGGGATTCAAAAGCACGGTGCGGCCCAGGCGGGTTTCCTCATAGCGGTGGCTGTGGCCGTACACCACCAGGTCGTAGGGGGACAGGTCGCCGGGCAGGTCCCGCTTTTTGTGCGCCATGTAGATGCGGATGCCGCCGAGGGCGAAGTCCAAAAACGGGGGAATGCCGTCGGCCCACTCCCTGTCGTTGTTGCCGCGCACGACGTACACCGGGGCGATGCGCCCGAGGGTGATCAGTATGCCCTGGTTGTTCACGTCGCCGCCATGGAGTATGGCGTCGGCGCCCGCGAGGTGGTTCAAGACCTCCTGGCGGAGCAGGCCGTGGGTGTCCGACAGTACGCCGATCCTCATGCCGTCCGGGTTGCCGCTGCCCGCCATCGGCCCACCTCCCAATCATTCTATTCCATTTAACATTATACCAAAAAAACGGGGCCGGTTCAACTGGTTTTTGAGCGGTGGACACGGCTCACGCATGAATGACAGAACACTGTTCCCGATACCGCGAACCCAACGTAGGGACGCCCCATGGGGCGTCCGCGGACGCGCCGTGGCGCGTCCTGCGTAAGCCGTGGAGCGGTGGACATTCAATGTTAATTCTGGTATAATTGTGGCACACAGAGATGTGATAATGAAGGGGGTTTTTGGTATGACAAGAATCAAGGACATGCTGGCCGGCATGGGCGGAAGCATCGTAATGGCGATTGTGATCGGCATCGTCGGGTTTTACGTGATCAAGTACCTGATGAAGCTGCTCGACAAGGTGAAGGGCTTTGACAGGCTGGACCCGACGGTGACCCGCTTCGTGAAGAGCTTCGTGAAGTGGCTTTTGTACATCATGCTGATCATCGGGATCATCAGCATGCTGGGCGTGCCCATGGCGCAGGTGATCGCGGTGCTGGCCTCCGCGGGCGTGGCCATCGGCCTGGCCCTGCAGGGCGCGCTGAGCAACCTGGCCGGCGGCATACTGCTGATGGTGATCCGGCCCTTCAACGTGGGGGACTACGTGGACGCGGCGGGCGCCAGCGGCGTGGTGCAGTCCATCAATCTGTTCTACACGGTGCTTCTGACCGTGGACAACAAGCGCATCACCGTGCCCAACGGGAACCTGATGAACGCCAACGTGGTGGATTACTCGGCGGAGGCCCTGCGCCGGGTGGACCTGGAGTTCTCCTGCGCCAAGAGCGAGAAGCCCTCGGAGATCCAGCAGATCCTGCTGGACACCGTGGCGAAGAGCACGCTCGCGCTTCACGACCCCGCCCCCTTTGCCCGCATCTGCGGCGGGACCAACGAGGCCATGCTGTTCACCGTGCGCGTCTGGTGCAAGTCGGAGGACTACTGGGATCTGTTCTTTGAGCTGAACCAGACCATCGTGGAGGCCTTCGCAGAGAAGGGCGTCCAGGCCCCGGCGCTGCGCGTGGTGAACGGGTGAGCGAAGTTACATTTTGCCCGACACATGTCATCTTTTTGCCCCGTGGCGGACACGGCGCTGTGCTATAATACAGTGAAATCGAAGCGGGGCGAGGCGAAATATGCGCCGCGCGCGGGAGAGATGACTATGAAATTCAGAAGAGCGATGGCGGTGGCGCTCGTGCTCGCCATGATATTTGCAACGCCCGCGATGGCGGCGTCCTCCCAGGCCAAGCAGGTGGTTTCCGTGGCGCTCAAGCAGCTTGGCAAGCCCTACGCGCTCTACCCCGACAGTCCCTCGAGCTTCAACTGCGCCTCCCTGGTCAGCTATTGCTGCAACAAGGTCAGCAGCGGCAAGATCACCCGGGGCGGCGTCAGCGGCGGCGCGGCCAAAATCACCTCGCTTAGCAAGGTGGGGCTGGGCGACATCGTCTGCTTCAAGTCCTCGGGCAATGAAAGCGGCGTCCCGGGCTGCCACTTCGGCATCTACGTGGGCAAGGGCTACTTCATCCACGCCTCCAGCAGCGCCAAGAAGGTCATCGTGAGCAAGGTGAAGAATTATTCGGGGCGCTTCGTGGGCGCGCTGAGGGTGTTCTGAGAGGCATTAAAAATACGACCGCCGGGGTTGGCGGTCGTATTTTTATGTGCCTGTCACTCGCGCGGCTTTCCCCGCACCATGCGGGACACCAGTATGCCGACCTCGTACAGAAGCAGCATGGGCACGCCCAGCATGACCTGGGACACCACGTCGGGCGGCGTGAGTATGGCCGCCATGACGAATATGCCCAGTATGACGAACTTCCGCTTGCTGACCAGCATCTCCGGCGTGGTCAGGCCCAGGCGCGTGGTGATGTAGATGAACACCGGCAGCATGAAGGCCACGCCGAAGGGCAGCAGGAAGCCGAACAGAAAGCTGATGTACTTGTCCAGCGAGAGCATGGGCGTCGCCAGGTTTTCGCCGGAGATCATGAAGAAGTCGATGGCCAGGAAGAACACCGAGGCGTAGCAGAACACGATGCCGATCAAAAACAGCACCAGCGCGAAAAAGAAGAACACGCGAAACGAGCGCCGCTCCTTGGGATACAGCGCGGGCCTGATGAAGCACCAGATCTGCCAGACGATGACGGGGAAGGCCAGTATCACCGCGGTGACGATGGCCACCTTCAGCTTGGTGGTCAGGGCCTCGCTGACCGCGGTGTAGATCACCTGCACCCCGCGCGCCTCGATGGGCGCGGTGATCCACTTCATCAGCGGATCGATGATGAAGTAGAACGACACGACAAAGCCCACGCCCACGGCGGCCAGGCAGACGATGATCACCTTGCGCAGCGCCATAAGGTGCTCGCGCAGGGAGAGCGCCTCCTCCCCGCCGCCTTGCGCGGCTTCGGTGGCCTCGGCGGCCACGGCGTCGCCGTTCTCCGCCACGGGCGCGTCGTTTTCGGGCGTCTTATTCTTTCTTTTCATCCTTTTCGGGTTCCTTTGCGGATTCCTTGGGCTCGTCTTCCTTCACGGCCGACTTGAAGTCCTTGATGCTCTTGCCCAGCGCGCCGCCCAGGCCGGCGAGCTTGCTGCCGCCGAACAGCACCAGCGCGAGCACAATGATCAGAATGATTTCAGTGGTTCCGAGCTTCATGGTATGGCCTCCTCGTTCATTGCTTGTCGTCCGCGTCCCCGGCCGGGCCGGTCGCCGCGCGGATATCGTCGTCCAGCGCCTTCATATCCGCCTTCGTCTGCTGATCCAGCGCCTTGAAGTCCGCCTTCATGTCCTTTGAAATGCCGTTGATCTCCTGGTTGACGTCCTTCACGGCGTCCTTGAGATCGGCGGAGATGTCCATCTCGCGCACCGTCTGCTTGACATCCTTCTGGACCTCCCGGACTTCCTTTTCGACCTCGTCCCAGCCGGTTTCTGCCTTGATGTCCTTTATCAGCGTGCGGAGCTTGCGGACCATCCTGCCCAACCATCGCGCGACCCTGGGCAGATCGTCCGGCCCGACGATGACGAAGGCCACCACCAGCACGAGCAGTATCTCCCCGGCGCCTATGTTGAACATGGTTTCATCTCCGTTCCCGTACTCATTATTATATCGGATCCGGCGCAAAAAAGCAAGATGCGCGGCCTATTCCGCCACGGCTCACGCATGCATGACAGAACACTGTTCCCGATACCGCGAACCCAACGTAGGGACGCCCCATGGGGCGTCCGCGGACGCGCCGTGGCGCGTCGAACGAATGTCACCTTTTTGAAATGATCTCTTCATTCATGCGTGAGCCCTGCCTACTCCGCCCAGTTGAGGATGGGGGGCATGCGCCGCTTGTGCATGTTGGCCTTTTCGCGTTTGGCGATCTTCTCGTCCACGGCGGCGTCGCCGCTGGTGCCCAGCCGCAGGAAATCGTGGATCTGGCGGTAGGTGAGGCCCAGCTTGATCTCGTCCGGCACGCCGGAGAGCCCGTCGTCGGGGGTCTTCTGCACCAGCTCCCGGGGCAGCTCGGGCATGGTCAGGCCCACCTGCACCACCTCGACGCTGGTCAGCGTGGCCTGGGCGACGTACCTGAGCGTGGTCATGCGCAGGCGCGGGCCAACGTTGACGTTGCTCTCCTCGGAGAAGGGCACGGGATAGTCGTCGATCTCGCCGTTGGAGCCCGCCTCCACGGCCTTCAAAAGCGCGTTGTGCATCTCGTTGATGTTCACGATGCGGTAGTTGATGCCGGTGGCGCGGCACACCGCCATGCTGTCGGCGATGTCCTTCTGCACGCCGTC
>CADASI010000142.1 GCA_902790525.1 uncultured Eubacteriales bacterium
TGCCAGCGGATGCACTCGCCGGGGGTCATGCCCACCTGCCGCTTGAACTGGCGGGTGAGGGTGTTCTTGTCCATGAAGAACTGGTCCGCCAGCCCCGAGACGCTCAGGTCGTCCCGCAGGTGGAACATGATGTGCTCGTACACCTGCATGATCTCGTGGTAGCGCAGCTCCGCCTTGGGGGGCAGCCTGTCCACCGCCCCGGCCATGCTCCGGCCGCAATAGATCAGCATCTGCGACACGATGGCCCTGCACATCTGGGCGCCGTCGGCGCCGTCCTGGTCCGCCTCCCGGTGGAGCGCGAGCAAAAGCTGCCGCATCACCACGTCCGTCTCGCCGTCGCCCCGTATGATGTTGCGCCCCTTCAGATCCCCCAGCAGGGTGTAGCGGGCGTGGGGCAGCACCCGGACGATGGACTTCACGTAGTCCACGCTGAGCCACAGCACGAACCGCTCCACGCTGCGCACCCGCCCCGGCACGTCCGGGCGGTGCATCTGCCCCGGGGACACCAGCATGATGTCGCCCGGGTACAGCGTGTAGCGCAGGCCGTCCACGATCTCGTCCACGCTGTCGTTCATCAGGTAGAACAGCTCAAAGAAGTCGTGCTGGTGCGGCGGACAGGAGCAGATCGCGGGATTGTTGTAGTGGAAGATCTCAAAATCCGGCTTCTGCATCACCTGCCGGTGGTCAAACGGGTTCATCAACTGGTGCGCCATGCCGCCGCCCCCTTTTCACAGTGGTCTCGCTACCTGCATTATACCGCCTTTTGATGCTTTTTGCAATGGACCCCGCGAAGGAGGGATACCCCATGCCCCAGATGTATCTCAGGTATTACACGCTGATCGCGCTTTTGCTGTGCGCGGTGGATTTCCACTTTGCCCGCAAGGCGTTCAAAAAGCCGGGCAAGGTCGGGCGCGCGCTGGGGTGGTCGGCGTCCTTCGCGGGCTTCATCACCCTGATGTACCTGTTGAGCGTGAACACCAAAAACCCGCTGTTGGTCAATATTTCCTCCAACCTGGTGTTCATCGGCATCGACTGCATGCTGGTCAGCCTGGCCTACTTCGCCCTGCTGGTGACGGGCGTCAGCGCCCGGCGCGACAGCCACCTGGTCAACAACATCATCCGCGTGTTCAGCGCCGTGGACATCGCCGTTTTGCTGGTGAACATCTTCACGGGCACGGCGGTCACCTTTGAGATCCTCGATCCCGTGGGCGTCAGCTACCGCATGAACGCCCCCTACGTGATCCACCTGGTGTACACCTACTTCATCATCGTGGTCACGCTGATCTCGCTGATCTACCGCGCCGCGAAGTGCCCGCGGCAATACCGGGAGCAGTACCTGCTGATCATCGCGGCCATCGGCCTGGTGGTGGCCATCAACGCCATGTTCCTGTTCCAGGACCGGGATTCCTTCTTCACCAAGGTGGACTGCTCCATCCCCGGCTACAGCCTCGGCGTCTTCCTGATGTACTGGACTGCCTACGACTACCGTGAAAACGACATGCTGAACTCGCTGGCCCGAATGGCCATGGAAAACGTGAACCAGGGCGTCGTGCTGTTCGACTACACGGACGAACTGATCATGTTCAACCGGCGCGCGGCGGCGCTTCTCAAGGGCGTCTCGCTGGACGTGAAGATGCCCTGCGCGCGCTTCCTGGAGGCCTACGGCATCGACCCCCAGGGCGGGGACCGGTTCAGCACCCAGTGCGACATCGAGGGCTGCGTGCCCCTCAGGTGCGACTACCGGCGGCTCGCGGACAAGCGGGGCGGCACGATCGGCCGGCTGTTCGTGTTCACCGACATCTCCCGGGACAAGGACATCACCACGGGCTTTGAGTACGCCAAGGATTACAGCTACGTCACGGACAACGCCGCGCGCTTCCCGGTGCCCACCACCGTCGCGGTCTTCGACATCATCGGCTTGAAGGACGTCAACCGCAAGCTCGGCCGCGACGCGGGCGACAGGCGCATCCGGGAGCTGGCGAAGCTCATGGTGCGCGCGCTGCCGGAGGACGCGGTGTTCCTCAGGGGCTTCGAGGCGTACCTGATCGCCATCTGCCCCGACGCGCGCGAAAAAGACCTCGCGCGGACCGCGAAGGCCGTGGCGGAGGACTACGACGGCGACGTGCTCTACGGCCTGAGCGCCAACGAGGGCCGGACCCTGGCCCAGGCCCTGGAGACCGCCTACCGCAGCATACAGCTCAAGAAGCTGTTGAGCCCCGGCTCCACGCGCTCCCAGGCGCTGGCCTCGCTGGTGCGGGCGCTCAAGGAGGCCGACGCCGACACCGAGGACCACGTGCTCCGCACCCAGCGCATGGGCGCCATGCTGGGCCGGCGCATCGGCCTGACGGACGCGGAGCTGGCCCAGCTCGAGCTTCTGTGCCTGCTTCACGACATCGGCAAGATCGGCATCCCGCTGGAGATCCTCAACAAGCCGGGCAAGCTGGAGGAACAGGAGTGGGCGGTGCTGCGCACCCATCCCGAGAAGGGCTACCAGATCGCCATGTCCTCCGACGAGCTCAAGCCCATCGCCGAGATGGTGCTCTGCCACCACGAGCGCTGGGACGGCAAGGGCTATCCCCGGGGGCTGAAGGGCGAGGACATCCCGGTGCTGTCGCGCATCATCGCCATCGTGGACGCCTACGACGCCATGGTGAACGACCGCGCCTACCGCAAGGCGCTCAAGCCGGAGGTCGCGCAGGAGGAGATCCGCGTCAACGCCGGCACCCAGTTCGACCCGGCGCTGGCCCGCGAGTTTCTGACCATGCTCTCCGAGAACCCCGCGCTGGCCCTGGGCGAAAAGGTGCGGCCCGACGAGGGCGGGGAGGCCGCCCTGCCCGCGCTGGACACAGACAGCAGCGGCTTCGCGGTGCCCATCGCGTACAGCCGCTACATACTGGACATGAACAGCGTCATCATCGAGGCGGACGCCCGCTTCGAGGAGATCACCGGCTATCCCGTATCGGAGGCCGTGGGCCACATGACCCAGCTCGACCTGATCCCCATGGAGGACCGGGGCTTCTACCTTCTGCAGGTCAGCGAGCAGTTCACCCACGGCAGCATGGCCTACCTGCGGCACGCCATACAGCGCAAGGACGGCGAGCGCATCCAGGTGGCCTGCTACGGCAAGCAGTACTTCGATTCGGCGGTCAAGGTGTTCAAGAGCGAAATCATCATCTTCCAGCTGTGATATGCCTATAACCTGCACGTAAACCGTATCCGCCGCCCGTCGTCGGACTGCCGTACCGTGAGCCGCCCGCCGTGCTTTTCCGCGATAGCCCGCGCCACGGACAGCCCGATGCCGTAGCCGCCGCTCAACTTGCTCCTGGATTCGTCCACCCGGTAGAACCGGTCGAACAGATGCGCAAGCGCCTCCGGGCCCATGGGCGCGGCCAGGCCGTTCTCCGTCGTCAGCGCGACGCCCCGGCGGTCCCGTTTAAACGCCACGGCGATGGCGTCCCCCTCCGGGGCGTATTTCACGGCGTTGTCGCAGAGTATCGACACCAGCCGGTGAAGCGCTGCGACGTCCCCGGTCACGCGGATGCCGTCCTCCACCTCCACGGCCATCGACTTGCCGGCGAACTCCGCCATGCCGACGAACGGCTCCGCCACCTCCCGCGCCAGCTTCGACAGGTCCACATCCTCATGCCTGAGCTTCGCGTCCTCCTCGTCCAGCCGGGACAGGTAGATCAGCTCGTTCACCAGCCCCCGCAGGTTGGCAACCTGCTTTTTGGTGCTCTGCACCCACTCGTTCTCGCCGGTCTCCAGCGCCAGCACGTCCATGTTGGCGGCGATGACCGTCAGCGGGGTCTTTAATTCATGGCCCGCGTCGGTGATGAACTGCTTCTGCATCACGGCGTTCTCCACCAGCGGCTTGATGGCCCGGCGGCTGAACAGCGCCACCAGCAGCCACGCCAGCAGTATGCAGCCCACGCAGGCCGCCGCCGAGATCAGCGCCAGCCGCCGCACCCGGGTCAGCTTGGTCTCGCAGTTCAAAAAGATCATCACCCGGCCGTCGCGCTGCTCACAGATGTTAAACAGGTGATCCTGGCAGAAGCCGGATTCCCGCCCGGTCGCGAGCGCCTCGGCGACGATGGCGTCGACCTCGGCCTCGTCCCCGTCCGCCATGCGGGTGCGGTCCCAGAACGCGGGCTCCCCGCTCTCGTCCAGGCGGACCGTGAAGTAGCGCGACTCGTCCAGCATGTTGCGCATGTGCCGGTTCCGGCCGCCCTTCCGGCCGAACTGGCCGTTGCCCGGGCCCTGGCTCAATGCCTCCATGGTCTCGTACAGCTCCGAGCGCACGTTGACCCAGTTGGCGACGTTGACGATGCCCGTCACCAGCACCATGGCCAGCGCCAGCACCGCCAGCGCGATGCGTATGAACCGCCTGCGTATGCCCCGTATCATTTGATCTGCTCCAATGAATAGCCCACCCCGCGGGTGGCCTTGATTTCCACGTGCGCGCCCAGCGCCTTCAGCTTCTTCCTCAAAAAGGAGATGTTGACCCACACCACGTTGATCTCCGCCTCCGAATCCCAGCCCCAGACGCGCTCCATGATCTGGTCGATGGTGTGCACCACGTTCGGGCGCTCCGAGAGCATCTCCATCAGCTGAAACGCCTTGTTGTTCAGTTTGACCTCCTGCCCGTTGCAGCGCAGGGCCATGCCGCCCCGGTCCAGCTCGATGTCTCCAAAGCGCAGCACGTCCGGCGCGTAGTCCGCCCGGCGCCTGAGCAGCGCCCGCACCCGCGCCAGCAGCTCGGTGGTGGCGAAGGGCTTGGCCAGGTAGTCGTCCGCCCCGGCGTCCAGCCCGCGCACCCGGTCCTCCACCGCGTCCCGGGCCGTCAGCATCAGGCAGGGGGAGGCGACGCGCTTTGCCCGTAGCGCCTCGAGCACCTGCACGCCGCTCATCTCCGGCATCATCCAGTCCAGAATCAGGCCGTCGTAGGCGCCGCCCTCCGCGTACTCCAGCGCGTCCCGGCCGTTGTGGACCACGTCCACCGAATACCCGGAGTGCTCCAAAAGCGCCTTCACCGCCCGGGCCAGATCCCGGTCGTCCTCGGCAAACAGTATGCGCATAGCCTCACCCGCCTTTATCGCATGCCACATGCGCCATCGCTGGGATGGCGCACGGATATAGGTAACAAATCAGATGCCCTCAAAGCCATTCGGGTCCTGCATGACCTGCATCTCCGGCAGGATGGCAGCGCTGTTGGCCTGGGCATTCGGCTGCTGGCCGAAACCCGGCTGCTGACCGAAACCCGGCTGCATGCCGTTCGGCTGCTGGCCGACATTCGGCTGCTGCTGACCGAACATCCCGCGCCCGCCGTTCAGCCGGCCGCCCTTGCCGCGGTTCATGCCGTTGTTCATGCCCTTGCCGCCGTTCATCCGGCCGCCCTTGCCCATGCCGTTCTTAAACTGATAGCCGCAGTTGGGGCAGGTGCCGTTGCGCAGGGCCTCGCGCTCCTTGTAGTCCTTGAGGATCAGGTCCGCCTGTTCCTGGGTGAGC
>CADASI010000143.1 GCA_902790525.1 uncultured Eubacteriales bacterium
CTAGGGATTAGGGATTAGGGACTAGGGAAGACTGCTGCCGCGCTTACCTTAATAGCCCTGCAACAGAAACAGCGGCAGCCACTATTTCTAATCCCTAATCCCTAGTCCCTAATCCCTCTTCATCATTCCACAAAGCTTGCTTCAGTCCCGACGTTCCACAATCAGCAAACACTATTCTTGACATAAAGTCTTCCTGCTGGTATACTTTTCACAGGACAATACAGACAAGAGGTGCATCCCATGAGAGTACTGGTCACCGGCGGCGCCGGGTACATCGGCAGCCACACCTGCGTGGAGCTTCTGAACGCGGGCCACGAGATCGTGGTCGTGGACAACTTTGCCAACTCCAAGCCCGCGGCGCTGGACGCCATCCGCAGGATCACGGGCAAGGACTTCGCCTTTGTCGAGGCGGACCTTCGGGACCGCGACGCCATGATGAAGGTCTTCGACGACCACCCCGTCGACGCGGTGATCCACTTCGCGGGCCTCAAGGCCGTGGGCGAATCCGTGGAGAAGCCGCTGGAATACTACGACAACAACCTCTACGGCTTCATCGTGCTGGCGGAGGCCATGAAGGCCCACGGCGTGAAGATGTTCGTGTTCTCGTCCTCGGCGACGGTGTACGGCATGAACAACCCGGTGCCCTTCAAGGAGAACATGCCCACCTCGGCCACGAATCCCTACGGCTACACCAAGGTGATGATCGAGCAGATGCTCATGGACATCGCCAAGGCCGACCCGACCTGGCGCGTGTGCCTGCTTCGGTACTTCAACCCCATCGGCGCGCACGCAAGCGGGCTCATCGGCGAGGACCCCAACGGCATCCCCAACAACCTGCTGCCCTACGTGGCGAAGGTGGCCACGGGCGAGCTCAGGGAGCTCAGCGTGTTCGGCGACGACTACGACACCCCGGACGGCACCGGCGTGCGGGACTACATCCACGTGGTGGACCTGGCGCTGGGACACCTGGCCGCGCTGAACTACGTCTCCGAGCACACCGGCGCGATACCGGTCAACCTGGGCACCGGCCACGGCACCAGCGTGCTGGAGATCGTGCACGCCTTCGAGAAGGCCAGCGGCAGGAAGGTGGCCTATCACATCGCGCCCCGCCGCGCCGGCGACATCGCGAGCTGCTACGCCGACACCGGCCGCGCCGCGGAGCTTCTGCACTGGCACGCCGAGCGGGACATCGATGACATGTGCCGCGACGCCTGGCACTTCGCGGAGAACCACGCGCGGTGATGCCCGTTCCCGCATGACAAATCCCCCCGGGTCAACCTGGCCTGGGGGGATTTGCTGCGCATCGGAGTTACTTTCTCAGCCCGATCAGCCCGAAGGTGTTCTCGCCGCAATGGCAGGAGATGGTGCTGCCGGCGCGGATCTCCCAGATCTCGTCGAAGTGCCCGCGGGCCTCGACGAGGGCGCGTATGGCGGCGATCTGCTTTTCGCTTAAACCGGTGTGGGTGATGCAGATGCGCTTGCCGTTCAGGGCGTCGGGATCGTGCAGCCGGTCCTCGACGTACTGCTTCACGCAGCGGTCATAGCTGCCGCGGAACTTGCGGCCCACGATCATGCCGCCGTTGACCACCTCGATGCAGGGCTTGAGGTGCAGCATGTTCGCGCCCAGCACGGCTACCATGGAGCAGCGCCCGCCCTTGTACAGGTAGTCCAGCCGGTTGATGATGAACGAGCAGTCCACCTTGTCGATGAGCGCCGTGCAGTGCTCGACGACGGCGCGGGGATCCTCGCAGCCCGCCTCCACCATGTCCACCGCCTCGGCCACCAGCAGGCCGATGCCGGAACTGAGGTTGCGGGAGTCCACGCAGTACACCGGCAGCCCCTTGGCGGCGGCCACGGCGTTGGCGTGGCAGGAGGAAAACTCCGAGCTGATGGCGAAGTGGACGACGGCGTCGCAGGTTTTGAGCGCTTCGGTGAAGCGCGTGCGGTAGTCCTCCACGTTGATGGCGGAGGTCTTCGGCAGCTCGCTGCCCCCGGCCACGGCCTCGAAGATGTGGTCCGGCGTGATGGCCACGCCGTCGTCCGCGTAGGACTTGCCGTCCAGGTTCACCGTTAGCGGTATGACGGTCACGTCGTGCGCCTGCAGATACGCCGGGCTCAGGTCGCAGGTGCTGTCCGTCATGATGCGAATCTTCATAAAACTACCTCCGTGGCGTCATTCCAGCGCCAACAGCCGCACGTTCTCGACACCCTCGATGGCGTCCAGCGACTCGGTCAGCGCGTCCATGGGTTCGGTGAGCTGGGACAGGTCGACGGACAGCATGATGCTGGCCTTGCCGCGTATGGGCAGACTCTGGGTGATGGTCAGTATGTTGGCGCGATAGGCCGAAACCGCCGCGAGCACCTTCGACAGCATCCCCGCCTGGTGGTTGAGCGTCAGCATCAGCGACGCCTTGCGCCCCACCGTCAGCTGGGAGGGCTCCAGGACCTTGTCCTTGTACTTGTAATAGGTGCTCCGGGAGATGCCCGCCGCGTGCACCGCGTCGATCACCTGCGCGCACGCGCCGGATTCCAGCAGATGCCGCGCCTCGACCACCTTTAAGAAGTAATCCGGCAGCGCGGATTTTTCCACGATCAGATACTCGTTCAGCATTTCGCGCCTCCTCCCGGACGGGATTGCAGATTACCCTCCTTATATTATATGATATGGATAGACTTTCGTCAATCCCACATTGGCCGGATTGAGAAGATTTTCCCCCGGGTGTTTACAAACCTCCGCCGCCGTGGTATAATA
Source organism: uncultured Eubacteriales bacterium (assembly GCA_902790525.1). Classification (GTDB taxonomy): domain Bacteria; phylum Bacillota; class Clostridia; order Christensenellales; family Aristaeellaceae; genus UBA2862. Next base: position 2,753 of record CADASI010000143.1, read on the forward strand.
CGGATTGCGAACGGATCAACGACGCAGGGGAGGGACGGAGGCATGCCGCAGAAGGGCGTCAAGGTGATCGCGCAGAACCGGCGCGCCCGGCACGACTATTTCGTCCTGGAATCCTGGGAGGCGGGCCTCGAGCTCAAGGGCACGGAGGTCAAGTCCATCCGCCTGGGCAAGTGCAACCTGAAGGACAGCTACGCCGCGGTGAAGAACGGCGAGATGTTCGTCTACGGCATGCACATCAGCCCCTACGAGAAGGGCAGCTACTTCAACGCCGACCCCATGCGCCCGAAGAGGCTCCTCATGCACAAGTCGGAAATCCGCAAGTGCCACCAGCAGGTCATGCAGCAGGGCCTGGCGCTGGTTCCGCTGAGCGTCTATCTCAAGGACGGGCGCATGAAGCTGGAGCTGGCGCTTTGCAAGGGCAAAAAGCTGTACGACAAGCGCGACGACATGGCGAAGCGCGACGCCAAACGCGACATTGAACGCACGATGCGCGCCAGGGGATGAGATTGGTCAGTGTCTTTCCCACTCCATTCGGGGCCGTATTTGGTTTCGACGGGGATGCGGAGGGGCAGAGAAGCGAGCGGCGGCCCTGTACCGCCTGACAACGGGAAAAAACAATAACTGACAATACCAATAACATGGTTTTCGCCGCTTAAGCGGCGATCGTCGACCCTGAGCGTCCTGCCGCGCAGGTCATCGACGTCATAGTAGCAGGGAACCAGCTGCCTTAAGCTTTGCGGGCGGCCGGACTTTATGAAGCTACTGATGCCCGTATCCCGTCTGTGGGAGGCGGGCGGAGGGAATGTCAATACGCAGACTGCGCTCGGAGATGCTCTGTTTTTCTGGTCTTCGGACAGGGGTTCGACCCCCCTCGGCTCCACTCAGGACAAGGGCTCGATCGACAGATCGGGTCCTCGTCTTCGTATTAACGCAAACTGTCCCTTTCCTTCATTGACACGCCCCGCGTCGCGTGCTATAATGCTTCAAAACAGCCTTTAAGGCGATCCAGAGAGGTCGGCAAGCTGGGCAGAGGGTTCATTTTTCGCGCTTGTCGATCGGGACAAGCCTTTTTTCTTATCGTTTGGGATGGGGAGGTAACGGTATGGCGAAGCTCAAAATCTGCGGCGCAAACCGCGTTCCCGGCTTTTCCGCCCTCGCCGAGGCGGCGGGAGAGGCGCTGAACCATCGTGAGGGCGAATTTTTCCTGTTTCCCGGTTTCTGTGATGTGCACGTACATCTCAGGGAGCCGGGATTTTCTTATAAGGAGACGATCAGGACCGGCACGCTCGCGGCGAAGCGCGGCGGCTATACCTGCGTGTGCGCCATGCCGAACTTAAACCCCGTGCCGGACAGCCTGGAGACGTTGAAGCCCCAGCTGGACCTCATCGCCCGGGACGCCGCAATCAGGGTGCTCCCCTACGGCGCGATCACGGCGGGGGAGAAGGGCGAGGTCCTCGCGGACATGGCGGCGATGGCCCCCTATGTGTGCGGCTTCTCCGACGACGGAAAGGGCGTGCAGGACGCCGGGCTGATGCGCGAGGCCATGCAGACGGCGAAGGGGCTTGGGAAGGTCATCGCCGCGCACTGCGAGGTCAACGAACTGCTCCGGGGCGGGTACGTCCACGACGGCGACTACGCCCGCGCCCACGGCCACCGGGGCATCTGCTCCGAGAGCGAGTGGCGGCAGATCGAGCGGGACCTGAAGCTGGCCGACGAGACCGGCTGCATGTACCACGTCTGCCACATCTCCTGCGGGGAGAGCGCGCGGCTCATACGCGACGCCAAAAAGGACGGCGTGGACGTCACCTGCGAGACCGGGCCGCACTACCTGCTGCTGGACGAGAACGACCTGCAGGAGGACGGGCGCTTCAAGATGAACCCGCCGCTACGCTCCCGACGGGACCGGGAGGCGTTGCTCGAGGCGCTGTGCGACGGCACCATCGACATGATCGCCACCGACCACGCCCCCCACAGCGCGGAGGAGAAGTCCCGCGGGCTCGAGAAGAGCGCCTTCGGCATCGTGGGCCTGGAGACGGCCTTCCCGCTGATGTACACCTACCTCGTCAGGCAGGGCGTCATCTCCCTCGAGCGGCTCGTCGACCTGATGGCCGTCAATCCCCGACAGCGCTTCGGCCTCCCCTTCGAGGGCGTCGCCGTCTGGGACCTGAACCGCGAAACCACCGTCGATCCCGCAAGCTTCGCCTCCATGGGCAGGGCCACGCCGTTTGCGGGGTGGAAGGTGTGGGGCGAGTGGGTGGAAACGATGATTTGATAATTGAGAATTGAGAATGGAGAATTGAGAATTGAGGTTCAAATCCTGACGGATTTGTTCAATTGAATAATGCTCATGGTCTGAATAATCAGAGAAATCCGCAAGGATTTCCACATGAATTCTCAATTCTCAATTATTCAATTCTCAATTCCTTGACACTACACAACGACCGACGAATACTACCCTGGAGGTAAGACCATGTCAAAGCGCACCGACATCAAAAAGGTTCTCATCATCGGCTCGGGTCCGATCGTGATCGGGCAGGCGGCGGAATTCGACTACGCGGGCACGCAGGCGTGCCTGGCGCTGAAGGAGGAGGGGTACGAGGTCATCCTCTGCAACTCCAACCCCGCCACCATCATGACGGACACCAGCATCGCGGACAAGGTGTACATGGAGCCGCTGACGCTGGAGTACATCGCCAAGATCCTGCGCTACGAGCGCCCGGACGCCATCGTGCCGGGCATCGGCGGGCAGAC
>CADASI010000144.1:0-2852 GCA_902790525.1 uncultured Eubacteriales bacterium
ACGGCGGTGGGGAGCTCCGGGGAGAAGCTCTCCCCGTCGAGGGAGTACAGGAAGCCCTCGCCCGACACCAGCGCCTGGGGTTCTCCGGTGTACACCAGACCCTCCGCGGCCAGCGGCGCGGCGGCTTCGGCCTGCACATTCTCGTCCCCGGCTTCGGCTTCGACCTGCGCGTCCGCGGCGGCTTCTTCGGCCTGCGCGTCTTCGGCGTCGGCTTCGGCCATCACCGGCTCTTCGACGGATTCCTCGTCATCATCGTCGTCGTCCTCATCGTCATCGGCGTCTTCCCCGTCAGATTCCGCCTCATCAGCGTCCTCCCCGTCGGCTTTTTCCTCAGAGGATTCCTCGTCAGAAGATTCCTCCTCTGTGGGTTCTTCCTCGCGACGTCCGCCTCACCGGGCGCGGCGTCGACGTTCTCCGCCGCGATCTCCTCGACCTCCTCGCCCTCGGTCAGCGCCGCGGCTTCCGTCGCCTCGACCTCCGCCAGCGCGAGCATCGACAGCGCCAGCAACGCGCTCAGCGCCAGCGCCAGTATGAGCTTCATCATGTGCTTCATGTTTTCTTCCTCCTTACTTGACCGTCACCTTCACGCCCACGCGCAAACCGTTCTCCGCCACGGCGAACACCGTGCACCTGCCCGGGCCGACGCCGGTCACGCGGCCCTTGGCGTCCACCGTCGCCACGGTGCGGTCGCTGCTGTAATAGCGAATCTTCGCGGACACGTGGTTTAAATAGTTCCGACTGTCGCTGAACTTCTTCAGCTTCGCCTTGATGGCCTTGCGCTTGCCGACCCCCACCGTCAGCTTCTTTTTCTTGACGCTGATCTTCTTCGGGTTGGTGTAATGGTTGCTCTTGCCGTTGGTGATGGCGTGCACATCCGGGCTGGGCTCGCCGATGTAGGTCTTTGCGCCGCCGACGTTCTTCCATGCCCACACATAGCCCTTATACGCGAAGCCCTTCTTGAGCCCCTTGATCTTGTAGCTTGTGCCGTTGACGCTGGCCAGAAGCTGGCAATCGCCCTTGTTGCACATGCCGAAAAACACGTCATACCCCTCCGCCCCCGGCACCGCGGTCCAGCGCATTTTAAACGCCTTCTTGCCCGAGGTCTTGAGCACGACGACGCAGGCGGGGTCGACATCGTTGTGGTTCGCGTCGCCCACCACCTTGTACCACACGTAGTAGGTGCCCGCCTCGGTGGCGGTGGGAACCTCCGTGCTCCAGCCGTCCGCGGGGGCGGTGGTACTATTGCTGCCAAGGGCGTAGTACATCGTGCCGCCCTCCACCGAGCCCGGCTTCACCAGCGGCTGCGGAGTGCCGTCGGAGGTACGGTTGTTTGCATCGACGGTGGCAGGAACGGCGTTTGGCTTATTAACAGTCAGGGTCGCGCTGGCGTTACCTGCAACATGAGTCGAACTTTCTGCTGTGTTCACTGTCACCGTGAAGGTACCACATTTCGTCACCGTCAGTTTTCCGTTTTCATAGCTGCCTTCACCTGTCCCGTTAGTTACGGAATAGGTCGGCTCGCCTGCGCCAGTCGGGATGGTAAACATTCCCTCAATGGGGATTGAGATTCCATCAGAGGAAAAGGTAGTTGATTTATCCTCATGCCCGATCGTAGCTGTCGCTTTACCGATTGTCACTGTCACATCTTTTGTCGCCTCACCGTAATTAGAAGTCGCTGATGCAGTTACCGTAACGTACGCTTTGCCATCTGCCGGTACGGCCTTAATTGTCAATGCACCTGTAGAAGAGTTTACATCAATGTAGTCCTTGCTACCATCCTTAACAGCATAGCTGATCGTGCCGCCACCGTCGGTTGTTGCGCTGACGCTCTTATCTGTATCGCCATATGTTGCTGTCACATTTGCAGCAGTGATAAGCTGTGTAGTCGATTCTACCAGCATCAACTGACCCGCATCATTTTTTCCGACTCTATAAGCTGAATTATCGCTTACAAACTTAGTCGGATCATTATAATCCGTATTCTCGCTTTTTGTAAATACCTGATATAAATCCGATGTGATGCCTATCTTAGCTTTGCTGCCAAGTTCTCCGGTAATATAAAGCGGTGATGCTCCACCAAATACAGCCACTGCGAATAAATTCTCTTGTGCATCACCATCTTTATTGTTGTATATAACAGCATCACCGGATATATTTAATCTTGCAGAGTCATTCGCTAGACAAACACCATTCTTTTTGTCTGCAGTCACTGTATTATTCTGTATTGTGCCTCCATTCATCGTGAATGTTCCGCCATCAAGATAAACACCTCCAGCATCGTGATAGTTGTTGCCATCCGTAACAGAATGATTATAGTCTATATGAGAATCATTCATGGTAAATGATCCACTTTTCATAAAAACGCCGCCACCCCAGCTTCCTGTATTATCTGAGATGGTAACATTGTTCACGATGACGCTTCCACCATCTACATGGAATCCACCGCCGCGTTTATCATGACCTCCGTCGCCTCCGGTAATCGTACCATTGTTTACGGTTAGGTTTCCCCCGGAAACATAGATAACAGATGTGGTATTATTGCTATTCTGATTTAACGTATGTCCATTAAGGTTAATTACAACTGTCCCAGCAGATACTTGTAATTCGCCGTTGATCGTTGTATCACTGCTGATATAGTATGTTCCTTCTGTCAAATTTGTCATATCATCAGTAATCTGAGTTCCTGTAGTATCATCTGCCAGCGCAATCATACTCATCCCCGGCATCAGCCCCAGCAGCAGCGCGAGGGTGAACATTATGCCAAACCATCGTTTCCAATTGTGTCTCATTGTGTGTTCTCCTCCTTATTCTGTGCCGCACGCGGCGGCATGGTTGTCATGGTGATTCGTGCT
>CADASI010000144.1:2894-11049 GCA_902790525.1 uncultured Eubacteriales bacterium
TCAGGGCTCACGCATGAATGACAGAACACTGTTCCCGATACCGCGAACCCAACGTAGGGACGCCCCATGGGGCGTCCGCGGACGCGCCGTGGCGCGTCCTACGAACTCTTTCTTCTATTTTATAAATATTTCCGCCCCTGTCAAGGGATGGTGCCAGATTGTCACATCACATTTTTTATAATGCCATCAGCGGCGACATCCGTCTATGCTCACTCGCCCAGCGCGCCCGCGTGCACGCGCCAGGTCCGGCCGACCTGGGCCCCGGCGAGGTCGTCTGAGTCGGTGCAGGTGATGAAGGTCTGTATGCCCTTCAGGCGGGCGATAAGCTGTCGGCGGCGGGAGGGGTCGAGCTCGCTCATCACGTCGTCCAGCATCAGCATGGGCCACTCCCCCATGGCCTCGCGCATCACGTCCAGCTCGCTCAACCGCATGGCCAGCGCGGCGGTGCGCTGCTGGCCCTGGGAGCCGTAGGCGCGCACGTCCCGGCCCGCGATGGTCAGAAGCACGTCGTCCCGGTGGGGCCCCACGGAGGTGGTCATGCGCCGAAGGTCGTTCTCCCGCGCCCCGAACAGCGCCTCCAGTATGGCCTGCGCGTCGTCGCCCATGGACACGCTGGGCACGTAGCGTATCTCGAGCTGCTCCCGGCCGTCGGAGATCTCCCGGTGCGTCTCCCCCGCCAGCTTTGACAGCCGCGCGACGTACTCCCGCCGCTGCCGCATGAGCTCCGCGCCCGCGGCGGCGAGCTGCTCGTCCCAGGAATCGAGGGTGGACAGCGCCCCCGGCTGCGCGGCCGCCAGCTTCAACACCTCGTTGCGCTGCCTGAGCGCCCGGGCGTAGCGCTGCAAACCGTAGTAATAGGCGGGTTTGATCTGTGAAAGCGCCATGTCCACGAAGCGGCGGCGCTCGGCGGGGCCGTCCTTCACGGTGCGCAGGTCCTCCGGGGAGAACAGCACCCCGGTGATGTGGCCCATCAGCTCCCCTGACCGCGAAACCTCCTGCCCCGCGATCTTGAGCCTGCGCCGCCCGAGGGCCGGCAGTATGATCTCCACATCGTGGCTGCCGTCCCGGCGCTCGGCCTCGACCTTCACGTCGGCAAAGTCCGCGCCCCAGCGGATCAGCTCCCTGTCCTGCCGCGTGCGGTGACTTCGGCCCGTGCACGCCAGGTACAGCGCCTCCAGCACGTTGGTCTTGCCCTGCCCGTTGTCGCCCAAAAGCACGTTGACGCCCTCGCAGGGCGCGAGGACGCAGGTTTCATAGCTTCTGTAATTGGTCAGTTGCGCGCGGGTGATCTTCATGGGGGATGTGCCTCACTCCAGGTGCATTTTGTAGAAGGCCGCGTCAATAGATTTTTTCCGCGTCCGCTGGCACGCGGGCAAGAATGTAGTCCCGCACGAAGGCGTAGTCCTCCCGGGGGACGTACACGTCCAGCCCGGTGACGGCCCACTTCAGGCGGATGCGGTCCACCCGCGGCTCCATCGTCACGCGGCGCACGCCCTCGTAGCGGTGGATGTTGTTGCCCTTGCCCTTGGGCCAGGATTCGATGTATTCCTCGGTCATCTTGAAGCTGGGATTCGGGGGCAGCAGCACCCAGATCAGCGCCGGCAGGCCGACGCCGATGGCCAGCATGCCGAGGCAGAACAGCAGGGCCTGGAGCTCGCCGTACTGCCAGGTCATGAACAGCATGATGAGGGCGATGGGCACGAACACCGCCGCGCTGATGAACACCATGGTCTTTCGCGGCTGGCTGTTGCCCTGCGCCTTCGTATCGTAGGTCCAGCGGTACGCGCCGTCGTCGCCCTGCTGGACCTTCTTGGGAAAGTCCCAGTCCAGCTCCATCTGCAAGCCCTTCTGATCAGCCATTTTTCTTGCGCGCCTCCAGCTTCTTGCGGGCCTCGGTGCCCAGTATCTTCTTGCGCATGCGTATGGATTGCGGGGTGATCTCCACCAGCTCGTCGTCGTCGATGAACTCCATGGCTTCCTCGAGCGTCGGCACGTGCACGCCGGTGATCTTGAGCGCCTCCTCGGCGGCGGCGGAGTTTCGGGAGTTGGTCATGTGCTTCTTCTTGCACACGTTCACGTCGATGTCGCCGGGCCGGGAGTTGCGCCCGATGATCATGCCGTTGTACACCTTGACGCCCGGCTCGATGAACAGCTCGCCGCGGTCCTGGATGTTGAACAGCGCGTAGGCGGTGGACACGCCGTCCTCCCAGGCCACCAGCGCGCCGGAATTGCGGGTGGGAATGTCGCCCTTGACGGGCTCGTAGTCCTCGAACACCGAGGACATCACGCCCTCGCCGCGGGTGTCGGTCAGGAACTCGCCGCGGTAGCCGAACAGGCCGCGGGACGGCACCAGGAACTCCAGCCGCATGCGGTCCTCGCCGGTCATGGACAGCAGCGTGCCGCGGCGGCGGCCGATCTTGTCGATCACCGCGCCGGAGAACTCCGTGGGCACGTCGCACACCAGCCGCTCGAAGGGCTCGCACTTTTCGCCGTCGATGTCCTTGTAGAGCACCACCGGCTTGGTGACCGCGAACTCGTAGCCCTGGCGGCGCATGGTTTCGATGAGTATGGACAGGTGCAGCTCGCCGCGGCCGTACACCTGGAAGGCGTCGGTGGAGTCGGTCTCCTCCACGCGTAGGGATACGTCGGTCAGCGCCTCCTTCTCCAGGCGGCCCCGCAGGTGGCGGGAGGTCACGTAGGTGCCCTCGGTGCCGGCGAAGGGGCTGTCGTTGACGCAGAAGGTCATGGAGATGGTGGGCTCGTCGATCTTCACGAAGGGCAGCGGCTCGGCCATCGCCGGGTTGCAGATGGTGTCGCCGATGAGCAGGTCCGTGAAGCCGGACACCGCCACGATGTCGCCCACCTCGGCGCGCTCGCAGTTGACGCGCTTTAAGCCGTCGAACTCGAAAAGCCCCGCCAGACGGGTCTGCGGCGACACGAAGGCCGAGCCGTACACGCAGCGTATGGCCATCTGGCCCGCGTCAATGTGGCCGCGCTCGATGCGGCCCACGCCGATGCGGCCCACGTAGTCGTTGTAGTCGATGGTGGACACCAGCATCTGCAATTCTCCGTCCGGGTCGCCCTCGGGCGCGGGGATGTGGTTGAGGATGCAGTCGAACAGGGGCCTGAGGTCCTTGCCCGGCACGCGCCAGTCGGTGGTGGCGGTGCCGGAACGCCCGGAGGCGAAGATCACCGGGCTGTCCAGCTGCTCGTCGTTCGCGCCCAGGTCGATCAGCAGCATCTGTGTCTCGTCCAGCACCTCGTCGCAGCGGGCGTCGGGGCGGTCGGTCTTGTTGACCACGATGATGACCTTCAGGTTGAGCTCCAGCGCCTTTTTCAGCACGAAGCGCGTCTGCGGCATCGGGCCCTCGAAGCTGTCCACCAGCAGAAGCACGCCCGACACCATCTTCAACACGCGCTCCACCTCGCCGGAGAAGTCCGCGTGGCCGGGGGTGTCCACGATGTTGATCTTCACGCCGTTGTAGTGTACGGCGGTGTTTTTTGAGAGGATCGTGATGCCGCGCTCCCGCTCCAGGTCGTTGGAGTCCATCACGCGGTCCTGGACCTGCTGGTTCTGGCGGAACACGCCGCCCTGCTTGAGCATCTCGTCCACCAGCGTGGTCTTGCCGTGGTCGACGTGGGCGATGATGGCGATGTTGCGTAAATCGTTTCTGGTTATGTTCAAGTATAAGACCCCTTTGTTTGCAGGTTGCTTAAGTTCGGCAAATATCAATTTGGAGGGATTAGGGATTAGGGACTAGGGATTAGGAAATGCTGCTACCGCCATTTCTATTGAAATCCTTGGATGAAACAGCGCGGCAGCCACTATTTCTAATCCCTAATCCCTAGTCCCTAGTCCCTCCCCATTACCCCGTCAACTTCCCGTTAATTGTTGATTGCCTTGCAATGTTCTTAGTCCATCTCATCCGCGGTCATTCGGTCCGCGGTCTCGGCGAGGACGAGGCCCTCGTTGTTTTCGCAGGCCAAGCGGATGGACCACTCGTTTTCAAACATCAGCACCGGGCGTCCCACGCGGTCCTCGGCGATGGCGGTGGTGGAGGTGAGCCTGAGCTTTTCCAGCGGCTTCGGGGTCTCCACGACCCAGCGCACGAAGCGGAAGGGCAGGTTTTCGCGGAGGATGTTCACGCCGTACTCGCTCTTTAAGCGGTACTCCAGCACGTCCATCTGCAACACGCCCACGACGCCGGCGATCATCTCCTCCCGGCCGATGTTGGGCCGCTTGAAGGTCTGAATCGCGCCCTCCTGCGAGAGCTGGTTGACGCCCTTCAAGAACTGCTTGCGCTTCATGGAGTCCTCGGGGCTCACGCGGCAGAAGAACTCCGGCGCGAACAGCGGTATGCCCGAATATCTGACCGGGCTGCCGGTGCATATGGTGTCGCCCAGCCGGAAGATGCCGGGGTCGAACAGGCCGATGATGTCGCCGGGGTAGGCGGTCTCCACGCTCTCGTGCTCCTGGGCCATGAAGGTCTGAGGCTGGGCCAGCTTGACCCGCGAGTTGCTGGAGGAGTGCCACACGGTCATGCCCTTTTCAAACACGCCGGAGCACACCCGCATGAAGGCCAGGCGGTCCCGGTGGGCGGGGTTCATGTTGGCCTGGATCTTGAAGATGAAGCCGGTGAACTTGTCGTCGTCCGGAGCGATGGGCCCGATGCCCTCCGCCACGCGGGGCGTGGGTGACTTGGTGTAGGTCAAAAAGCGGTTCAGGAACGGCTCGACGCCGAAGTTGTTGGTGGCGGAGCCGAAGAACATGGGCGTGAGCTGGCCGGAGAGTATCTTCTCCATGTCGAACTCGTCCCCCGCCACGTCCAGAAGCTCGATGTCCTCGACCAGCTTGTCGTAGTAGCCCTGGCCGATCTTCTGCGGGCAGGCGGGATCGTCGATGGACACGGTCTCCACGTTGACCTGCCCCTGGCCGTGATCGCCGCCGGAGTACAGCTCGATCAGCCGGGTATCCCGGTGGTACACGCCCTTGAAGTCGCCATGGATGCCGATGGGCCAGTTCACCGGGCAGGAGCGTATGCCGAGCACCGACTCGATGTCCTCCATCAGCTCGAAGGGGTCGCGGCCGGTGCGGTCCATCTTGTTGATGAACGTGAATATCGGTATCGAGCGCAGGCGGCAGACCTTGAACAGCTTAATGGTCTGCTCCTCGACGCCCTTGGCGTTGTCGATGAGCATCACCGCGCTGTCCGCGGCCACCAGCGTGCGGTAGGTGTCCTCTGAGAAGTCCTGGTGCCCGGGTGTGTCGAGGATGTTGATACGAAAACCGTTATAGTCGAACTGCATCGCCGAGGAGGTGACCGAAATGCCGCGCTGCTTCTCGATCTCCATCCAGTCCGAGGTGGCGTGCCGCGCGGCCTTGCGGGCCTTCACGGACCCCGCCTGGCGGATGGCCCCGCCGTATAAGAGCAGCTTCTCCGTCAGCGTGGTCTTGCCGGCGTCCGGGTGGGATATGATGGCAAAGGTGCGCCGCCGCGCCTCAGGATGTTCCATGGTCTTTCCCTCCAAAAGTATCTGTAAATCCCGCATTGCGCCCGGACGCATCAAATCGGCTTCATTCTGCCAAACGCTCCCCTTATCGCGAAATATCACAACCTATATTGTAGTGTTTTGGCTCCGGGCCTGTCAATCCCGCTTGCACATTGATTGCGTTAAAACGTCGAAAAAAGGGGCAATCGTAAAACATGTGTAGGGACGCCGATGCGGCGCCCGCCCGTTCAGAATCCATGGTTCTTATCGGGCGGGCGGCGCATCGCCGCCCCTACGACGGGGAGGGTTCCCACGGGCGATGAGGGCATCGCCCCTACTCCCTACTCCCTAAATCCTAAACCCTCTTCTCCGCCTCCACGATCTTCTCCGGCGGAATATCGGCCTTGTCGTGCACCATCTGGAGGGCGCGGAAGATCTCCTGCATCTTGTAGTCGGTCTCGGTGATGACGTCGGCGCAGGCGCGGAGCTGATCGACGATGCCCTGCGACACCTCGTCGGTGGCCTTATAGCGTATGCCGTGCTCAAGGGTGGCCCAGAAGTCCATGGCGACGGTGCGGATCTGTATCTCCACGGGGATGAACAGCTTGCCCTGGGACATGTACACGGGCACGTCCACCACGATGTGGAGGCTTCGGTAGCCGTTGGGCTTGGGGTTTTTGATGTAGTTCTTCTCGAGGATCAGCGATATGTCGTCCTGCTGGAGCAGCAGGTCGGCGATGCGGTAGATGTCGTCCACGTAGCAGCACACCACGCGCACGCCGGCGATGTCGTGCAGGTTCTTCTTGGCGTTGTCCATGGAGATGGGGATGCCCGTGTCGTGCAGCTTCTTGACGATGCTGTTCAGGGACTTCACCCGCGTCTCGATGTGGTGGATGGGGTTGTGCTGGTGCTTTATGGAGAACTCGGCGTCCAGCGTCTGGAGCCGGGCGTTGATCTCGCGTATGGCGGCCTCGTACACCCCCACGATCTTGCTGTACTCCCGCCGAAGCTCCTCCATGGCCAGGCTGTAATTCACATTGACGGGCCGTAGCTCGATCTTGATCATCTGTCTTTCCGGTCTATTGTTTTCCATGATTCTGATCTCCAATCATCGGGATGTCGTCCCGCAGTACGTCCCAGGCCGTCAGCATGGCCTGGACCGGGGTGTGCCGCGTGCCGTCGGCGGTCAGAAACACCACCGCCAGCCGGTGATTGCGCTCCCGGCGCTTGTCAAAGGCGTCCCGCACGTCCAGCAGCGTGGCGTCCGATCTCAAAAACATGAACCGCTCGCTGCGCTCGTCGCCGAAGTCTATGGCGTCGCGCATGTCCCCCACGCGCAGCTCGTCCCGGACCTGGCTTAGACCCTTCTTCGCCGCGAACACCATGAGGCTTCCGGAGCTGAACACGCCAATCAGCCCGCTTTTATCCGCCACGGGCACGTGGGAATAGCCCATCTTGAGCATGTGCCGCATGACGTTAAGCGCCAGGTCGTTGGGATGGGCGAACAGTATCCGGTCCGCGGGGGTGCCGTAGTTGATGGCCATCACCGGACGCCTGACGTATTCGATGATCTTCCGCATGCGATCAAGCACGCCCTCGGAGGGCTCCACCACCGCTTCGCCGTCGACCTCGGTGTTGTGCGACAGTATATTGCGAATCTCCCGGCACAGGTCGATCTCCGTGCGCATCGGCGCGCTGTCCGGGTCCTTCAGGTATTCCTTCACCACGCTGCCCGTGGTCATGACGCGGTCGGCATAGCGCTTCTCCAGCAGGCCCTCGAACATGCGGTACAGCGTCAAAAAGGCCTCCGCGCGCTTCTGTTCCTCCTGACCCAATGCTGATCACCTCTTCGTGAATAATATAACACAATTTTCACAATAAATCAATACGCCGGACGTGTCGCGATTGTGTCTTATTTTAAGATTATGCGCAAGCTACAAAAGCATGATTGACGCCTTTACGGGCCTGTGCTATACTTATACCAAACTACAAGGAGAAAGAGGTTTGATGCACTATGGCAAATATCGATCTGACCAAATACGGCATTACCGACGTGACCGAGATCGTCCGCAACCCTTCCTATGAGACCCTGTTCAAGGACGAGATGGACCCCTCCCTGGAGGGCTTCGACAAGGGCGTCATGACCGAGCTGGGCGCCGTGAACGTGATGACCGGCATCTACACCGGCCGCTCCCCCAAGGACAAGTACATCGTCATGGACGAGAACTCCAAGGACACCGTGTGGTGGACCACCGAGGGCTATCCGAACGACAACCATCCGATGACCGAGGACGTCTGGAAGGAGATCAAGAAGCTGGCCAAGGACGAGCTGTCCGGCAAGAAGCTGTACGTCTGCGACGTTTTCTGCGGCGCGAACAAGGACACCCGCATGGCCATCCGCTTCGTGATGGAGGTCGCCTGGCAGGCCCACTTCGTGATGAACATGTTCATCAAGCCCACCGAGGCGGAGCTTGAGAACTTCGAGCCCGACTTCGTGTCCTACGTCGCCTCCAAGGCCAAGTGCGAAAACTACAAGGAGCTGGGCCTCAGGTCCGACACCGTGGTCGCCTTCAACGTCACCAGCCGCGAGCAGTGCATCATCAACACCTGGTACGGCGGCGAGATGAAGAAGGGCATGTTCTCCATGATGAACTACTACCTGCCG
>CADASI010000145.1 GCA_902790525.1 uncultured Eubacteriales bacterium
TTCTCTCTTTCTCGCTCTTTTCCCTTTCTTTCCTCTTGTAATTCCGAGCTTGTTGTTCCCGTCATCTCGCTGTTCCGTGCTGACTTTTACAATCGCCTAAATTCCTAATTACAGCACGCCCTTCGTCGAAGGAATCTCCCCTCTAAGTGCGGGATCAACAGCGCACGCCCCCCGCATGGCTCTCGCCGCGGCCTTGAACATGCCCTCGACGATGTGGTGGCTGTTCTCGCCGGCGAGGGCGCGAATGTGCAGCGTGATGTTGGCCTTGCGAACGAAGCCCAGCCAGAACTCCTTGACCAGCTCGGTGTCGAAGTCGCCGATCTTCTGGGTGGGGATGGCGGCGTCATAGGACAGGTGCGCGCGCCCGGAGACGTCCACGGCGACCAGCAGCAGCGCCTCGTCCATCGGAAGGATGACGTGGGCGTAGCGGGCGATGCCGGCCATGTCGCCCAGCGCCTGCGCGAACGCCTGGCCCAGGCAGATGCCGATGTCCTCCACCGAGTGGTGGTCGTCCACGTCCGTGTCGCCCACGCACTTGACCTCCAGGTCGAACCGCCCGTGCTTGGCAAACAGCGTCAGCATGTGGTTCAGAAACCCGCAGCCCGTGTCGATCTCCGATTTGCCCGTGCCGTCCAGCATGAGCCTCAGCCGTATGTCCGTCTCCGCCGTGCGGCGGATGATCTCTGCTTCGCGCATGGTTTATGTCCTCCGGTCTTATTTGATGTTGGCGGGAGAATGAGGAATTAGGAATGAGGAATTAGGAATGGCGGTGCAAATCCCTGCGGGATTTGTTTGATTATATGGCTACGGATCAACGTACTGCCATATATTGAAAGGCATTCTATCATTCCTAACTCCTCATTCCTAATTCCTCATTCCCAATTATCCCAATATCTCCCTTATCTTCGAAACAAGAATCCCCATCTCCCCCTCCGTCCCGATCGTGATCCGGTTATAGTCGCGGATGCGGGGGGTATTGAAGTGGCGCACGAGCACGCCGCGCTTTTTGAGTTCGCGGTAGAGGGTGTCGCCGTCGACGCGGTCGGATTTGGCGAACAGGAAGTTGGCCTTCGAGGGCAGCACCGTAAAGCCCAGCGCCCGGAGGCGTTCGGCGGTGTCGGTGCGGGTGGCCTCGATCCTGCGGCAGTTGGCCATGTAATAGGCGTTGTCGGCAATCGCCGCCGCGCCCGCCGCGCAGGTCATCAGGTTGACGTTGTAGGGGTTGGTGGAGTACTTGATCCGGTCCAGGTCGGCGATGAGCCCGGCGTTTGCGAACGCGAAGCCCAGCCGCGCGCCCGCCATGCTGCGGGACTTGGAGAAGGTCTGCACCACCAGCAGGTTGTCGTACTTTGCCGTCAGGCCGACGCAGGATTCCGCGCCGAAGTCGACATACGCCTCGTCGATCACCACCACATGGTCCGGGTTGGTGCGCACGATGCCCTCGATCTCGTCGACGGACAGGGCCATGCCCGTGGGGGCGTTGGGGTTGGCGATGACGATCAGACCGTCCAGCCCGTGGTACTTCGCGGGGTCGATGCTGAAATCGTCCTCCAGCGGAACCGTGCGATAGTCGCAGCCATGCAGGTCGCCGAACACCCTGTAGAAGCCGTAGCTGATGTCCGGGAAGTACGCCTTCCCGCCCCGGCCCGCGAAGGCCATGAACGCGAAGTTCAGTATGTCGTCTGAGCCGTTGGACACGTAGACGTTCTCCCGCTTCACGCCGTAAAGCCCGGCGATGGCGTCGCGAAGCGTCGCGCACACCGGGTCGGAGTAGAGCTGCAGGCGCCCCGCCTCCCGCGACGCCGCCTCGATCACGGCCGGGGACGGGGGATAGGGGTTCTCGTTGGTGTTCAGCTTCACATACCGCATGTCCTGCGGCTGCTCGCCGGGAACGTAGGCTTCGAGGGACTGGTACTGGTTGATGAGGTAGCGGGACATAGTGATCACTCCGTGAATGAATTGGGAATGGGGAATTGGGAATGGGGAATTGAAGATGCCGGCTGCCGCGTTATTCCTGTTGCGACAGTGATCATTGGTTGGAGTGGGGCAAACCGTAATTCCCAATTCCCCATTCCCAATTCCCAATTTTACTCAAACCGCTTCAGCACGCTCCTCGCGTGCCCCTCGAGCCCCTCCTTCCGGGCGAAGAGGGCGACCTGGTCGCGGACGGCAGCGAGGGCGTCGCGGGTGAAGTAGGTGTACTGGGACTTCTTGACGAAGTCGTCCACCGAGAGGGGGCTGTAGAACCGTGCGGTGCCGCCGGTGGGCAGGGTGTGGTTGGGCCCGGCGAGGTAGTCGCCCAGCGCCTCGGGGCAGTGGCGGCCCATGAAGATGGACCCGGCGTGCCGGACCTTGTTCAGGTAATCGAAGGGATTGTCCACGCAAAGCTCCAGGTGCTCCGGGGCCAGGTCGTTGGCAATTTCGATGGCCTGATCGAGGTCGTCCGCCACGATGATCTTGCCGTTTCTGTCGATGGACGCCGCGGCGATCTCCACCCGGGGCAGCGCGCGCACCTGGCGCTCCACC
This sequence comes from uncultured Eubacteriales bacterium, assembly GCA_902790525.1. Classification (GTDB taxonomy): domain Bacteria; phylum Bacillota; class Clostridia; order Christensenellales; family Aristaeellaceae; genus UBA2862. Next base: position 2,527 of record CADASI010000145.1, read on the forward strand.
TCATCACGCACGGCCTCGGCCAGCGCCATGGAGTCGGTCACCAGCACCGCGCTTGCCAGCCTGTCGTGCTCGGCCTGGGAGAGCAGGTCCGCGGCCACGTGCACGGGGTCGCTTTTGCCGTCGGCGACGATCAGTATCTCGCTGGGGCCGGCGATCATGTCGATGGCCACCCGGCCGAACACCTGCTTCTTGGCCTCGGCCACGAAGGCGTTGCCGGGGCCCACGATCTTGTCCACGCAGGGGATCGTCGAGGTGCCGTAGGCCAGCGCGGCCACGGCCTGCGCCCCGCCCACCTTGAAGATGCGGTCCACGCCGGCCACCTTCGCCGCGGCCAGTATGGCGGGGTTGACCTTTCCGTCACGCCCCGGCGGGGTGGTGATCACGATCTCGCCGCACCCGGCGATCTTCGCGGGGATGGCGTCCATCAGCACCGTGGAGGGGTACGCCGCCGTACCGCCGGGCACGTACAGGCCCACCTTGTCTAGCGGGGTCACCTTCTGGCCCATCACCACGCCCGCGCGCTCGGTGATGATGAAGCTCGAGCGCACCTGCTTTTCGTGGAACTGCCGGATGTTTTTTGCGGCGGTCTCCAGCGTCTCGATGAACGCCGGCTCCATTGCCCACAGCGCCGCGTCGATCTCGTCGGCGGTGACCTCCAGGCGATCCAGCTTCACCTTGTCGAACTTTTCGCAGTAGTCAAACAGCGCTTCGTCGCCGCGTGCGCGTACATCAGATATGATGTCAGAGACGATCTTCTGCACGTCCACCTCGGGGACCACCCGGGCGAATATGTCCGCATTGGCGACGGAACCGTATTTCATGATCCTAATCATATTTGATCTGTCCTTTCAGCCCTTCGGCGATGGCTTCGATGCGCCCGGAATTGAACTTGAAGCTGGCCTTGTTGGCGATCAGCCGCGCCGAGATGGGCACGATGGTCTCCACCGGCTCCAGGTTGTTTTCAAGAAGCGTCTTGCCCGTCTCCACGATGTCCACGATCACGTCAGATAAGCCCAGGATCGGGGCCAGCTCGATGGAGCCGTTCAGGTGGATGATGTCGATGTCCCGGCCCAGCCCGGCGTAGTACTCCCGGGCGATGCGGGTGAACTTGGTGGCCACGCGCAACGTCTTTTCGGTGTCGTCGTGGAAGCCCACCTTCGCGGCCACGGCCATGCGGCACCTGCCGATGTTCAAGTCGAGCAGCTCGTACACGTCCGGGCGGTACTCCAGCAGTATGTCCTTGCCCGCCACGCCCACGTCCGCCGCGCCGCGCTCGACGTAGATGGCGACGTCCGAGGGCTTCACCCAGAAGTAGCGCACCCCGGTTTCAGGGTTTTCAAAGATCAGCCTGCGGTTATTTTCGAGGATGGACGGGCACTCGTAGCCCGCCGCGGCGAACATGCCGTAGACCTTCTCGCCCAGCCTGCCCTTGGGCAGCGCCACGTTAATCATGGCAGTCCACCTCCTCAAGCCGCACCAGCCGCCGGTATTTGAGCTTCTCGGGAACCGCCCGCTGGGCCAGCACGCTGCCCTCGCGGGAGAGCTTCTCCACTGCGCGGTTCAGCGTGGGCACGTCGGCCTTTTCGTCGTAGAGCAGCAGTGTGTCCACGTCGTAGGCCCGGCCCTCGCCGCCCAGCCGCTCCAGCAGGTCCATGTAGATGGCGAAGCCCACGGCCCGGGATTCGCGGCCCATGCGCTGCATCAGCTTGTCGTACTGGCCGCCGGAGAGCACGCCCTCCGGGATGGCGCGGATGTAGCCCTGGAACACGATGCCGTTGTAGTAGTTCATGTCGTTGACGGTGGAGAAGTCGATCTGCACGTTGGGCCGGTTCAGAAGCCGCGTCACCGTCTCCAGCTCGTCAAGCGCCGCCTTCGCCAGTCCCTGGCGGCAGAAGGGCCGCAGCGCGGCGATGACCGTCGCGGGGTCGCCGTGGGCCGAGATCAGCTGCAGCACGCCCCCGACGTCCCTCCCCGGGCACAGCTTGCGCACGCCGTCGGCGTTCTTTTCGCCGATGCACTTGAGCACCGCCTCAGATGCGTCCGGCTCCAGCTCAAGCGCGTTCACCAGCGCCGCGATCACGCCCAGGTGCGATAGCTCCAGCACGTTTTCGGGGTCGATGGCGTCCAGGCTCGCCGCCGCCAGCGATATGACCTCGCACAGGTTGTACAGGTCCACGTCCCCGATGCACTCCAGGCCTGTCTGCATGATCTCCTTGAACTGCCGCGTGGAGCCGGAGATGCGGTACACGTTTTCGGAGTAGTACACCTTCTGCACGCAGTTCTCCCGGTCCCGGGTGTTCTTGATGATCGACAGCGTCACGTCCGGCTTTAAGGCCATCAGGCGGCCGTCCGTGTCCGTGAAGGTGATCACGCCGTCCGACACCAGGAAGTCCTTGTTGCGCACGTACAGGTCGTACTCCTCAAACTTGCCCATCTTGTAGCGGGCATAGCCGTATTTCTGGTAGAGCGAGCGCAGCTCAAACAGCACGCGCTCCTCCCGCTTGAGCGGGTATTGTGCGGGATTCATGATACGCAGGCGCCTCCGTCCATGGCTTTTACTTTATCAGTTTATCACTTTACTACACTAAAGTCAAGAAAGAAACCGTTAAATCAATGCCGAGAAGTATTATAGCAGAAATCATGCGGCGGTTCAAGCGGCGAATACGGTGCACAGCAGCGCGATGTACACCGCGTAAGCGACCAGCATGGCGACGCCCTGGAGCTTGTGGAACTTTCCGGTGATCAGCGGCGGCAGCACCGAAAGCAGCACGAGGCCGAGGCAGAAGGGCATGTCGAGCACGATGTTCTGCCTGAGGATGGGCAGCGCCTTGCCGGAGACCACGCTGCACAGGGGCAGTATGAGGGTGAGGTCGATGATGTTCGCGCCCACGATGTTGCCGATGGACAGGCTGGACTGC
>CADASI010000146.1 GCA_902790525.1 uncultured Eubacteriales bacterium
ATGCCGGACGCGAAGCCGATACGATCGAAGGATGAAAGGTCGGCGTCAGACTGGTCCGTCACATCGATCAGCGTAACAGCGTTTTTTACTGCTATGGCATCCAGCAGCTTCTTCGTGTTGCCGTGGTGCTGAGAATAATAGACGATTGCTGTGTTCATAGACACTTCTTACCCCTTCATCTGATACGACGACAAGTATGGCAGGTGGTATAGCTTAGCTGGTTGTCCCGTCCTTTACTCCAACCCCTTAATCCTTTCCTCGGCAGCCTCTTCCCCAAGCTCCAGCGCTTTCTGATAGTACTCTTTCGCCTTCTCAAGACTCTGCTCTACGCCTTTTCCATCCCTGTACAAATCGCCAAGGCCTATAAACGCGGGGGCAAACTCCTGGTCGGCCGCAAGCTGGTAGTATTCCATCGCCTTCTCAAAATCCTGCTCCACACCGTGGCCATTTTCATACATATCGCCGATGTTGTTTTGACCCTGGGCGTCTCCCTGGTCAACCGACAGATGATAGTATTCCAGCGCTTTCGCATAGTCCTGCTCTACACCCGTGCCTGTCTCATACATGTAACCGAGGCCGCTCTGAGCACGTGCGTCACCCTGGTCGGCCGCAAGCTCATATAATTCCAGTGCCTTCTTTAAATCCTGCTCTACACCCATGCCTGTCTCATACATGAAAGCGAGGCTGCTCTGGGCATCTGCGTCACCCTGGTCTGCCGCAGGCTGATAGTATTCCAGCGCCTTCGTATAATCCTGCTCTACGCCCTCGCCTGTCTCATACATGTAACCAAGGCAGCTCTGGGCAGATACATAACCCTGGTCGGCCGCAAGCTGATAGTATTCCAGCGCTTTACCGTAATCCTGTTCTACACCAGTACCGCTTTGATACATCCAGCCAAGGTTGGCTTGCGCCAGCGCATCACCTTTCTCCGCAGCCTTTTCATACCACTCGAGTGCCTTGTCGTAATCCTGGTTCACACCGTCGCCGAAGAGATACATGTTGCCGATGACACCCATCGCCTCCGCATCATCCAGTTCGACGGCTTTCTGGTAATACTCCATCGCCTTGCCGAAATCAAGCTCTACACCCTCGCCGTGGCCATACAGATAGGCGATATTATTCAACGCTCTTGTGTTGTCCTGATCTGCGGCCAGCTGCCAGTATTCCATGGCTTTGGCATAGTCCTGTTCGACACCGAAGCCATAATAGTACATGCTGCCGAGGGAAACATACCCATTCGTATCGCCCAGATCTATCGCTTTCTGGTACAATTCACGTGCTTTCTCGGAGTCCTGCTCCACGCCCTCGCCGCGGGCATAGATATTCCCCAGGTTGAGCAGGGCTTTTGTATTGCCCAGGTCTACAGCGCGGAGCCAGTACTCCTGGGCCTTTTCAATGTCCTTCTCCACACCGTTACCGTCGGCGTAAAGGTTGCCGATAGATCGTATGGCATCCGCTGAACCCTGATCCGCCGCCTGCTGGAAATAATCAAGGGCAGTGGCATAGTCCATGGCATCAACCGCATCCTCGCCGGCCTGGTAAAGGGATTCTGGGGTAGCTACGGATTCCTCATCAGCCAGACATGTGAGAGCGCTCATGACCAGCATCAATGCGATCAGCAGGGAAATGATTCTTCTTTTCATGGTGTCAACCTCCCATTGTATGTCGGTAATGAGTTATTGCTTGAGCTTTCTGTGAGTTTAGAGTGTGTTTCTAAAATGCGCTTCAGGCATTTTAGAAACACACTCTAGTTTTCGGAGTGCCGGAGAGGCAGTCCCGTGTGGTTGACATAAACCTTGTATGCCTGCTTACGTTGAGCGATGGCCACACGGGAAAGAGCTCCTCCAGCACGAGGTGACCAGAGGTTAGTTATACCCGCGGCTCAGCACCTTCCAATCACCATCCAGTGTGCGCGCCAGCCACCACTGGTAGTCAGTATACTCCTTATCGGGTTCCCATGCACCGCCACCCTGCGCGGGCGAATGGAAATCGCTGAGGAATTCGACCACTTGAACGTAGCTCCCGCCCTCGTCCAGGCTGTTCAGCCACTGGATGTTGTCCCTGCTGTTGCATACGTCTCCGGCGTAGCGCAGGGTGTGCATTTCACAACCGTCAAAGGACTCAAATGTGCCTTCGATCTGCTTTACCGCTGCTCGCAGTTCCTCCCTTGTGTAGAGCTCGGAGGTTCCGTAATCCACGGTCGCCTTTCCGCCAAAGGCCTTTTCCCGGGTGGGCGGTACGCCGATCATGGCCTGCAGAATCTTGTAATCCTTGTTTTTTAGTACGGCGACCGCCTCCAGGCCATCTGCGGGAATCTCGAATGTCGCGCCGCGTCCGAGCCTAACAAGCATCTGATCAACGAGCGCCTGCGGGTCGACTACCCTTGCCAGCATGCCTCCCAGTTCGTCAACCGCGCGCCTGACGGCGCCCCTGCCCTCGGCGGTGGAGAGGATGCTGAAAAGCGTTTGCAGCATTGGGTTGCCGTCCCCGCCCTCCGTCTGCACCGGAGCGGCATCCTCACCCGGAGCTTGAGTCCCATCGTTCGCCGGTACAGATGTCGTATCGCTTGCCGGTGTAGATGTCGCATCGCCTGCCGGCGTGGAGGTTCCATCACCACCCGCCTGTGCTGTGTTGGCGGCATTTTCGTCCGCTTCGGGCATAAACATCTCCATGAGCGGCACAGCGATAGAAGCCAGGTCGTGCCATTCCCCTAAGGTGTAGACTGCAAGGCCTACGCTGTGAGTATAGGATTCGCTGTCGATTTCCCGCCGAATCAACAGCGGCAGAGTCAGGCCCGGGCGAAGAACCGCGCGCATCGTGCGCCCGTCCTCACCCGCGGCGGTTACGCCTGAAGTGATCAGGCCGTTCAGGTACTTCTTGTACAGTTCCGCCAGGCGTGCGATCACACTTCCACCGGCCTCGGGCGCAGCGTCGGAGGCTGAGTCGTCCGCCGTCACCGGCACGTTTTCGACAGTACCGCCTTTCTCCACGGGCACAGCGTTTGCGTCGGCGGCTGTATTTGCGTCGCCCGAACCGTATTCTTTGGCCAGCGTGGCGAACAGCGCGTCCAGTATCTCATCCACCGTGTAATCCCGCGCGTCCTTTTCAAGCTTCCCCGGTTCCATGCCATATATGGCGGCCAGGATCTCCTCGAGCGCACCGGCGTATTCGCCGTTGCCCGCCATGATATCGGTATAGCGTTGCGCGATGCCCTCAGGATCCACGCTGATCAGGTACAACAGCCAGTGTCCATCTGTGAAGCGCTCTTCGTCCGGCAGCGTCAGTGTCACCAGCGCCCGGTCGTCGTCGAGGGTTTCGGGGATGTCCTTTGTGCCGATGCGGGTTGCTTCCATCGCGGCTGTCAGCGTCTCCTGATAGTTCGCCATGCCCAGATTATTCAGCACCCACGGCATCAGTTCGCTCAGCTGCGGATAATCCGTGCCTGGTACCATCGCACAGTCCACCGCGAACCAGAAAGCGCGCGCGTCTTCCATCGACATGCCCCCGTCGGTGCACAGCCGCCAAGCCACATTGTTCAGTATGGAGGAATTGAAGTGAACGCCGCCGTGATCGTTGCTATCTACCGGTTTTTTGACATTCGGGAAGTAATAGACGTCCCAAGTGTGCTCCGGCTGCTCGTACCGGTGCGGGTCGCTCATGCTGCGAATGAGGCCGGCTGCTGATTTTTCCCCCAATGCCCAGGTCGTGTCCTCCGTCGCATTGGCCATCATTTCACAGAGATTGCCCTGTATGTCGCTCATGGCCTCGTTGATTGCACCATGGTCGTTGAAGTAGTCGTTATAGGTCATCGTGGCGTTCGTTACGCAGTGGGTAAACTCGTGGGCCAGCACGTCCAGACACTGGGAATAGTCGTTGATGTCGCTCGAAACGAACGTCTCCCACCCATAGAACCTCCCGGAGTAACAGGCGTTGTCGATGGGCTCGTGGTCGAAGTTACAAAAATCCTTCAAGATCAGAGTCGGCGTGCCCTGGCCGTCGCCGCCCGTCCAGCCGATCTCATTGTAGTAGTCCCAGGCGCGGCAGTAGTTGTACAAAGACAGCAGGCAGGTATTGTCCCAGCCGGTGTTGTCCGGCGAGGCCTCCAACCGGACCCGGCCGTTATTGTACATAAACTCATAGAAATCCGCCACGGCGATGCGCCGTTCGAGGTTTCCGAGATAATACATGTCGGTCCGGGTATCCCGCATCAGCGTGACGGAGATCGTCTGTTCGCTTCCGTCTGACAGCTTCACCGTGCCGGTGTACTCCGCGGGTTCCATAAACGCAAACACATACGCGGCGTCATACCCAGAGGTCGCCGTCTCGTCTCCGGGACAGATCGTGGGCTGGCTGATCACGTATTTGCCATCCATCGTGACGTAGTGCACCAGAAAAGGCAGTTCCGCCCCCTTCTGTACGCTGGTAGAAGGATTTTCACTGTATACAGCCCAGACGAAGCGCCGTTCCTCCGGCTTATCATCCTTGGGGGGCAGATCAGGCTCCAGGTTGACCGGCAGGATCACCTTCTCGGTTCGGCCTTCCAGCAGCCCGACTCCGGCATGATCCGCATCAGACAGGTGCTCCAGCACCAGTTTCTCGGCATCCTGGGCGGTGATGCCCTCGGCTTCCCCGGCATCGGGCAATTCATCCGCCACGCTGGCCACGAGCCCCAGCATGTGGCCTTTGGCGTTCGTCACCACCTTCACCGCGCCGCCGGACACCGTGGTGTTGGCGTACATCTCCTGGAACACGTAATAGACGTTGCCCGCCGTATCCGTCAGCGTGCGCCACGGCTCGAACGTGACCCGTTCGTCGACGCCCAGCAGATCGCGCATGGCGTCCACGACCTTCGCAGCGTCCTCCATGCTCTGTACGGGTGCCTCAGTACACGCGCCGTCCACGAAGGTGATCCGACCGTCGTAGAGATGCGCCTTTGCGCCGAGCGCCTCGATGTCGGCGAGGGTCAGCACAGCCTCGGAGCCAGCGCCCTCTGATGTAGCCGTTTCCGGCGGAGCAGCCTCGGAGCCAGCGCCCTCTATGGCAGCCTTTTCCGGCAGAGCGCCCTCAGCGGCTTCCGCGCAGGCCCACAGACAGTTTAACAGCACCAGCATGGTCAAAAGGACGCTGATACAGACTCTCAATCGTTTCATTATGATGTCTCCTTCCATGTGTCAGACCGTTTCCGCGCATCAGATTCATACTATAAAGCATATAATATTATCCCATACCGTAAGGGAAAAGTCAAGGTCACAAAGGCTTGAGTTTCCGTACAATGCAAGCGAAAACAGCCAACCGAGTGCAGAGGGAATAGAGATCGGCCCGGGGAAGAAGGAAGGCATAGTAAATAAGCCGCCA
>CADASI010000147.1 GCA_902790525.1 uncultured Eubacteriales bacterium
GCCATCAAGTCCTTCACCGCGGACTTCATCAAGCTGCACGAGAAGGAGTGATCCCATGGCCGGAGCATCCATGAAGGATATCAAGCTGCGCATCCGCAGTGTTGAGAGCACCATGCAGATCACCAAGGCCATGCAGCTGGTGGCCGCCTCCAAGCTCCGGGGCGCGCGCGTGCGCATGGAGCAGAGCCGCCCGTACATGAAGGTGGCCCGCAGGGCCGTGTGGGACATCGCCCTGCACAACACCGGCGCGCAGAGCGATTACGTGGTGCCGCGGGAGATCAAACACCGCTGCTATATACTGATCGCGGGCGACCGCGGCCTGGCCGGCAGCTACAACGCCAACATCTTCAAGCGGGTGGAGTGGGATATGCGCGACGCCGACTGCCGCTTCATCCCCATCGGCCGCAAGGCCAAGGATTACTGCGCCCACCGGGGCCTGGACGTGGTCGCCGGTGTGGACAAGGTGGAGGGCATGTCCATCGACGCATGCGACGCCGTGGCGCGGCGCGTGATGGCGGGCTACGATTCCGGCGAATACGACGAGATCGTGCTGGCCTACACGTCCTTCGTGTCGATACTGACCCAGAGGACCAAGCTAAAGCCCCTCTTGCCGCTGGACACCCGGGACGCGCCCGAGGAGGAGCGCACCAACCGGCAGATGCTGTGCGAACCCGGGGCCGACGCGCTGTTGAAGGAGTTCCTGCCCCAGTATCTGGGCGGGCTGATCTACGCCGCCGCCTGCGATTCCTTCGTCAGCGAGCAGGCCGCCCGGCGCGTGGCCATGGATTCCGCCACCAAGAACGCCGGCGAGATGATCGACGACCTGAGCCTGCGCTACAACCGCGCGCGCCAGAGCTCCATCACCCAGGAGATCACCGAGATCGTCGCGGGCGCGGAGCATTGATATTATCATAGGAGATAGAACAATGGCAAAGAACATCGGTACTGTCGTGCAGGTCATCGGCCCGGTGCTGGACATCCGCTTCGGCGACGGCCAGCTCCCGAACCTGCTGTCGGCAATCGAAATCAATAATGAAGGCCGCAAGGTCGTGGCCGAGGTTGCCCAGCACATCGGCGACAACGTGGTGCGCTGCATCGCCATGTCCTCCACCGACGGCCTGCGCCGCGGCATCGAGGCCGTGGACACCGGCGCGCCGATCTCCGTGCCCGTGGGCAACGAGTGCCTGGGCCGCGTGTTCAACCTGCTGGGCGAGCCGGTGGACAACCTGCCCGCGCCGGAGGTGAAGGAGCGCTGGCCCATCCATCGCCCCGCCCCCGCCTATGACGAGCAGGAGGGCATCACCGAGATCCTGGAGACCGGCATCAAGGTCGTCGACCTGATCGCGCCCTACGCCAAGGGCGGCAAGATCGGCCTGTTCGGCGGCGCGGGCGTCGGCAAGACGGTCATCATCATGGAGCTCATCAACAACATCGCCACCCAGCACGGCGGCCTGTCGGTGTTCTCCGGCGTGGGCGAGCGCACCCGCGAGGGCAACGACCTGTACAACGAGATGAAGGAATCCGGCGTCATCAACAAGACGGCGCTGGTGTACGGCCAGATGAACGAGCCGCCGGGAGCCCGCATGCGCGTGGGCCTGTCGGGGCTGACGATGGCGGAATACTTCCGCGACCGCGAGAACCAGGACGTGCTGTTGTTCATCGACAACATCTTCCGCTTCACCCAGGCCGGCTCCGAGGTGTCGGCGCTCTTGGGCCGCATGCCCTCCGCCGTGGGCTACCAGCCGACGCTGGCCACGGAGATGGGCGCGCTGCAGGAGCGCATCACCTCCACCAAGAAGGGCTCCATCACGTCCGTGCAGGCGGTCTACGTGCCCGCCGACGACCTGACCGACCCCGCCCCGGCCACCACCTTCGCCCACCTGGACGCCACCACGGTGCTGAGCCGCTCCATCGCGTCGCTGGGCATCTACCCCGCCGTGGACCCGCTGGACTCCACCAGCCGCATACTGACCCCCGAGATCGTGGGCAAGGAGCACTACGACGTCGCCCGCCAGGTGCAGTCCATCCTCCAGCGCTACAAGGAGCTGCAGGACATCATCGCCATCATGGGCATGGACGAGCTGTCCGACGAGGACAAGCTGATCGTCGCCCGCGCCCGCAAGGTGCAGCGCTTCCTGAGCCAGCCCTTCCACGTGGCCGAGCAGTTCACCGGCATGCAGGGCCGCTATGTGCCCCTCAAGGAGACCATCCGCGGCTTCAAGGAGATCATCGAGGGCCAGCACGACGACCTGCCCGAGAGCGCCTTCCTTTTCGTGGGCACCATCGACGAGGCCGTCGCCAAGGCGAAAAAGGGTGAGTGAGCATGGCTGTGATTCATCTGACCATCGTCAATCCCCAGGGCCAGTACTTCAATGACGACGCCGAAAAGGTGATCGTGCGCACCACCGGCGGCGATGTGTGCATACTACCCAACCATATCGACTACGCCGCCTCCCTCGGGGACGGCGAGGCCCGCGTCACCGACGCAAAGGGCAATACCCGAAAGGCCCACGTCGTGGGCGGCGTGATCCACGTGGCCTCCAACGACGTGCAGGTGATCTGCAATCACTTTGAGTGGGTGGATTGAGGAATCTTACAGGCGGCGCTCCCGGACGCGGGAGCGCCGCTTTCATGCTTGAAAGACCGGTTGCGATATGCTATAATCGTGTCAGAAAGGGTGGTGTGATATGACGACCTTTGAGAGCACGGTGGAGATGCTTCGGCGCTTGCCCGAGGAGGATTTGCTGGCGATCAACGGCCTCGTGCGGCGGCTGGTCAGCCGCGTGCCCGGCGAGGATATCGTGAAGCCGCTGTCCGAATCGGAGTTCCTTGACCGGCTTGACGTCGCCCGGCGGCATGCGGAAGAGGGGAAGGTTCGTCCTGCGGCATCCGTGATCGACGATATGAGGGCGCGCTATGGGCTGTGAGCGCTATCGTGTCGTGCTGACTTTGGACGCGGAACAGGACCTTGACGGGGTCTTGTCGTACCTGGTTTATCGTAAGAGGAACCGGGAGGCGGCGATCAGCCTGCTGGAGGACTTTCAGGAGACGATCGACAGCCTGACGCGCTCTGCGGGCAGTCTCAAGCTGGACGATGATCCGAATCTCGCCCGGCGGGAATATCGAAGGATTCATCTGAGCCGGCACCGATATTTCATGCTGTACAGAGTGGATGATGATGTCGCCGTTGTGGACAGGATTTTTCACGATTTGCAGGACTACCGAAGCAGAATGTAAGGTTCCAGAGTGTAAAGGATTCAGGGGAGAGGGTGCATCCCCCTGGGTCCTTTCTGTTTTGCCACACTCCCGTCTCAAATTGTTCAACGCAGATTCACGGGGAATTGAAGATGCGCGGTTATAATGGGTACATATGGCAGTATACAATGCAACAAAACCGGGGCGCTGCGCGTCTATGGGTTATACCCTTAAGGATGGGAGGTCAAGGATGAAACGATTGAAGCAAACGCTGCTGGCGGCGCTTGTGATGATGCTGGCGCTGTCGGCCGGGACATACGGAAGCGCCGAGGATACAAAAGCGTGGAAGGCGGACCTGACGGCGCTGCTGGATGCGTCGGAGATACCGTCGACGACCACGATCACATACGATTTGAGCATTCCCGAGGGGGCGGAGGTCCGCGAGAAGGCCCACGACGTGGAGCTGGTGAGCACCCGCGGGGATGTGCTGAACGTCGAGGTGGTTTTCGAACTGGTGAATCTGCCGCTTTCCGACAGCCAGTGGGCCGAGGTGGGCGACTGGGTGAAATCGGTGGTGACCGACTCGGTGCAGTCGGTGCAGGCGGACTCCGAATCGCTGGCCAACGTGGTGGCCAACGGCCTCGTGGAGCGTCGCAAGGCGGCCCAGGGGGACTGGGTGGACCTGTCCGTGTGGCAGAGCGACAACCTGATGATCAAGTCCGTCAGCGCCAGCGTGCCGTACTACCCGGAGCTTCAATCGGGCAGCAGCGGCGCGGCCACCCAGCGGCTCCAGCGCAGGCTGATCGAGCTGGGCTTTTTGAGCGGCGCGGCGGACGGTCACTACGGGGCGAACACCGAAAAGGCGGTGCAGGCGCTGGAGCAGCACGTGCGGGTGATCGAGCAGGGGCTGATCGACAACCGCCCCGACCCCACGCCCACGCCGCAACCCACGGCGACGCCCACCCCCGCGCCCTACGTGGTGCCGCTGTCCATCGAGGTGCCCATCGTGACGCCCGTGCCCACGCCCGAGCCGTCGCTCGGCCCGGAGACGGCGGTGGACGGTGTGGCCGACCCGCTTTTGCAGGCCTACGCCTTCTCGGAGAAGTTCCAGTCGGCGCTGGGGATACTCAACAGCGGCGACAGCGGCGATCAGGTGCTCCGGGTGCAGCGACGGCTCGCCAACCTGGGCTATATGACCGACGCCGCCGACGGCCAGCTCGGCGCGGGCACCATGCGCTCGCTGCGGATATTCCAGTATTACAACGGGCTGATACAGACCGGCATCGCCGACATCGCCACGCAGGAGCTTCTGTTCTCCGCCGACGCGCGGCGGCCCGACAACGCCATGCTGTCCGAGGGGGCCTCGGGCGAGGAGGTTTCGCGGCTGCAAAAGCGCCTGCGGGTGCTGGGCTTCGCGGCCATCAACGTGGACGGCAACTACGGCGCGTCCACAAAGATCGGCGTCGAGAACCTGCAAAAGTACCTCCAGGAGATGGAGACGGAGACCCTGGCCGGAACCGGCGGGGCGACGCCCTCCACCGTCATAAACGGTGTGGCCGACCCGATTTTGCTGGAGGATTTCTACGCCGACAGCTTCCCGGCGGTGCCCGAGACGCTTTCCGACGGCTCCAGCGGGCGGGACGTGGTGCGCCTGCAGCGGCGTCTCAACCTGCTGGAGTACTACGACGGCACGCTGGACGGCGCTTACGGCGAGGGCACGGCCAAGGCGGTCCGGGACTTCCAGAAGCGCCACGGGCTGGAGCAGACCGGCGTGGCCGACACGCAGACGCTCCGGACGCTGTTTGACGAGAACGCATTGAAGGCGCTCAAGCCCTACGTGCTCAAGGTGTCCGTCAAGGACCAGAAGGTGTACGCCTACGGGCTGGACGAGAACAACGAATACACCGACCTGGTGAAGACCATGAAGTGCTCCACCGGCCGGAAGGGCAACGAGACGCCGCTGGGCACCTATGAGAACGGCACCGGCCCCGGCGCGCGCTGGCACTACTTCAAGAAGTTCGACTGCTGGGCGCAGTACGCCTTCTATATCCAGGGCGACATCATGTTCCACTCCGTGCTGTACGGCTCAAAGGAGGGCAGCGTGACACGCTCCAGCGTCAATAACCTGGGCCGCCGCGCCTCCCACGGCTGCGTGCGGCTGAGCGTGGACGACGCCAAGTGGGTGTGGAGCAACTGCCCCAGAAATACGAAGGTGATCGTGTATTGAGATAAGCGACGGCCCCGGGCAAGCGCCCGGGGCCGTCGATCTGTCTTGTTGACTACTTGCTTGCCGCCTGCACATTTACCGTAAAGGTATCGTAGACGCCGTTATTGGTCAGCACGTACACCCTGCAGGAGCCCCTGCTGAGGCCCTTGATGCCCACGTAGCCCTTCTTGCCCTTT
>CADASI010000148.1 GCA_902790525.1 uncultured Eubacteriales bacterium
TAATACGCGGTTCATAGACATACTTCACGGTAGACAGCCCCGTCAATTTCTGCTATACTGATCACATCCCACCACCACACGTGGATGTTGCCACCACCCGAAAGGAGACTCCCTACTTTGAACAAATCCGAATTCATCTCAGCCATTGGAAACCGCATCCTGAAAAAGGGTGCGATAAAATAATATTACCCTGTGTTCAAACCACGGGGAGCATGAATACAAGGAGGATGCTTATGAAGGACATTTCAAGAAGGAGTTTTCTGAAGGGCGCGCTGGTTGGAACCGCGTCCGTCGCCGCCGCCGGTCTGATGGGCGGCATGGCGCTGGCCGAGGGCAAGTACACCCCCGGCACCTACTCCGCGTCGGCCAAGGGCATCGCCGGCGATGTGACCGTCACCATGACCTTTGACGCCGACGCCATCACCGACGTGCAGATCGACGTCTCCGGCGAGACCCCGTCTATCGGCGGCCTGATCGGCGAGGACATGGCTGCGGCGATACTGGCTGCGCAGTCCGCGGACGTGGACGCCGTGACCAGCGCCACCGTCACCAGCGACGCCATCCGCACCGCCGCCGCCGCGTGCATTTCCCAGGCTTCCGGCACCACCGTGGAGTTGTCTGTGAAGGAAGAGGGCGGTGCCGACTGGCTGGGCGAGGCCCCCGAAGTCGCGGAATCCGACATCACCGAGACCCTGGACACCGAGGTGCTGGTCGTCGGCTGCGGCACCGGCGGCTGGATCACCGCCATGACCGCCGCCGAGGAGGGCGCGAAGGTGCTGGTCGTCGAGAAGCGCGAGACCCCCACCGGCATCCGTGAGGACATCGGCGCGATCAACTCCAAATTACAGCTCGAAGCGTTCAAGGATTTCCCGGAGTTTGAAATCGACAAGACCGAGGCGCTGCAGGACATCGTGCGCTACGCCAGCGGCTATGTGGATTCCGATCTTGTGAAAGTCTGGATCGACAACTCAGGCGAGATGGTGGACTGGCTGACGGATCTGATGGAGAAGACCGGCAACTGGACTATGAGCCTTGAAGGCGGCATCGGCGACCAGAAGCATCCCGAGCGCGACAAGGCGTATGCCACCGGCCACAGCCCGCACAAGACTGAGGCCGCCGGCGACGACGTGAGCACCAACTCCACCTTCCAGGCCCACTGCGACGCGCTGGGCGTGGCGTGGAAGCTGTCCACGGCGCTGGTGAAGCTGGAGCAGAACGCAAGCGGCAGGGTCACCGGCATCATCGCCCAGGATCAGAACGACCAGCACTACATCCGCATCAATGCCTCCAAGGGCGTCATCATGGCCACCGGCGGCTATGCCACCAACACCGACATGATGCTGGCGCTGCAGCCCATGACCATGAAGATGAAGGCCAACGTGCCCATCGGCTCCACCTGCGACGGCTCCGGCATCAAGGCCATGCTGTGGGCGGGCGGCGAGATGGACCCCTGCCACGCCTCCATGATGTTCAACCGCTGCTCCGTGCTGCCGAACGAAACCGCCGGCTACAAGACCAACGGCAAGTGGTACTGGTTCGGCGAGCAGCCTTTCCTGAAGGTCAACCTGAACGGCAAGCGCTTCTGCAACGAGTCCGGCCCCTATGAGTTCATGCTGCACTCCATGTACATGCAGCCGTACCACACCTATGTGGACGTGTTCGACGCCAACAACAAGCAGTACTGCGAGCAGTTCGACGAGGTGGGCTGCTGCCGCCTGTTCCCGTTCGATAACGGCGCCATCTCCAACCGGGGCTACGACGCCTGCTGGAAGGAAATGACCGAGGGTGAGAAGTCACATCTGGAGCTGGGCTACCTGCAGAAGGCCGACACGCTGGAGGAGTTGGCCGAGAAGCTGAACATCCCCGCGGACGAGTTCGTCAAGACCGTGGAGCGCTACAATGAACTGTGCGCCAAGGGCGTGGACGAGGACTACGGCAAGAGCATCCACCGCATGACCCCTGTGGACACCGCGCCCTTCTACGGCATCCGTACCTGCGCCTGGCACCTGACCACGCTGGACGGCTGCCGCATCAACACCGACATGCAGGTCATCCGCGAGGACGGCACGCCCATCGAAGGCCTGTGGGCGACCGGCGACTGCACCGGCGGCTTCTTTGCCAACAACTACCCGAACCTGTTCACCGGCCTGGCCTGCGGACGCACCATGACCTTTGGGCGTAGAGCAGCTAAGATTGTTGTAAACGGGAAGGCCTGACGATCTCAGATCATAGGTGAATAAGCGCTGCTCCGGCCGGTAATCTTACCGGCCGGAGTTTTTTTTAGCAGACTGTTTATGTTCACAGATCGTTCACTGGTTTTTTAAGCTTCATTTCAGGCTTCGGCGCTATAATTCAACCATCGACAGGGGAGAGCAACAGTCCCTCCCCACCGAAATCAAATCGAACAGGAGCTGAATCAATATGAAGCGTACTATTATCACTCTCACTCTTGTCCTGGCGCTTGCCCTGAGTTGTGTGGCTATGGCAGAGGAAGTCCCGGGCACTCTTCCGACGGACGGCACAGATGCCGTGGAGGCTATCCCCACGGAAGATGTGAACGACGTCGCGTCCAACACCGCACCCACCGACGACCTGAAGGCCGCCATGGATGCCTACCGTGCCGCAAAGCAGGACAAGGCTTTGGACGACTTGGAAGAGGAACTGGATGGCTACGTCGAGGAAGGTTCCCTCACACAGGAGCAGGCCGACCTGATTCTGAACAGTGTCAAGGAGAGGATTGCGGCAAAGAACGGCGAATGCCCGAGCTGCGGTTACAAGTTTGACAAGAAGGGTAAGTCGAAGCTGTTCCCCGGCATGCAGGGTGGCCGTAGTGGCAAGCAGAATGGCATGCAGCATGATTGCCAGCAGATGCCCGGAATGCGTGGACAGATGGGTGGCTGCCAACAGATGATGCCGCAGGACGATCAGCGACCGGATGCCCAGAGTGGCGCAACGCCCCGTAACAACGGCAGGACGGACGGTAAACAACAGTTCCCCGGCAATCAGATGAGGCCCGGCATGAATGGCGGTCAGAACCAGATGCCTGGCAACCAGCAGCAGTATCCCGACCGGCAGAATGGCAATCAGATGAGGCCCGGCATGGCTCCCCAGATGTGATTTTCCTACGCTGTACCCGGTCATAGGTGCCGGGACAGCCTCACTGACCCCCGACGACTATGTTGCCTGGCAAGCGGCATAGCTGGCGGGGGTCAGACGATTATTGAGCAGGAATCAAACCGGTTGCAATCTGTCGTTTTTTGAAGTTGCATACATCAGAAAAACCGGCCCCGCCGGGGCTTTCATTGGCTTGCGCGCCGAAAACGCTCAAGAGCCCATGGAGGAACAAAACAGGATAATGGGTTTCTGACGCCATGCCGGTTTCGACTGCGTCTCCACGGCCTGACGGTCGGCATAGCCGACGGAAACCCCTTATCCTGCTCTCCGAGAGGGTTATGGCAATGAACACCTGTGGGCTTACGAGGCTTTATGCACGGTGTCGGGTGAACAACGTTTCATCGGTATCAAACAGCCCTCCCCCATGGTCACCCTCCTGTGCGACACCTCACGGATGAATTCGACAAGATGATTCGGCTGGTTCCACCTCATCGCCCGCCCGGAGGGATCCATGCAGCCAGTGCGATTTGGCAAGTTCTCATTTATTGTCCGCTGTGCCGCTTAGGCTTTCGCCTCCTGCGAAACCTCGTCGTCCTTCTCAGGATGCTCCAGACGTTCGCAGCAGATGGTATGCAGCGTATCCATCGCGAGGCTGTTAGAGATCATGCCATACTGCTGCATATTGTACCGGCGTATCGCATTCAGTGTGTCCCTTGCCACGGTGGCATAGGACGCTACGTGGCGCATGAGCCGTTTCTCCAGCTTTGCCTGCAGGTCGTATGCGCATCCAGCTTCAATGTGTAGGCAAAGCCCAATGTCAGCATTCCGCTGGCGGTGGCGGACGCGGAGGCCATCAGCCAGATGCCGTTGAGGCCCCATCTCGCGGTGAGAAGAAAGAGAAAAGCGAGCGGAAAGACGAGCGTTCCGAAGAAGGATACCAGCAGGGAACGAACGGGGCGATCCAGCGCGGTGAAATATGATGAGAAGCACATGTCGATCCAGCCCACAAGGTAGGAGAACGAGAACAGCCGAACCGCCTCCGCGCTGGCGCCGGGGGAGATCATCGTGATGAAGGGCCTGGCGCAGAAGAAGCCCAGCGCGCTGATGACGCAGGAGAAAGCCAGTATGAAGCGGGAGGCTTAAAAACAGTTCGGAATTCATTTTCTAACCATCTTTCATGGGCAGTCCGATCCTGACCTCAAACAGCGCCCCGTCCTCGCGGCACTCAAAGCTGCCGCTGTGCATGGAGAGTATCGAAGGTGGGCGATATTCCTGCCCGTCGCAACGGCATCAATGACGAGGAAAATCAATGGCCGCATCGAGTGTTCGCCTCCAAATAATGGTGTTGACCGCCGCTTCGGCTGAGCAAGAACATCTGCTTGCACCACGCGGCGCAGGCTGTATTATAACTCTCCATGGAAGGAATAGAAACGGCGAAAACTGGTTGAAAAAACATCTGGTATTTGGTATCATAGAACCGTGAGCAACGGCAGTACCGGGTTCAATAACTGAGCTGCTTCACAATGAGCAGAGAACGAAATGGCGATCTTTGTTACAGGCGATACGCACGGCGGTCAGCCACACGGCAGGTTTTCGGTAGACGGCTTTATGCGCCGTTTCAGCGCAGAATCCGTCCCGGAACAGAAGGAAATGGGTTAAGAGGATTATGTGGTGATCTGCGGCGATTTCGGTGGCGTCTGGCACACGGACAAGAAAAGCGCGTCTGAGTCCCCGGAAGAAGCGCAGGCATTGGATTGGCTGGAGAACAGGCCGTTCACCACGCTGTTCATACCCGGCAATCACGAGAATTATGATCGACTGATGGGCTGTAAGAACGAGCGGTTGCTGAACTCGTGGGTTTATGCCGACATGTCAGAGGAGGAAAAGGAGAAGCTGAGGGAAGGGTATCCGAGGGAGCAGTGGCATGGGGGCCATGTGCGCGTCATCCGACCTTCTGTCCTGATGCTTTGCGGCAGGAGTTTGACGCGCACGACGGGCCGGAAACAAAGTACATCGTCGTGACGGATGATGGTTTCCCGATCGCCACGGCGCGGATGTATGCTCTCGATCGGGCGAGTGTGATGATCGGGCGGGTGGTCGTTCTGTCTGAGTATCGACATCTGGGCATTGGGACGATGGTTGTCCGGGCTTGCGAGGAATGGGCGGAAGAGATGAACTGCGCAAAGGCGGTCGTAGAGAGCCGGGAAAACAAGATCGGGTTTTATCGGCAGATGGACTATGAGATCACCGGAAGGACCTATGAGACGCATTATGATGATTTTTATGGCCATGCTGTTTCTATCCGGGTTCGCGGCAGGTCAGGCGGCAGGTGGCAATGATATGACCGGAAGCCAACCGGCCATCCTCTCCTTCCATTCCTTCGATGGCGGTGGGTCGGGATACGACGTCGTAATCGATTCGGACATCGTCTCCTGGAACTCGGCGCGGGAATATTTCGATGCCAATCATGAGGAACTGGATGGCGCGGCGTATCAGGTCGTCTTTACATTTGATTGGAGGAAAATGACGTGAAAAAGCTGCTGGCAAGCGTGATTTGTTTGATGTTGCTCTGCACGACAATGATAGCTGAGGGGGAAGAGGCTATGTCAAAGCTGCTGTATCAGGGGCATGGGAGCCTGCGCATCGTGACGACCGAGGGGAAGGTCATCTACATCGATCCGTATGCCGGCGAGGGTTACGATCTGCCGGCGGATCTGATACTGATCTCTCATGGCCACGCGGACCACACCGCCGTTGACCTCATCAAAAACCGCGCTGATGATTGCAGGATCATCCAATACACGGAGGCGCTGGTGAAGGGAGAGTACAGGACATTTGACCTCGGCTATGCGACGGTGGAGGCGGTGCAGGCCGGGAACAACCCAAACCACGACATCAATGTCTGCGTGGGATGGCTGATCATGCTGTCCGACGGCATAACCGTCTATGCCACGGGCGACACCTCCACGACGGACCAGATGGCGGAGCTTGCAAAGCGGAACATCGACTATGCCTTCTTCTGCTGCGACGGGAAGTACAATATGGATATTGCGGAGGCCAGCGCCTGCGCGGCGCTTGTCAACGCGCGGCACAGCATTCCCTATCACATGGCTCCGGGGAAGTTGTTTGATGTGGAGAGAGCCGAACAGTTCAGCGGTCCGGGAAGGATGATCGTTGCGGCTGGTGAAGAGATCGCCTTGGATTGATGATTATGAACGCGAAGCGCGGTTATGTGCCGGAGGACGAGAGAAACTTCTCTCCCGCGGCGCTGGAGAAAATGTGAACGGCTTCCCGCCATGTCGGATACCTGATCAACGAAGGCTATGACCTGAAGCAGGCCGCGACGTTTGTCGGGAACCATTTCCTGCTGTCCGAGCGCCAGCGGCTTGCCATCATGCGGAGGCTGGCAACCAAGGAGCAGTTGGCGGAACGCAGCCGCAAAGAGGTATCCGCGGTATCGGGGCAGGGACGTCTTTATCGACGGCTTCAATATCGTCATCATGCTGGAAGTGCTGTTGAGCGATTCCATACTGTTTTCCTGCATGGACGAAACTGTCAGGGATTTGTCGGCGCTGCGTGGGACTTACAGGATCATCCCGGAAACGCAGGGCGCTGTGCGGCTGCTCCTGGAAGCCCTGCGGGAGATGGAAGTCCGGGAGAAGATAGTGTTTATCATGAGGAAGCGATGAATGAATCGGCAGATTGTGGTCGTGATTACCCTTATTAAAATAGAATGAGGTACGCAGATGGAAACAAAGTATTATGTGGTATCCCGCATCGACGGGGACTATGCCTGGCTGAAGCGGACGGATGCGGAAGAGGAACCGCTGTTCATTGCCCGCGCGCTGCTGCCGGAGGCCATAGACGAGGAAACCAAGCTGAAGTATGAACTGCTTCAGTATGAGATAATATGACCATCTACATTTGAAAGGGGCCGGCGAAACGGACAGTGGAGGATGGCCAGCAGTTCGAAGAAAGTGTCAGAAGAATGATTCATGAGGTGACCCAATGAACACATATGATTTGGTCATACGAAATGCCATGATCCATACCATGGATCGGGACAAGCGCGTCATCAACCGCGGTAACGTTGCCGTACAGGGAGACAGAATCGCGTGGGTCGGAGAAGACTTACCTGATAGGTGTCGTGGTATTCAGGAAATCGACGCGGATGGAATGATCCTGTTTCCGGGGTTTATCGATACGCACATTCACATCTTCCAGTCCTTCCTCAAGGGCCTGGGCGCGGATCACCGGCTGATCGAGTGGCTGAATCTGTCCGCGCTGCCCTATGGACAGATCATGACGCCGCGTCAGCATATGCTGGCAGCGCAGCTCGCGTGCATGGAAGCGCTGAAGAGCGGCTGCACATCCATCTGCGAGTTTTTCTATACGAACCAGGATCCCGATCTGGCGCACGCCTGCATTGAAGGGATGCGGTCTACGGGAATCCGAAGCGTGTTCATTCGAACCTTTCAGGATACCGGCGAAGAATACGGCATGCCGTCCATATTCATTGAACCGGCGGACAGGGCCATGCACGAAGTGGAGGCGCTGAGGAAACGGTATCACGAGGATGACATGCTGTCCATCTGGACTGGTCCCGATGTGACGTGGTCGACGACAAAACAGGGATACCAGACCATGCTGGAGTATTGCCAGAGCGAGAATGTCCGCTACTCGATGCATCTCAAGGAGACGGAAGTGGACAACGAGATGTGCTTTCGGTATTATGGGAAGGACATCGTCGATCTGTTGGAGGAGATCGGATTCCTGACCGACAGGATGCTCGCTGTGCACTGCGTCAACCTGACCCCGGACGACATCCGGCGCTTCGCGGAACACGGGGTATCGATCAGCCACAACCCGGCGCCAAATCTGTATCTTGGGTCAGGTATTCCGCCGATCCCAGAGAACCTGAGGGCAGGCGTCAATGTTGCGCTCGGCACCGATGGCGCGGCCAGCAACAACAGCACCGACATGCTGGAAACGATGAAGCTGGCGGCGCTCATCCAGAAGGGGATCCATCGGGACGCTTCCGTGATCACGGCCGATCAGGTCATTCGGATGGCGGCGTGCGGCGGCGCCAGAGCCATCGGCATGGAGGACAGGCTCGGTACCCTGGAAATCGGCAAGAAAGCTGACATGATACTGTTTGACCCGAGACATCTGAAGTCCTTCCCTAATCACGACGCGGAGGCGACGGTCGTCTATGCCTCATCAGAAGAGAACATAGACGCAACGATCGTGAACGGGAAAATCGTATATCGCAAAGGGAATTTTGAATGTGGAATCACGGAGACGGAGCTTCTCCGGGAGATTGCTGTGGAAGTTGAAAAGATGAAGGCGAAGATGCAGGGATGACATAATAAGAATAGCATTACCAGTAACCGTCCGGATGGATTCAGAAGGTGGCCAAAATGAAAAGCGTTTTGATTGCGGATACGACCCGCGAGAAGAGGGAACAAATCGTCGCCGAGTCTATTGGGAATATCGAGGGACTGTGCGACGGGTGCAGCCCCGGCTTGATTAAAATGTATCAGGATTACATTGACGGGCGGAAGGAACTGCGCGAGATCAATATGGAGTTCAACGCGCGGTATACCTCCGGCGCGATGGGACCGGAGAGGATGGGATGTGGCGGGAGATGAAGATCAACGGCATACACCACTGCTCCATGAAGTGCACGACGGCGGAGCTTCCCGATGTGCGCAGGTTTTACTGCGATGCGCTCGGACTGCCGGTCGTCCACGAATGGCCGGAGGGCATCATGCTGGATACCGGGCGCGGCTTGCTGGAGGTGTTCACAAACGGACCGGGCAGCCACGAGACCGGCGCGATCCGCCATATCGCCTTTGCGGTGGACGATGCCGCGGCCTGCGCGGAGACGGTGAGAAAGGCGGGCTATCAGGTCTTCCTGGGGCCGAAGGCAATCTCCGAGCCGTATCACGCGATCGTCGCCTTCTGCTACGGGCCGCTGGGGGAGCAGGTGGAGTTCTTTCAGACGATATGAAAAAGCGAGGGACGGGAAGATGCTCGAAACAAAACGATTGATACTGCGCCGCTGGGAGAACGGCGACGCAGAGAACTTATACGAGTATGCGAAAGACCCGGATGTCGGTCCGATTGCAGGCTGGCCTGCCCACCAGAGCATCGATGAAAGCCGGTCGATTATTCAGACTGTGCTGTGCGGGCCTGAGGCTTACGCAATATGCCTGAAGCCCGACAAGACTCCCATCGGCGCGATCGAGCTGAAGCTGAACGGGCACACCGACCTGACCGAGCGCGACGACGAATGCGAGCTGGGCTACTGGATAGGGAAGCCGTTCTGGGGACAGGGTATAATGCCGGAGGCGGTTGGCGTAATGCTGCGGCATGCTTTTCAGGATATCGGCATGTCGAAGGTCTGGATCGGCTATTTTGAGGGCAACAGCAGGTCAAAGCGCGTCCAGGAAAAATGCGGATTCCGCTATCAGTGGAAGTCAGAGGGCGTGGATGTGCCGTTGATGCACGAGAAGCGGACGGGCCATGTGAGCAGCATAACCAAGGACCAATGGCAGTGGGACAGGCTGTATCAGGCGGCGAGCGCGGTGCGAAACGAGCGCAGGATTTCGGATTACGTCACCTGCGGCGAGGTATCGGCAGCGATTTTATCGACCTCCGGCAGGATATACACGGGCGTGTGCATCGACACCTGCTCGACGTTGGGCATCTGCGCCGAACGGAACGCCATCTTCAATATGATCACCAACGGAGAGCAGGAGATCGAGAAGGTCGTCGCGATTTTGCCTGATGGAAGCAGCGGAGCTCCCTGCGGCGCCTGCCGTGAATTGATGGTTCAACTGATGCCGGGCAAGTACCGTGGTATCGAGATCATGATGGATTATAAGCGGGAAAGGGTCGTCACCCTCGGCGAACTGACGCCGGAGTGGTGGATACAATGAGGTGAGCCTCATGAAGAGGGAATTGGGCGTCGCAAGATCACAGCCTCTCCGACCCGACAAAGGAAGTCAAGGACCACGAAAAAGCGCGATATGCGAAGCTGTGTGAGGCGCTTGGACTGGTGAAATAATGGACATTTCAGTGATTATCCCGGCTCACAATGAGGAGAGGTATATCGCCAGGTGCATCGGATCCGTCAAAGCGGCGGCCGCATCTTATCCCGGCCAGACCGAGACAACAATGAAAGATGTATCGCGCGGGTCAGGAATACGGGAATCGCCGCCGCGAGCGGGCGGATCATCGTCACCATTGACGCAGACAACAGTATGACGGAAGGCACCTTAAAAGAGGTCGCCACGCTCCTGGCCAGCGGGAAGATCATCGGCGGTGGCGCTCCGATCCGTTTCGAGAGGTATTCATTTCCGCTGTGGTGCAACGACATGTTTTGCAGGCTGTCCTTCCGGCTCACGGGCCTGTACAGCGGCATCTTCTGGGCGGAGAAGGCGACGTTTGAAGCCATCGGCGGATTCGTCGATCAGAAGGCCATGGAGGATGTGGCGACCGCAAAGCGATTGAAGCGGTACGGTCGGAAACTGGGCAAACGGTATACGACGCTTCGGGAGAATCATCTGATCAATTCGACGAGGAAATACGATGACATGGGCGACTGGCTATACTTAAAGCTGATGTTCAGGAACGCAGGAACGCTGTTGAAGGCAGCAATTGGTGACAGGACGGGGTTGGACAAATTACTGGACGAGATGTTTTACGACTATAACAGATGAACCGATCGGGGAGGAGACAGCAATGAACAGCTCGATTCCCGGCCTGATGGAGACGAATGTCTATTCTGTCAAGGCTGGCGTCGATTGAACGAAAAGCCTGCTTTCCATAGAAATGAGTGAAAGCAGGCTCTTATCAATCTTTCGCTTGTGCATGTCATCCAGCATCTCCTTGGTGCCTTTCGTCCAGACCTCGTCATCACCCGAATGCCCGAACAAGCCGACGCTGATGACGATATATCCTTCCAGTATCAGCCGCTTCTGCGCCTCCATGAAGGCATCCTTGAATCAGGTGCTGCCGCAGAGCATGACGACTTTGTATTTGCCGATCATGGTTATTCCTTGGCCCCCAGTCCGTCGTCTATGCCATACTGTTCCCGATATCTGCCATAGTGGGAGATCGGCTCGCCCGCCACAGACAGGTGCGCGGTATCGCCCAGGGCTGTGCATCGGAACCAGACCTCTCCGGGGATGCGTTCCTCCGTAACGAGGGTGGTGATGGACGACGGCGCCATGATGAATCCATGCAGCAGCAGATGGAACGGGATCCGCAGCAGGTACGACAATATGTTCATGGAAATTCCAAAATGGCAGAACAGCGCGATGGTGACATTGGTATTGCGTTCCGTCGCATACAGCGCGCCCTTTCTGTGATAGCCATACCGCGAGAGCAGCGCGTCAAGCCCACGAGTGGTTTCGGCATATATTTCCGCAGAGTTTCCGGTGGCGATCAGGGGATTTTCCGTCCATGCGTCCATGTCCGCAAGCTCCGGACAGCGCGTCCAGTATTGCGGCATGAAGTCCCAGGCGTAGCTGCGCACACCCGTCTTGGGGTCTACCACGGTTCCCCGGAATTCCTGCAGCCAATTCAGCACCTCCGCCTTTCGGTTCAACCGGGACAGCGTCGCCCTTGCGGTGTCCTGCGCACGGCCCAGAGGGGATACAAAAAAGTCGTCGATCCGCATTGTGGACAACTGTTTTGAAAGCAACTCCGCTTCACGCCAGCCTTTTTCTGTGAGCGAATCAATGGCATAATCCGGTTCGCCGTGCCGTATGAGAAGTATTTTCAAAAAATCACGCTCCTGTTGTTGCGATCATCTCCGGCGCACCGATGGCGATCATCAGTCCGTCCGTTTCCAAGTAGCCGACCCCATCACGTTCCAATGTACAGCCCTTGATTTCCATGAGGAACCTGTGTCTGCCCTTCTCCATGTAGAAGTAACAGTATCCGCCTCAACAGTTCCTTCAGCTTGTCAATATGCGACTAAAGAATTGATGATACACCAAAGGAGCCACCACGATCATGATGATGATTACGCTTACCACGAACAACATGGGTAATCCGCCGGCCAAAGACCTAAGGAAATACCGCACAATACGGCGGCACATCTGGCGGTGCCTTTTCCGACATCTGCTGCTTGCAGATTTCTCGATTTACCGCCAGTAAACCTTCGAATCCCTAAATCGCTTCTTGTAAAACAGTAGTCGGTCATGATTCATTCACCGGTTTTCCGGTCATGTGTTCGATTTCCAGTTCCAAACAGTTCGCTCTTGGGAACGCGACCCTCAGTTCCTTTTCCAGACAGGCTTCATCGTCTGTGAATTTCAGAACCAGGTTGGTGCAGATTGCCTTCTTCTTTGCCTCGTCATCCATTATACCAGAAATTCGGAATGGTATCAACTGACAGATTATTCATGTAAGAAATGTCGCGGGGCGAATCTGTTCCGTGTCCGGCAACGGGAAAATGATGCTCCCCCTTGCCCCGACCCTGTTCCTCTGCTATAATGGAGTCGAATCCTCCGGTGAACACTGACGCAGAAAACAATCAATTTCAGGAGACGTAACCGCTGTTCATTGCCCGCGCGCTGTTTTACCGTACTTTTGACTTGACAATACAGGGAGGAGTATATGGCATGAAACTGACAGAAGCCGACATCAGCGCAATATTGGATGATTGCAAAGCCGCACTGGAAAAGGTGAGGCTGGATGATTTTGAAAAAGAACAGCTTTTCGCCAGTTACAGTAAAATGCTGACGGAATACCGGGATCATTTCGGCGAGGATACGGAAATCCGGTACCGCATAAGAAAGCGGTTGGTCAGACTGGAGTTGGTTCTGTCAGTGAAGGGGGAAAAATGGAATCCCTTTCTCGAAGAACGCGATGCAGAGGCTTTGGAAATACAAAACAAAGTCCATCCGCATCCGTCGTCTCGTAAAGGGTTCGCAATTCGGAATAAAGGGGTCTCTTCACGTTCAGGTACCTCCATGCCGCGCAGTTGGTATATTCATTGACGGGATTGCGGTAAATGACATTCCTGTCAGACACTGCCCTTCCCCTGCTCCACTGCCTTTATCTCCTTCTCCGACGCCTGTTTTAGGGAATAGGTGTCAAAGACCGGCTCATCCGGGAGCTTGATTTCTATCGAGTTGATTTTGGAAATACAGCCTCTCCCGGACTTCATTCCGATATCAAATACATGGCCTCCGTGCTTTCTGTCATCGGAGATAAAATGCAGGTGCCATCCGGCCGCATTGATCCTGTCCATGTAATCAGGGAAATACACGCAGACAAGCGTGCCCTTTATCGCTTCAAACTGAAAAGCCTTCTGGGTCTTTCCGAGTATGGATTTAAGATCCACGTGCATGGACGCATAGCCTGATTCCGACCTGGCATCCACAATCTCAAATTCCCCGTCAATGCGGGCCATGTGCATACTGTTGAGGCCAAAGTGGGAATCAATGGTATTGTTGAGCGCCGTTTTCAGTGCCTCTATATCAGCCATAGCGCCAAATTCCATGGGGCGGCTATCTTTCATTGAACAAACGACAGAAAAGGGGACGCCCCGGTCCGGCTCTGCCACTGCGATATCGCCGTTTTCCATCGCCCTGTAACAGACGCCGTCCAGTACGATCATCTCGCCATCCACATCCGTGAATGTCCCAAGACCGATATTGCCGTGGCCGAGCAGCTCCGACACGCGTATGACAGAGCGCGTATATCCGAGCATCAAAGCCTGCAGCGTCGATACCTGAAACATTTTCATATCGCATCTCCTCCTCCCGTGCTATGATTCGCCACTGCCTTTATGCTTTCCTGCCAACCCGTTCAAACAGAGGAAACGCCTTCGGATACACACCCATGATCAGGAACATGATGATCGCATACCGGGCGGTTCGGATTAAAAAGGCCGCAAGACTTGTGCCTGCAAGAAACTGCTTGTCAAAAGGAAGCTTCAGAAGCTTATTGACCACCAAATAGATCAATACGGCTCCGACCACGCGCAGGAGCATCGCAGGGATCCTCCGTGTATCCTTATAATTGACATATTTGCGTTCAAAAGAGAATGCTGCTTCGGCGCCGATCAGGCACCCAAGCGCGGTAAAGTAATCGGTCGTGCGCACAAAGAACAATCCCGGAATCGCGGATATCAGCAGTATCGCGTAATACAGCCACGCCTTATGTACATACCGGTCAAGCAGCACAAACACTCCGATCACCGCAAATCCCAGTATCCATCCCGCCAGCACATCCGTCGGATAGTGCATGCCCGCCACGACTCTTGAAACGCCTACCAGCACGGTCAGGGCTCCGGCCACGATCCAAAGCCAGTTCTTTTTGGCCTCCTTGGCCAGCCAAAAGTATACTGCCGGGATCGAAGCGCTGTGCATGCTGGGGAAGGAATATCCCTGAGCCGCCACATCCATGGCTGCCGCGCCCTCATCTGACAGGGCCAATGGATTAACCCTGCCCGGATGCTCCATATATGGCCTGGGCCTTAGGACGACAGACTTGATCATCGGAAGCCACAGATTCACGCAGGAAACGATAAGCGCCAGCTTCTGCCCGGCTTTCTTTTTCCAACAGAACATCACGACCAGTACAAGTATCAGCAGCCCGGTCTCCGCGCCAAAGAAATCAAAATACTTCGCAAAGTCCTCTGCCCTGCTCAAGCCTTTCTGCAACCATTCAATTAAGCGCGCTTCCCATTCCATATTCAGATTCCTCCTTCATGATCTGATCCGCCTTCACGGTAATCCCCATCATCGCAAGCGGTTTTGTGCAGGTTCCACATAAATAATATAGCATTGATTCTGGCAAATTCAAGAGCGTGTTCCAGATTGGCAAATCAGAATCGTTTATCCCGCTCGTTTTTTATCGCCCTGACGGATTGTGATAATATACCCTCGACGCATGGAAAACCGAGGCCACCAGCGCCTCACCCGCAATACAATGCCTAAAATTAACATAATTTGCCAATTTGGCAAATCGTTTGCCGATTTGGCAAATCCTCTTGATCTCAGTTTACAAACAATGACATAATATTATCAGAAATATGTGATTACTGCAAGAATTGGGAGGGTTCTATATAAATAAAAGGAAGCCGGTCTTGAGCGAGATGACCGTCTTCCTGCGCCCCGTGGGCGTTCAGATCATCTCCAAGGACGAGAATGCTTTGACGACCAGGGAAAGACCGAGGGGGTACGAGCGGATGATCCAAAACCTTGCTGAAAAGTGGAAAAAGCACAGCGCGCTGGTCGGGCTGATTTTTACGGTGACCGCCGGGGTGTTTGTGTTTGCCATGACCTACGTGGCTTACTTCGATCAACAGACTTATGCGAGAATGCAGACGTTCCTGTACGATTGCGGCATCGACGCCATCGGCGCGCTGGTCGCCGCGGGACTGTATTACGGATGCATGCGGCAGGAAGGCGAGGGAACCAATGAGTTCAGGACCCTGAACGTTTCCGTAAGCGCCGGCTTCGTCGTGAATTTCCTGCTTTATTTCACGGCGGGCGTGCCGGCGTGGAACGCATTCACGTTCACATTCGCCATGCTCAGCAAGCTGATCGACCTTTTGATGATCTATTGCTTCTACCAGTACGTGAGAAGGACGCTCAGCTTTGAAGGGAAGCTCGCCGAGTTGGCGGAAAAAGTTATCCCGATACTGCTGGCGCTGGAATGTCTGGTCATATTGTCCAACATCTTTTATCCGACGACCTTCCGGATCGATGAGGCGGGCGCTTATCAGGCCACCGGCCTGTCGACGCTGGAGGATATCTACCTGATCGTGACGTCGCTTGTGACGACGATACTGATCATCCGCTGCAAGCGCCCGCAGAATCAGAAGGTCGCCGCCCTGACGTTCATACTCCTGCCGCTGATCAATTACGTCATGTCCGGGGGCACCTTCGGCAACGCCTCCCAGTACGGCATGATCCTGGTGTCCCTGATCATCATGTACTGCATCATTTTCAACGAAAAGAGC
>CADASI010000149.1 GCA_902790525.1 uncultured Eubacteriales bacterium
GCCGAAGGCTTAGCGAAGCGTTCAGGATTCGCGCGGCGCTGCTGCCGCTTGCCCTTCGGGCAGTAGCGGCAGTGCGTAAAAGTCAAGGGAAATCAACGCGGAAATGCAGTCAAAGACGCCGAAAATGCGCTTCAGGCATTTTAGAAACACACTCTAGCGCCGGCTTATCCGGCAATCTGTTCATGTTTTCCTGTAAACGGTCAAAAAAGCTGATCATTAGTTTTCCTCCATTGCAGTATTCTACAAGGATATATAAAGACTGTTCAGATTCATCACATACACATAGCGCATTTCTCCTGCCAGAGCCGCTGTCATCCGGATTCCGATGTTCGAGGTCTTGTCTTCATCATTATGGTGGATCTTTTCCCAGTCAACAGGGCTGAAAGGGCGGCACTCATCCCGGATGGAAAGCAAGATTATCTGCGGATCGTTTGTCATTACACGGATGGAGATCAGGGGATTCTTCTTTCCGTTGTCACCATGAAGCTTTCATACTCCTCCTGTATCGCTCCTTCATCGGTTTTTTCAATGTCTGTAGGAACCTTCCGTAGCTCATACCGGCCTTATCCGCCGCCCAGGGCGGAGATGGTGGCACGGGGGGTGGGTTTCCTCTGCCATCTTTGGATGAAAATGGCTTCATCGCTGTCGGGCGCTGGGCTGAAATGTCGGGCTATAGTCGTTGTCACCTCGATATGCACAGGCAGAGCGGTAGGTGAGTGAGGGACATGTCGTTGTCAGGGCGGTGGGGATAGCTCCATTATAGCAGAGGGCGACGGTGTGGGCAAGGGGGAGATTTTGATGTTGCCCGACGTCCGCATTTATGGTAAAATACCATCAAAGGTTTTAACATTAGAGAAGGATCTTTGACATTCTATCGCAAGCAATAAACTTACCATTATTGGAGGCCCACAGTAATGCATATTATTGAAAACGAATACCTGCGCGTCTCAATAGCCGATGCAGGTGCAGAACTGACCAGCGTCAAAACCGGAAGCATAGAGCGCATCTGGACAGCCGACCCTGCTGTCTGGAATCGCCATGCTCCAATACTGTTTCCTTTTGTTGGCAAGAGCATGGATGGGAAATATCGCATTGGAAACGTGGAGTATCCCATGGCTACGCAGCACGGCTTCGCCAGGGATATGGGTTTTGCCTGTATAGAGGAAACACCGACATCAGTAAAACATGAACTGACCAGCAGCGAATGGACGCGGGAACGTTACCCGTATGATTTCCGGCTGACAGTACTACACCGTGTGGATAGAAATCGTCTCTTTATCGAATGGACAATTGAGAACACCGGCGCCAGACAAATGTACTTTTCAATCGGCGGACATCCCGGGTTTTTACTTCCGGCCGAGATCCGGAAAGAAGACTGTTTTATCATGTTCCCGGGATGCGATGAGCTTCACTATGTCAGCGCTAATCCGGCGGGGTACGCAGTGAAGGATCAGAAAACACTACATCTTCAGGACAGCTTTATACGCTATCAGGAAGACATCCCGAATACATGGATCTTTGAGGATGGTCAGGTGAAGGAAGTCGGGATTGCCCTGCCCGATAAGAAGCCTTTCGCCATACTGCATTGCGACCAATTCCCCATGCTGGCTGTGTGGGCAAATCCCAATGGACCATTCATCTGTCTTGAACCCTGGCTCGGACGAACAGATGATGACGGGTTCAGCGGAAGCATTGAAGAGAAGAAGGGTATACAGAGATTGAAAGCCGGCGAGGGGAAAGTGATTTCTTACTCGATCGAATTCTGCAAATATAACCAACTGAAAGGATAATTATGGCTGACTGGATTATGAAAGGCTTGTCCGCTTCCGACCCGTCCCGGCTTCGCTCGGCTGACGAGCTCACCGCTTATGTACAATCCATCGGCTTCCTCCCCTTTTTCGCCAACGAGGTTCCCGGCTTTTCCGTTGAGGAGATAACGGCCTCCAATGCATGGTGGACAGGGAACCGATCAACCGACCCATGGGAGTGGCGTGAGGCCATCGCCGCCGAACACATCGTCGCTTATGGCAAGTTCTTTGATGGTCGCGCCGGATTCATAAGCACGGAATGGCTGCCCTATTTCGCCAATGCGAGAAGGCTTGGCTGGGACTTTGACGGCAAGTGGCAGGACGGCAGGGCTTCCTTGCGGGATAAAGCCATCATGGGGCACTTCATGAATGTGGAATCCGAGGACGATCCGGAATTCTATGACGCAGCCATCCTGTCCACAGAGCTGAAACGGATGGCCGGCTTCGGCAAAGACGGAGCGAAGAACTATCCTGGGATACTGACCGGGCTTCAGATGCAGCTGTATCTGGTAATTGGCGGGTTCCGTCGGCGGAGGAACAAGCGCGGAGAGGAGTTCGGCATGCCAGTATCGCTCATAACAGCGCCTGAGCGTATATGGGGCTATAAGACGATGAGTGGTGCGTACAGTGAAGAACCGGCTGAAAGCTGGCAACGGATATACGACCACATGCGGGAATTGTTCCCTCGCGTGGATGAGAGTGACATCATTAAACTGATCGGGAAGAGACCAGAGGAGATGAAACCGAACCTATGAAAACGCGAAAAATCCAATTCAACTCCCCAGTGGTGCTGACCTTTTCAGCCTTGTCTTTGGTCGCGCTGATCCTCAGCGCCATCACGAAAGGGGCCTCCAACCGTCTCCTGTTCTCGGCGTATCGATCCTCGCTGTCGAATCCCCTGACTTATCTCCGCCTTTTCACCCATGTACTGGGTCATAGCGGATACGAGCACTTCATCAATAACATGATGCTGTTCCTTGTGATCGGGCCCCCAATGGAGGAAAAATACGGAAGCAGGGATATTCTGCTTGCTATCATCATCACCGCTTTCATCTCCGGCATCGTTCAGATGGTATTCTTCCCGGGCATAGCGATTCTGGGTGCCAGCGGCATTGTGTTTATGCTGATCATCATGTCCTCGCTTGCCGGAATGAAGGATGGAAGGATACCGCTCACGCTGGTGCTTGTCCTGCTCATCTACCTCGGCGGTGAGATATATACGGGAATAACGCAGCGGGATAACGTCTCCCAGCTCAGCCACATCCTCGGCGGTCTGTGCGGAGCTGTAATCGGGTATGGGTTGGAGAGCATGAGGACGGGGAAGAAAGCGTAGAGGCGCCACGGTCACGGAGTATCAGGGCCACCGCAATAGGATAGTCACACGAAGCAACGAACATGGGGAGATAGCGATCAATGACTCTGAATAGCAAAGATCGAAGGATCATCGCCGTTTGCGCGTCCTGGGAGGATGAGGAAAACCTGAACCTCATGCTGAATCAGCTGATTCACGCCACGGAGGGCAGGGGCTTTCTTCCGCTGTGCTTCACCTTTGATCGCAGCAGCATCGAGGCGCGCGGGGAGGCGAGCATCGGGGAGTTCATCTCCGCCTTTGACGTCCCGAACCTCGCGGGGCTATTGCTGTTCGGCGAAATGATCCGCTCGAACAGCATCAACGGACATCTGATTCGATTCGCCCATGCGCGAGGCCTCCCCGTGTTCATGCTGGAACGGCAGTACGAGGGCTGCATCAACATGTCCTTCGCCTATGGGGACGGCTTCGAGCAGGTGGTGCGGCACATCGTGGAGGACCACGGCTGCCGGGAGCTCGTCATGGTGGCGGGCATCCGGGGCAATCCGTTTTCGGAGGAGCGCATCGACCGATGCCGCAGCGTGCTGGAGGCGCACGGGGGCAGCCTGCCGCCGGAGCGGGTCATCTACGGGGATTTCTGGGACGGGCCGACGACCCGCGCGCTGGACGCCTACTTTGCCTCGGGCAACCCGATGCCGGAGGCGTTCGTCTGCGCCAACGACGCCATGGCTATCACGGTCTCCATCTATCTGTCGGAGCGGAACATCCAAGTGCCGTCCCAGGTGCGGGTGGTCGGCTTTGACGGCATCCGCCAGGGCGTGTTCCACGAGCCCACCATCACCACGATGCGGCCGGACTTCCCGGGGATGTTTGATCGGATGCTGCGCCGGATCTCGGCGTGGCGGCCCGGGGAAACCGGGAAGACCGAGGTCTGGTCGATCCCCTTCGAGCTGATCCGGCGGGGGTCCTGCGGGTGTGAGCGGGCAAATCCGGTCGAGACCACGCGAAAGATCGGCAAGCTGCGGCTGCTCAACCTGACCTATACCCGCGACATCCGCGCCATGGGCAATTCCATACGGCGCACGCTCAGCATGAACTCCCTCGAGGAGCTGACCGCCTGCCTCTCCCCGATCTTCTCCTTCTGGTCGGACCCGTACTACTGCGCCGCCGTGCTGGACGAGCGGGACCCGGGCCTCGCCCACCCCATCCTCCACGGCGTCCACAGCCGCTTTACCGCCGAGGAAGCCTTTCGCTGGCAGGGTAGGCTCGCGCCGGATTTCGACGCGCTGTGCGCCGACCCGTCCGTGCGCATCGTGATGGCGCAGCTTCTGCAGGGCGAGGAGAAGACCATGGGGTATATCGTCGCCGGCCTGGAGGAGTGGAGCCTGCGGGAGCAGCAGCGCTTTGAGGAGCTGGCGCTGTTCCTCTCCGCCGCGCTCAACGCCGTCATCACCAACCGCCGGCTGGAGGAGGCGAACAACGCCATCCTCCAGATGGCGGAGCACGACTACTTCACCGGGCTTTACAACCGCCGGGGATTTTTGCGGGCGCTGGAGCGCTGCATGCAGCGCTCCGAGGCGCAGGACAAGACCCTCACGCTGTTCGCCATGGACATGGACCGGCTCAAGGCCATCAACGATTCCTACGGCCATCACGAAGGGGATATCGCCATACAGTGCCTCGCCCGGGCGATCCGGTCGGAGACGGAGGGCAAGGGCATCTGCGCCCGCTACGGCGGGGACGAGTTCGCCTTCGCCATGCTCGCGGAGACCTCCTTCCTCCCGGATCTGGAGGATATCCGCGAGCGCATCGAGGCGACCGCCCGGGAAAACGCCGCCTCAAATGAATACCGCATCAGCGCCAGCCTCGGCGCCTGCGCCTGCCGC
>CADASI010000150.1 GCA_902790525.1 uncultured Eubacteriales bacterium
CCTAAGAATGCAAGGCGCTTTATCGGATGACACCAGGGGATTATCGGTACAAGCATTGCAGCGCTGTCGATACAGGACGGCGCTGTTTGCTTGCGCCATGACAGGCTTGCCGCGCTTCACGCAAAATTGACTTGCAATATTCTCAAAGGGGAATATAATGGAGGTAGTTACAACTAACTTATAGAGCAGAGCGTTTTTTAATCGGTCAGAGTTAGAATATTCTAATTTTGGTGAAGGCAGCCGGCGCCGGACATGATCGACCGGTGCATGGAACAGGGGGGAGACTGTGAAAAAGAAGATATGGGACCTGTACGCGCCGATCTATGAAAAGGCCATGCGGGCGGACGCGCACATCTATGAATTCATGTATGCGCGCATCCCGCAGGTCATCCGCGGCAAAGAGGTGCTGGAGATCGCCACCGGTCCCGGCCTGCTGGCGAAGCACGTCGCCCCGGCGGCGAAGCGCATGGTCGCCACGGACTACTCCGACGGCATGATCCGCGAGGCCATGAAGGGCGAGCGTCCGGCCAACCTGACCTTCGAGGTCGCCGACGCCACGGCGCTGCCCTACGCGGACGATGCCTTCGACGCCGTGCTGATCGCCAACGCGCTGCACGTGATGCCCCAGCCGGAGAAGGCGCTAAACGAGATCGACCGCGTGCTGCGCCCCGGCGGCGTGCTGATCGCGCCGAACTTCGTAGAGCACCAAGGTGGCTTCATCAGCCGGGTATGGTCGGGGATTCTCAAAATCGCCGGGATCCGCTTTGAGCATCAGTGGTCGGGGCAGGAGCACGGCTCACGCATGAATGAAGAGATCATTTCAAAAAGGTGACATTCGTTCGTAGGGACGCGCCACGGCGCGTCCGCGGACGCCCCATGGGGCGTCCATTCATGCGTGAGCCGTGGGGGGGCAAGAGTACCTGCAATGGCTGGAGGCCCACGGCTGGCGCGTGACGTTCTCCCAACAGATGGCGGCGCGCATTTCGATCATGTACGCGGAGTGCGAGAGGGGCGCATGAATGCGGTTGAATTTGACAGTTCAAACGTTTTGGCTCTGGAATGAGCTTACAAAAAGCCCGGCGATCCGCGCGGATCGCCGGGCTTTTTTATGTGGGGTCACGCCTCGGGGTCCACCGTCACGACGGCGGCGTCGGGGGCGTTCCTGCCGATGGAGGCGATGCCCTTCTTGGCACTGGCCTTGGCTTTGTAGCCCTCGGACTTGCCGATGATCTGGCCGTTGGCGGCCTTCAGGCGGAAGCGGAACTCGCCGGCCTTGTCCTGGTACAGCTCATACTTGGGATGGGTGGCGGACTCGCCTCGGGTCTGATCCTCAACCTGGGACAGCGCGTTCTTTTTGACGCTGTTGATGCCGTTTTCGCAGGCATCGAGAGTCGTATAAGTCTCCGACGCGGTCAGTATGACCTCGCCGTTGGACGCCTTCAGATTGAAGGTAAATTCGCCGTTTTTCGCCTTGATAATGAGAAACTTGCCCGCCATCAGAAAGATCCCCTTTCGTTAAGTAAATTAAAATACTTTATTATAGTATAACGTATTTGAATTGAAATGTCAATTCATATGTTAAAATTTATGTCAAAATAATCGTCCTTCTGAGGCCCTTGGGCAGGTGGTTTTTGAGGGTGTCGCCGGTCTGCTTGCCCCAGCCCAGGGGCATGCCGCGCCATTCCACCCGGGTCCAGCCCCGGGGGCCCTCGAGGGGCAGCGCCTCCCCGGTCAGGTAGCGGGCGGCGGCGGCATCGTCGAGTCCGACGGACTGCCGGGCCTCGGGGATCGCCATGGCCAGCGCGTGCTCCGGCTCGATGTGGCTTCGGCCCACGCGCATCAGCCACAGGCCGGGGAAGACGACCCTCAGCCCGTTGAGCGCCGGGGCCTCGGCGGGCACGGCCAGCAGGCGGTCGCCGCAAAGCCCCACGCGCATGCCTGAAAGCCACCCGGGCAGCGGGCAGAGTTCGTCCTCCAGGCGCTTGAGCAGCGCGGCGGCGTCGCGGTCGGGCGCGGGGCGGCGGGGTTTATCGTCCCAAACGGTCCCCGACTTGCGCAGCTTCGCCACGAAGTGGCCGTCGCCCCGGACCCGGTGGGGGAACACCCGGAGCATGCCGTCATGGGAGGGGCCGATGCCGTTCAGGGCGAAGTCCTCCGGCGCGAAGTCCGGGTGGCGGGACAGGAAGGACAGCACGCTCCCCTCGTTCTCCAACCGGTTGAAGGTGCAGGTGGAGTATATAAGCCGCCCGCCGGGTTTGAGCATTACGGCGGCGCAGTCCAGTATCTCCGCTTGCCGCGCCGCGCAGCCTGCGGGGCTCTGGGGACGCCACTCGTCCCGCGCCGCGGGGTCCCGGCGGAACATGCCCTCGCCGGAGCAGGGGGCGTCCACCAGCACGGCGTCGAAGGTCTCCGGCCAGCGGGCGACCAGCCTGTCGGGCAGCGCGTTGACCACCAGCGCGTTGGCCGCGCCCATGCGCTCCAGGTTGCCGGCGAGGGCCTTCGCGCGGGCGGGCTCGGGGTCGTTGGACACCAGCGCGCCCCGGTTGTCCATGGCGGCGGCGATCTGCGTGGATTTGCCCCCCGGCGCAGCGCACAAATCCAGTATGCGCTCGCCGGGCTGCGCGTCCAGCACCGCGGCGGACACCATGGCGCTGGCCTCCTGCACGTAGTACGCCCCGGCCCAGTGGGCGATGTCCGCGCCGGGGCGGGCGTCCCGCTTGAGGTAGCGCCCCAGCGGTTCCCAGGGCACGGGGCCCTCCGTAAAGGCTGCCGCCGCGTCCTCCGCCCCGGCGCGCAGCGGATTCAGCCGCAGGGCCAGCGCCGGGGGTTCCGCCATGGCACGCAAAAATGCCGGGGCTTCGTCCCCCAGCATTTCGCGCATCTGATCGACAAATGCCTCAGGCAGAGCGCGTGTCATGGCGCATCCTCCCCGGCGGGCGCGTCCGGCGCGGTCGTCTCCCGGTCATCGTCCGCATCTACTATCTTTACCAGGCCCTCCGGCGCGTCGGCGTAGGCCGAGCTCGGCACGGGCAGGTTCCGCTTCTTCAACCGCACGTCGATCACCGAGCGCACGATGGCGTAGACAGTGCCGAACACCGGCACGCCCAGCAGCATGCCCGCAAAGCCGAACAGCCCGCCGCCGATGACGATGGCGATCATGACCCAGAAGGCCGAGACGCCCACGTAGTCGCCCAGTATGAAGGGGCCGATCAGGTTGCCGTCCACCTGCTGGAGGATCACGATGAACACCGCGAACCACAGGGCGCTCAACGGATTGACCAGCAAGAGCACCAGTATCGAGGGCACCGCGCCGATGAAGGGGCCGAAGAAGGGTATGATGTTGGTCACGCCGATGATCACCGAGATCAAAAGAGGGTACTCGATGCGGAAGATCAGCATGCACACATAGCAGATCACGCCGATGATGGCCGAATCCAGTATCTTGCCGGTGATGAAGCCCGCGAAGATCTTGTGGGCGCGGCGGGTCCAGTAGATCAGCGTCTCGCAGGTGGTGGGCTTGAACAGCGCGTAGCACAGCTTTTTGATCTGGGCGCTGAAGGTCTCCTTGTCGATGAGCAGGTAGACCGCCGCGATCAGCCCCACCATGAAGTGGATCACCACGCTGTACACGCCGCTGGACACGCCCAGCGCGATGGTCTTGACGTAGTTGAGCACGAAGCTTGTGTAGTTCATGGCCTGGCTGACGATGTTCTCCCAGGCGATCACCAGCTTTTCGCCCTCGATGGACAGAAACTCGTATTTCAGCAGGAAT
This sequence comes from uncultured Eubacteriales bacterium, assembly GCA_902790525.1. Lineage (GTDB taxonomy): Bacteria > Bacillota > Clostridia > Christensenellales > Aristaeellaceae > UBA2862. Next base: position 3,773 of record CADASI010000150.1, read on the forward strand.
TCCTTGATGCTGTCCTGGTTGACGGTGATGAAGTTGGTGATGTATTGCAGTATCGACTTGATGGAGGTGATGAGCTGCGGCAGCATGATGGCGAAGAACCCCGACAGTATCGCCAAAAGCGCCAGCACCGCCACGGCGGTGGACAGGCCCCGGTTCAGCTTCGGATGGGGCTTTTTGCGAAACAGCGTGCGGTTGAACGCCCATTCCATCTTGTTGACGATGGGCAGCAGCAAGAGCACCAGGCCAAAGCCGATCAAAAAGGGCATGACCGTCTCGTAGACCTTGGTCACCACGGCCCATATGCTGCTGAAATAGTACACCGACGCCAGCAGCACCGCGGCGACCACCAGCACCACGATGTTGCTTCGCGTGCGCTCGCGCATTTCTTCTGAGATCCAGGGCTTCATCTTGTCCTCCGATTGCAGGGGTTTGTTGTCATTATACCACATCCCGCGATTCATCTTCAAGGGGAGAGGAATAAAAATCACAGGGGGATTTGGTCGGGTTTCTACCTATTATATAATGTCACCGAAATCCGAACTCTGTTTTGGCCTGCGGATCGAATGTTCGGATTATTGGCCGATCCTGCGGGCCAGCAGGCCCAATATGGCCGCGGGTTCCCGGTCGTCGCGCCAGAAATCACGAACGATCCCGGCGGCGTCCTGCCGCCAGCCGGCGTCAAAGGGGGCGGGTATGAGCAGCGGCTTCTGGCGCAGAAGCGCCTCCATGGCGCGGAGGTTGTCGCCCGCCGGGTAGCCGGAGTCCGCCCCGGTGACGGCGAACGCCCCCACGCGGTGCAGCTCAGCCTGGCATTCGTCGGAGAGCAGGTGCGCGATGAAGGCACGGCACAGCGTCAGCCTGTCCGCGTTCTCCTGGTTGATTGCGCCTATGTACAGCACCTGGTCGGTGAAGGCGGCGTCGCCCGCCGCGGCCAGGCGCCAGTCCGGGCCCACACCCTGATCGGACAGCGCCTCCAGGCGGCGCACCTCCCGCGCGGTGACCGGCATCGCCGCCGCCGCGCCGTTGATGAAGGCATGCCAGGCCTCGCCGGGCGCGAAGCCCTCGGGCAGGCGGCAGCTCAGCGCGCCCTCCGACGGGGCGGGCACAGGGGTCTCCTCCGGCCGGTCCCGGGACAGGCCCAGCTCGATCTCCCCCTGCGGCGCGTCGGTGGCGCGGTCGTCCGCCGCGGAATACTTCGACGAGCACAGCGCCAGCAGCGCCGCGGACCAGAGATGGGCGGGGTCGTCGTCCGGCGCGGCGACGGACAGGCCGGTGTCGCGCCAGCTGTCGGGGATGCGGTCGATCATGCCTGCATTGTACGCCCAAAGGTAGCCGCCCAGCAGCACCGGTGCGGCGCGGGGGTCCCGGGGCAGGCCCTCCCGGAGGGGCGGGTCGAATGCCAGCGGCGCGAAGAGGGCGGTGTCCGCCGCGCCGGGCGGGAACAGCACGAGGTCCGGCGGCAGCAGCCCCTGCGCCGACAGCGCGCCGGCGTCCACCGCTTCCGGCTGCACGTAGACCCCGGGGTGGCGCTTCTCAAAGGACGCGACGCAGCGGTTGATCCAGCCCGCCGCGCTGCCCGCGCCCACCGGCCAGCCCTCGCACACCCACAGGCGCAGCACGCCGGACCAGCCGCCGTACTTCTTTTCGATCATCGGCTGCGTGTCCGGCGGAAGCGCGCCCTTCAGATGGATCGCCGCGGGGATCGTGAGCGCGAGTATCAGCAGGCACAGCAGCGTGCGCAGTTTTCGCATGGATTGTGACCTCCGATTCTGCCATAAAAGCTGCACTTTTGGACAGCTTATGCAAGCATGAGGTTAAAAAAGCGTTTTTTGGCCAAAAAACATGAAAAAAAGGGTTGACAAACAAAAATGTGTTTGATATACTGATCAAGCTGTCAGCGAGAGACACCCTATGGGGCGGCGGTCGGGACGGCGCGAACCTTGAAAACGATACAGAGAAGAGAGAAGAAAA
>CADASI010000151.1 GCA_902790525.1 uncultured Eubacteriales bacterium
TCTGGTGTACACCGGAGAACCCCAGGCGCTGGTGTCGGGCGAGGGCTTCCTGTACTCCCTCGACGGGGAGAGCTTCTCCCCGGAGCTCCCCACCGCCGTCAACGCGGGGGAATACACGGTCTTCTATCGCGCGGAAGATGAGGATGAGCCCGCCCTGCTGACCGTGACCATCGACAAGGCCGACGTGGTGTTCACCCCGCCGGTGGCCATCGAGTTCTGAACCCCGACAACACCGCCCCGGACCGCCTCGAAAGGCTCGGCCCGGGGCGGTCTTTGTATGGCGATCAGGGCGGCGGTGTGGCGCTTTGGCATAGATCAACGGTGCCGTCCCGGCTTTTTTCCTGTTTATATCGGGCAAACGCTTGACGGTTTAACGTTGCTGCGATAGAATATACCCATTCGTGACAATCCAGATGTCGCATTCATTCGACGCAACATAGGAGTGATATCAACATGGCGGGCTATTCTCCCCGGGACATCGAACCCAAATGGCAGAAGTACTGGTCTGAGCACGACACCTTCAAAACCGATCTTCGGGACTTCTCCAAGCCGAAATACTACGTGCTGGACATGTTCCCGTATCCCTCCGGCGTGGGCCTGCACGCGGGACATCCCGAGGGCTACACCGCCACGGACATCGTCTCCCGCATGAAGCGCATGCAGGGCTACAACGTGCTGCACCCGATGGGCTACGATTCCTTCGGCCTGCCGGCGGAGCAGTACGCCATCACCACGGGCAACCACCCCGCGGGCTTCACGAAGAAGAACATCGAGACCTTCACCAAGCAGCTCAGGGAGCTGGGCTTCGACTACGACTTCTCCCACATGATCGCCACCTCCGACCCGGACTACTACCACTGGACCCAGTGGATCTTCAAGCAGCTCTACCTGGACGGCTACGCCCAGTACATCGACATGCCGGTGAACTGGTGCGAGGAATTGGGCACGGTGCTCTCCAACGACGAGGTCATCGACGGCAAGTCCGAGCGCGGCGGCTATCCCGTGGTGCGCAAGAACATGAAGCAGTGGGTCATCAACCAGCCCGCCTTCGCCGAGAAGCTGCTGGAGGGCTTGAACGAGATCGACTGGCCCGAGTCCACCAAGGACATGCAGCGCAACTGGATCGGCAAGTCCGAGGGCGTCGAGGTGCGCTTCGACATCGTGGGCGGCGGCGAGTTCTCCATATTCACCACCTGTATCGAGACCATCTACGGCATCACCTTCATGGTGCTGGCCCCGGACAGCGACCTGGTGCAGAGCCTGCTGCCCCGCGTTGAGAACCGCGCGGAGGTGGAGGCGTACATCGCCGCCACCCGCCAGAAGAACGACATGGACCGCACCGAGCTCAACAAGGAAAAGACCGGCTGCTGCCTGAAGGGTTTGAAGTGCGTCAACCCCGTCAACGGCCGGGAGGCGGACCTGTACATCGGCGACTTCGTGCTGGCCAACTACGGCACCGGCGCGGTGATGGCCGTGCCCGCCCACGACCAGCGCGACTTTGAGTACGCGCAGGTGTACGATATCCCGATTTTGCAGGTCATCGACGGCGACGGCAAGAAGCTCGAGCATGTGGATGTCAGCGCGCATGCCTTCGAGAAGGGCGACTACCTGGGTAAGGGCTACGTGCTGGTCAACTCCGAGGAGTTCGACGGCCTGACCGTGGAGGAGGCCAAGGAGGCCATCACCCGCAAGCTGGAGGCCATGGGCCGCGCCAAGCGCACCGTCAACTACCACTTCCGCGAGTGGATATTCGCCCGCCAGCGCTACTGGGGCGAGCCCGTGCCGGTGGTGCACACCGACGACGGCAAGATCCACGTACTGGACGACGACGAGCTGCCGCTGATCCTCCCGGAGCTCGACGACTACAAGGGCAAGAACGGCCAGGCGCCGCTGGAGAACGCCGAGGAGTGGAAGCGCTACGACCACAACGGTATAAAGGGCAAGCGCGAGACCTCCACCATGCCGGGCTCCGCGGGCTCGAGCTGGTATTTCCTGCGCTACATCGACCCGCAGAACGACAAGGCATTTGCCGATTACGAGCTGTTGAAGCACTGGATGCCGGTGGACCTGTACATCGGCGGGCCGGAGCACGCGGTGGGCCACCTGATGTACTCCCGCATCTGGAACCGCTACCTGTACGACAAGGGTTTGAGCCCCGTCAAGGAGCCCTTCAAAAAGCTGGTGCACCAGGGCATGATCCTGGGCGCGAACGGCATCAAGATGGGCAAGCGCTTCCCCGAGTTCGTGGTCAATCCCAGCGACATCGTGCGGGACTACGGCGCGGACACCCTGCGGCTTTATGAGATGTTCATGGGCCCCATCGAGGCCAGCAAGCCCTGGTCCAACAGCGGCGTCGAGGGCGCGCGCAAGTTCCTGAACCGCGTGTGGAACTTCTTCGCCGAGCCCGGCAACATCGCCGGGGGCGACGACGGCGCACTGACCAAGATCTACCACCAGACGGTCAAGAAGGTCACCGCCGACTTCGAGCAGCTCCGCTTCAACACCGCCATCAGCCAGATGATGATCTTCGTCAATGCCGCCTACAAGGCGGGCAAGTGCCCCAAGGCCTACGCCGAGGGCTTCGTGAAGATGCTCTCCTGCATCTGCCCGCACATCGGCGAGGAGCTGTGGCAGGTGCTGGGACACAGCGACACCATCGCCTACGAGCCCTGGCCCACCTACTCCGAGGACGAGGCCCGCGAGGACCTCAAGGAGATCGCCGTGCAGGTCAACGGCAAGGTGCGCGGCACCGTCGAGGTGGCGCTGGACGAGGACGACGCCTCCGTGCGCGAGAAGGTCTGGCAGCTTGCCGGCATACAGCGCGCCACCGAGGGCAAGAAGATCGCCATGGAGAAGTACGTCAAGGGTCGTATCTACACGATCGTGGCGAAATAAAACCCCATGCGAAAAGGCCGCCGGATTCCGGCGGCCTTTTCGCATGGATGTCATTATTTCTGGATCACCACGGTGGTGCCCCTGGGGCAGTTGTCGTAGATCCACTTGGCGTTTTCGACGCTTAAGCGGATGCAGCCGTGGGAGGCCTTGCGGCCCAGGCCGCTGACGGAGCCGGAGGGACGCTTGTGGGAGTTGTAGGTGACGGAGTGGAACAGTATGCCGCCCACGATGCGGGTGGCCCACTTGGCGTAGCAGTTGAAGTCCTTGAAGTAGTACCACTCGCCGCCCGCGCGGCCGCCGGCCTGGTAGGTGCCGGTGGGGGTGGGGGTGTGGTCCTTGCCGGTGGAGCACTTGAACTTCTTCACCAGGTCCTTGTAGGAGGAGCCGTTCCACTTGCCCACGTACACGCGCTGGTCGCCGATGTCGACGATGATCTTGTAGGGGAACACGTACTCCTCGGAGGGCAGCGCGGCGGCGGAGAAGAGCTGCATCTGGGTGTCCTGGTCGGCGATGCCGGTCTCGGTCAGGCCGTTCTTGCGCTGGAAGTACTTGAGGGCGTTCTCGGTCATGCTGCCGAAGCTGCCGTCGGCGGTGTAGAGGTACTTGAGGGCCTTCAGGCGCTTCTGCACGCGCATCACCTCGTCGCCGCTGTCGCCGTTGCGCACCACCTGGCGGAACACCTGGAAGACCTTCTCGCCGTCCACGTACTCCAGCAGGGGGCCGTCGATCTCGCCGTCGGCCTTGACGATGATGGGGTTCGCGCCCTCCAGCAGCACGTCCATCGCCACTGGCATGTCGCCGAAGGTGGTGTTGGTGCTGATCTCCGGCACCTCAGTGGGCTCGGGGGTGGGGGTGACGCCGTAGGTGGGGTCGACGGTGGCCATGTACTCCTTGAAGCTCTTGATGGCGGTGCGGGTGTTGTCGCCCATCTTGCCGTCCACCTTGGAGAACATAAAGCCCCACTGGGACATGGCGTTCTGCACCCGCATGGTGTCGCTGCCGAACACGGTGTTGTCCACGGTGGCGGCCACGATGCCGGGGTTGTTGGAGTAAATCATCTCCTGGGTGTAGGGGTCCGCGATGCCGGTGGCCTGCAGGCCGTTGTTCTTCTGGAACTCGCGCACAGCCACCTCGGTGTTGACGCCGTAGGTGCCGTCGGCGTCGTCGTTGAGATAGCCCAGCTCGATCAGCCGGTTTTGAAGGAACACGATGTAAGCCACGCCGTCGCTGGAATCGCTGTCGCCCAGCCTCAGGGTGGGGTAGTTGCTGGCGGAGGCGGTATCGTCGGCGCCGTACATGTCGGCGTCCGTCGCGCCGCCCTCGAGCTGCGTGCCGTAGTTGCCCGGGCCGAAGAGGGCCTCGCCCGCGGACATGCTCTCTTCGCACAGGCCCGCCGCCGATGACGACAGCAGGGCGAGAATCAATCCAGCACCGATGATACGCTTAAACAATTATATGCACTCCCGTCTCAGGTATTATGTATAGTATTCCAAATCATGACTGTTCTTATTATACGCCATAATGTGTGGGAATATGTGGCGTGTGGATTAATTTTTTACGAATTATGTGTTTATTGTTACATATGTTACAGATTAAGTCATATTTTTGCACGATTCGGCGCAAACAGCGGATGCGGGCGATGAGCGCATCGCCCGCATCCGCGCAGACCACCGATCAGTAGATCTCGATCACCTGTCCCTCACCGCAGTGCTCGTAGATCCACTTGGCGTCCTCCACCTTCAGGCGGACGCAGCCGTGGGAGGCCTTGCGGCCCAGGTTGGCGAGGGTGCTGCGCCGCAGGGACGCCTCGTTCTTGCCGGAATAGATGACCGAGTGGAACAGTATGTTGCCCTTGATGATGAAGGCGTACTGGGCCCAGCAATGGAATTCCGCGAAGTAGTGCCAGCGGGCGTCGCGCTGGCCCGGCGACACGAACACGCCCTTGGGGGTGGTGCTGCCGTAGCCGGTGGAGCAGATCATGGACTTGATCAGCTGGTTGTAGCCGCCGTCGGACCAGCGGTACACGTAC
>CADASI010000152.1 GCA_902790525.1 uncultured Eubacteriales bacterium
CCCGAGTACGAAATGCAACGTACTTCATGGGCGGGCGGCGCATCGCCGCCCCTACGGCATGCACACATCTGAATGATTATGCGTTTTGAGACAGCCCCTACTCCCTACCCCCTACTCCCTAATTATGCCCATATTATGACATTTCACACAGATCGTCTTGACAGCCTGCGGAAAATCATCTATACTTATAAGGCTGTTAATTTGGCATTGTTCGCCACCGGCGAATGCGACATATCAATTTGTAAGGAGTGTTCCAAAATGTCTGTCCGTACCTATCAGCCCAAGAAGCGTCAGAGATCCAAGGTCCACGGCTTCCGCGCCCGCATGAAGACCCGCGCCGGCCGCAATGTTCTGAAGGCCCGCCGCGCCCGCGGCCGCAAGGTTCTGAGCGCATAATCGCAACGATGATGGAGGGGACGCGCGACGGCGCGCGGCGCGACGAGCGCTTTTCGCGCCAGTACAGGCTCGGCAGCAACCGCAACTACCGGTTTGTGTACCGCCGGGGCAAATCCCACCCCTCTCGCAACCTGGTGTTGATCCACCTAAAGGGCCGCGACCTGAAGATCGGCTTTTCGGTGTCCGGCAAGGTGGGCAACGCCGTCACGCGCAACCGCGTGCGGCGCTGGCTGCGCGAGGATGTGCGCAGGCTGCGCTTCCGCATGAAGTGCGGCAAATACGTTTTCATCGCCCGACAGGGCATCGCCGACGTGCCCCACGAAGCGCTGACCCGGGAGCTTAACAAACTGCTCGGGAAGGCCGGGCTGCTCAAAGAGGAAGTGTGATGCGTTTCATCCTTTCCCTGCCGAAGCGCGCGCTGCTTTGGCTGATCCGATTCTACCGCGCGGCCATATCGCCCCACCACCGGCCCTGCTGCAGGTTCATACCCACGTGCTCGCAGTACGCGCTGGAGGCGGTGGAAAAGTATGGCGCCGTCAAGGGCGGCTGTCTGGCGCTGCGCCGGATATTGCGCTGCAATCCGCTCTGCAGGGGCGGATACGATCCCGTGCCCTGATGCAATGATTGAGGCTCCGCAGTTAACCTGACTGTAAGGTGCGGCGGGGCTTTTTATACTAATCTCAACCTAAAAGTTAGCCAGCATGCGAGTGGATTTTTTGTCATACCAAGGCGAAGCCCCGCAGGCTTGCTGGCGGCAAGTCAAGGGGCTTCAACGCAGGTATGGCGAAAAAGACACCGCAGGATGGTTGATTTTTAGGTTGAGATTAGTATTAATGTATGTGCCGGCTATGGCGCATCATCCGGGAAAGTAGACCATTACCGACGGAGGTTGACCCGATGACCGGATATTTCATGATGTTTCTGAACTGGATCAACGGCTGGGTGGGCAACTACGGCTGGTCCATCGTGCTGTTTACACTGATCATACGCCTGGTGCTTCTGCCGCTGGATATCAAGAGCAAGAAGAGCATGCGGGCCATGACCCGTATCCAGCCCAAGATGGCCGCGCTGCAGGCCAAGTACGCCAACGACCGCGACAAGCTGAACCAGAAGATGAGCGAGCTGTACCGCAAGGAGCACGTCAGCCCCATGTCCGGCTGCCTGCCGATGCTGATCCAGATGCCCATACTCTTCATCATGTTCAGCGCCATGCGCACCGTGGGCAACGAGCGCACCATCAGCATGATCCTGGGCATGAAGGAGACCGGCACGCTCGAGCCCGGCACGCTCCAGAGCTGGCTGTGGATCAAGAACGTGTTTATGCCGGATTCCTTCTCGGCCACCATACTGCCCCCCGTGGGCGACGCGCTCAAGATGATCCAGCCGATGAAGTCCTCCGCCATACTGACGCAGGAGAACATCGACACCGCCCGCGCGTTTTTGGCCTCCGACGCCTACAACGCCATCGCGGTCAACTACGCGCCCGCCGTGGCGTTCACCCACATCAAGCTGCCGCTTCTGTTCTTCAACCCCACCATCACGCTGCCCACGTCCTTTGCCAACCTGATGCAGTACGCCAACGGCCTGTTCATACTGCCGGTGCTCGCGGGCGCCAGCCAGTTCCTCATGACCAAGATCATGAACGGCAAGCAGAAGGACAAGGACAAGGACAAGTCCGCCGTGCCCACCGTGCAGCAGAAGCAGGAGAGCCAGGCCAACGAGGCCGCCAACGCCATGAACAGCCCGATGATGAAGTGGTTCTTCCCCCTCTTCTCGGTGTGGATCTGCGCCACCTCCAACGCGGCCTTCTCCATCTACTGGATGGCGGCCAACGTGATACAGATCGTACAGCAGCTGGCGGTGAACGCCTGGTTTGACCGCCAGGACGCCATGAAGGACGCCCCGAACCCCCCGACGAACCCGTGATTCAGGAGGCTCCGGGCCCCTCCGCGGGGCCTGGCGCCATCAATATAAAGGAGGCAATCCGCCTTGAAATCCATTGAAGCCACCGGCAAAACGGTGAACGACGCCATCCGCAACGGCCTGGAGCAGCTCGGCCTGGAGCGGGACGACGTCGAGATTCAGGTCATTGAAATGGGCAGCCCCGGACTGTTCGGCATGTTCGGCAAGCGCGCCCGGGTCCGCCTGACCGAGAAGGGCGCCGACCCCGCGCTGGACATCGAGATGCCCGTACTGACCCTGGACGGCGGCAGCAGCCGCAAGGCGCGCGGCGACAAGTCCCGCGCGGAGAAGCCCGCGAAGGCCCCCAGGTCCGAAGAGACCGACGCCACCCCCGAAACCGCCGAATCCGGCGACAGCGACGAGGCCGACCGGCCCGCCAGGAAGCGCCGCAGCCGTAGCCGCAAGCGCAAGTCCGCAGGCGAGCGCGCCGAGATCATGGACGACGCCGAGGAGACCCCGGCGGTCGAGAGCGCGCCGGTGATCGAGCGCGAGCCCTTCGAGGCCACCCCCGACGACCAGCTCTCCGACACCGCCCGCAAGGCCGGGCAGTTCCTCTCCGGACTGACCGAGCGCATGGACGTGCCGGTGTCCGTCGAGATCATGGAGACCCCCGAGCAGCTGCGCATGCAGATGACCGGCGACAACATGAGCCTGCTGATCGGACGCCGCGGCGAGACCCTGGACGCGCTGCAGTACCTCACCAGCCTGACCGTCAACCGCGGCAGGGAGGACTACCTGCGCATCTCCATCGACACCGAGAACTACCGCGCCAAGCGCGAGGAGGCGCTGCGCAAGCTGGCCGTCCGCATGGCCGGCCGGGCCAAGAAGAGCGGCAAGCGCGTCGCCCTCGAGCCCATGAACCCCTACGAGCGCCGCATACTGCACTCGGCGCTGCAGAATGACCCCGAGGTCACCACCCACTCCGAGGGCGAGGAACCCTATCGCCGGGTCATTATTACGCTGAATCGGTAAGCGCACATACAGAGCGGGCGGTCGATATCCCTTCGACCGCCCGCTCTGTTTACGATGCTATTTTGCGATATTGGCAATCCTTATCCCCTTCCTCTTTGCGTAATTCAAGCATTGAAACGCGCCGCCGAAGGGATACTTGACATGTGCAATCAGATAATCACATCTGTCGACCATCGCCTGATTCGCCCGGGGGATGGCATATTTTTTGGGTACGTATTCCAGTCCGTCGGGATAGATCGCGCCGTCGAATCCCTCCGGAAGAGGGACGTTGTTTAAATAGGGCATCAGCAGGATCAGTCTGACATTCGGATGCACGGTTTTCACGGCTTTGACCGCCCGGGCCGCCATTTGGTCAAAGTGCCCGTAACGCCCCACGATGAACTCATCGACCCCGTATTCCGCAATGTGCCGTTCAACCTCAGTCTCAAGAACAGGATATATGTTCTCGCTTGTGTCGCGGTGACCGATAAAGAAGCAGGTTTTCACAGTTATCACCTCTATATTTGGATATACCAAATTTATTATATTTGGAATATCCAAATATATCAATCTCTCAACAGCATATAATCATGCTGCTGAGGGGATGATATTCTGAACACCCGAAAAACAGAACTTGGAAATCGCAATATTGTCGGTCGGCGCGTCACTGAAATGCGGAAAAAGCAGGGCATGAAACAGATTGAACTGCTGGCGAAATTGCAGGTCAGCGGCGTTGATATCAGCGTGCCTTCGCTGTCTCTGCTGGAAGGACAAAAACGGCTTGTGACGGACATCGAATTAAAAGCCCTGGCCGAGATATTTGGAGTATCTGCGGATTGGCTGTTGGGACGGGAGTAAAGTGGTATTATTCCTGTATTGACAGTAATTCAAGAATAATATACAATTAAATCGCCCGCAAGGGCACGGGAGCAGACAACAAACGCGCAGGCGGTTGGCCTACATCTCCGAAAGGGGGTGTGCTTATGCGAATAACGTTCCATATAGGACGATTCACCATCACGATCATCGTGAAGGATCGCAAAAAGCAAGCCAGCCGCCACTCGGCCAAGTGACGGCTGGTTGCGGTCGTAAGACCAATACCATGACTTAATCTACCGGGGCCAACCGCGTGCGTGGTTTGCTCCTCATCTTTATTATAGCATGTTTCCCGGGCTTGTCAAGCATTTCAGTCAAACGGGATGATAATCATGTCGCTGTTTGGCTACCATTTACCGTATAGACCGGGCGATGGGGCATCGCCCCTACGCATGTCCCACGCATTGAGGGGCAAGTCGCAGGGTGGAATAAAGATCAGGCCAATAAACACGCCCATCCATCCCTTGAATCTGTGGGGATGGATGGGCGGTTTCGATGAAAGGTGATATCAGAAACGAAAGGCCGGGCTCCGACCCCTTGAATCTATGGGGGTCGGAACCCGGTAAATCATGCGCGGCAGCGAATGCCTCCAGGCGCAGCCTGGGCGGCAGCGAATGCCTCCAGGCGCAGCCTGGCGCGGCAGCGAATGCCTCCAGGCGCAGCCTGGCGCGGCAGCGAATGCCTCCAGGCGCAGCCTGGCGCGACCTTCAGGAAGCCCGCGATGTTCGCGCCGGCCTCGAAGTTGCCCTCCATGCCGTACTCCCTGGCGGCGTTCTCCACGTTGTGGTAGATGTTGACCATGATGGTCTTGAGCTTGGCGTCGACCTCCTCGGCGGTCCAGCTCAGGCGCTCGGAGTTCTGGGACATCTCCAGGGCGGAGGTGGCCACGCCGCCGGCGTTGGCGGCCTTCGCGGGCCCGAACAGCACGCCCTTGCTCTGGAGGTACTCGATGCCCTCGATCACGGTGGGCATGTTCGCGCCCTCGGAGACGCAGTAGCAGCCGTTGGCGACCAGCGCCTTGCAGGAATCGAGGCTGATCTCATTCTGGGTGGCGCAGGGCAGGGCGATGTCGCAGGGGATGGTCCAGATGCCGGAGCAGCCCTCGTGGTACTCGGCCTCGGGATGGGCGGAGACGTACTCCTTGATGCGGCCGCGGCGGACCTCCTTGATCTGCTTGACGCAGGCCAGGTCGACGCCGTTCTTGTCGTAGATGTAGCCGTTGGAGTCGCACATCGCCACGACCTTCGCGCCCAGCTGGGTGGCCTTCTCGCAGGCGTAGATGGCCACGTTGCCGGAGCCGGAGATGACCACGGTCTGGCCCTTGAAGCTCTTGCCCGCGGCGTTGAGCATCTCCTCGGTGAAGTAGCACAGGCCGTAGCCGGTGGCCTGGGTGCGCACCAGGGAGCCGCCGTAGGAGAGGCCCTTGCCGGTCAAAACGCCCTCGTACAGGCCGGTGATGCGCTTGTACTGGCCGTACAGATAGCCGATCTCGCGGGCGCCCACGCCGATGTCGCCGGCGGGCACGTCCACGTCCGCGCCGATGTACTTGTAAAGCTCCGTCATGAAGCTCTGGCAGAACCGCATGACCTCAAAGTCGCTCTTGCCCTTGGGGTCGAAGTCGCTGCCGCCCTTGCCGCCGCCGATGGGCAGGCCGGTCAGGCTGTTGCGGTTCACCCGCACGTTGCCCGCGTCGTCAATCCACGGCACGCGGAACTTGATCACGCGCTCCTGCTCCACGAACAGCTCCATAACGCCCGCCTTCACGTACTCCGGATGCCGCTCCACCACGGGCTCGATGCTCTCCAGCACGCTCTTGACGGTGATCAGAAACTGCTTGTCGTTGGGGTTGCGCGCCTCGACGCGCTTCATCAGATCAATCAGATATGCGTTGGTCAGTGCCATGTATGAAGCCCCCTTGCTTAATTTGCGAACTTTTCCCGCGTTCTCAGGATCGCCGGTTGCCCCGGCTATGGAAAACATTATAATGGCAGAACCTATAATTTGCAAGATTATTCTTCGTTAAATTGCATTTTCAATTATGACTTTTTTATGGCAATGCAATTCGCCCGCAGAATTTCATTCATTTTTCGGGCTTTTTGCCGTGTTTTTGGCGGAAATATGCGCTTTTTTGGGGCCATCTCTCTGCAATGACAGTTTAGCGCGTGAAATCAAATGAATTTATTATTTTATAAAAATTCACTTGCGTTCGGCGGCGGTATGGCGTATACTGGTAGGTAACTGGAGGTTTTCAATATGAATAAAATCACGATCCCCGAGGGCTACCGACCGCCGCTTGGCACCTTTGACACCCAGCTCGCCATCGAATTTATCAAGCACAATTTCCAGCAGGAGCTCTGCTACGCGCTGAATCTGAGGCGCGTGTCGGCCCCGCTGTTCGTGCGGAAGGAATCCGGCCTGAACGACAACCTCAACGGCGTGGAGCGCCCCGTGAGCTTCGACATCCCCGCGGTGAGCGGCGACGGGGGCGAGGTGGTGCACTCGCTGGCCAAGTGGAAGCGCCTGGCGCTCAAGCGCTACGACTTCCACATGGGCCGGGGCCTGTACACCGACATGAACGCCATCCGCCGCGACGAGGACCTGGACAACATACACTCCATCTACGTGGACCAGTGGGACTGGGAGAAGATCATCGCCCGGGAGGACCGCACGCTGGACTACCTAAAGCGCACCGCCCGGGAGATCGTGCAGTGCGTGGTGGACGTGTCCAACCGTCTGCGCCGGGAGTTCCCCTCCATCAACGTCAAGCTGAGCGCCGACATGGCCGCCGTCACCACCCAGGAGCTCGAGGACATGTACCCCGACCTGCCCAACCCCTCCGACCGGGAGGACGCCTTCCTCAAGAAGCACCGCACCGCCCTCATCATGCAGATCGGCGGCAGGCTGAAGTCCGGCAAGCCCCACGACGGGCGCGCCCCCGACTACGACGACTGGGCCCTGAACGGCGACATACTGTTCTGGAACGACGTACTGGGCCGGGCCTTCGAGATCTCCTCCATGGGCATCCGCGTGGACGCCGAGAGCCTCGACCGGCAGCTCACCCTCGCCGGCTGCGAGGAGCGCCGCGGCCTTCCCTTCCATAAGATGCTTTTGAACGACGAGCTGCCCCTCACCATCGGCGGCGGCATCGGCCAGAGCCGCCTGTGCATGCTCATGATGGGCAACGCCCACATCGGCGAGGTGCAGTCCTCCATCTGGGACGAGGAGACCCTCCGGGTGTGCGCCGAGAAAGGGATTTTATTGCTTTAAGCAAAAAAGGAGGCGGCAGCGCTTGACACGCCGCCGCCAATGCTGTACAATGGTGTTGGTGGGGAGCGTCCCGCTTTGGTTTATACCTTAGCAAAAGGCTCCCGAGTAGCTGCAACTACCCGGGAGCCATTTTCATCTGCGTGATCCGAAAAAGATCGTCAACGCGAGACTTGCGACGGCAATCAGAGCCATGAAAAGATCAAGGTTCGTCATACGCGATCACCTCCCGCCAATGTAATCAGCGGGAGCGCTTCCGGGCAAATTGCCCGACCATTTTCCAGCGGATTGATTATAGCATACGCTCCCTGTAAAATCAATCCGTCCCGCTGCTCCGCCCGTCACAGCCCGGTTTTTTCACTTTTTCATCATATTAATACCATAATTTACTGGGACAATGATGATATACTATATGCGTATCGTTATAGAGGGAGAGGTATGCCCATAGGCAGGAGTGCCCGGAGGTATCTATGAAATATATCGATTTTGC
>CADASI010000153.1 GCA_902790525.1 uncultured Eubacteriales bacterium
GGTTATGGCTACAGGGATGACGAGTACTTCTTCACCCTCATCCGCTACCTCGCTCTGCCTCTAGCTTGGCTCGAATCCCACAACTTTCCGTGAAGAGCCGATATTTATGCCGAAATGATCTATTGTCCCTGCTTCACTGCCTTGAGCCGCGTCTTTTCCTCGTACATCTGGCTGTCAGCGCGGTTGAAGACCTCCTCGACGGAGCTATCCTCCCCCGGCCGGAACACCGCCAGTCCCGAGGCCACCACCGGCCCGCCGTCGCGCAGGTTCTGCTCCACCTGCTCCCGCAGCCCGGCGAACAGGCCCTCCCGGTGCTCAAAGTCGTGCCCCCGGAGCACCACGGCGAACTCGTCCCCGCCGATGCGGAACACCGGGCTGTGGTGGAAGATCCGGCAGACCAGCATGCAGGCGGCCTTGATGTAGTCGTCGCCCGCCCTGTGGCCCTCGGTATCGTTGATCGTCTTCAGCCCGTTGATGTCGCACACCACGATGCCGAACGGCTCGCCGCCGGCCTTGACCTGCTTTTGCAGCTCCTTCTCCATCTCGTGGTAGGCCGTCTTGTTCTTGGTGTGGGTCAGCTCGTCTCGCCGGGCCAGCGCGTTGGCCAGCGACAGCGCCTCGAGCTGCTCCTTCTCCCGGCGCACGTCCTCCTCGCGGTTCTCGACGCAGATGATGAAGTGGCTGTGATCGGAGGAATACGTCACCGACATGCGCGTGTACTGCGTCTTCCCGCCGTCGACGACCATGCGGTAGTCCTCGGTCAGCTGCCGCCGGCTCTCGAGCCGGGAGATCAGGTTGTCCCGGTTCAGGAAGAGCCTGATGCGCTCCCGGTCCTCAGGATAGATCAGCCGCTCGGCGTTGTTCCAGGCCGCCGTGAAGAAATCCTGCCCCTCGGTCTGGACCTTCAGCTCCCCGGACAGCTGCTTGGTGGACAGCTCCGTGTAGTTCGAGTTTTCGCAGTCGATGTAATAGATAAAGTCGTAGTGGTCCGCCAGCCGCTCGGCGATCTGGGTATAGGTGACGCGCTTTTTCTGGTCCTCCATCTACGCGCGCTTGGCCCGGACCTGCGCGTCGATGTCGTTGAGGCCCACGATAAGGCGGGGCCCCTCCTTCTCCTCCACCATGGCGGCGTTCATCTGGACGTACACGGGCCTTCCGTCCATCATCAGGCGGTAGACGTGCGTGAAGATGCCGCCGCGTTCGATCTCCGCAAGCACGTTCTCCTTCGTAAAGACCGTGAGGAAGTCGTTCAGGTCCTCCGGATAGGTGAAGGTGCGGGCCCCGTCCCGGACCTTGCCGAAGAAGTCCACGCCCGACTTCGCCTGCGCGAAGCTGTCGACGTAGTCGTCGGTCGCGCTGAACTCGCGGTAGCGGTCCGTCTCGGGGTCCACGACGTAGACCACGATGAAGTTGCCCGTCAGCGCGTGGAGGCGGGCGTAGACGGTGCGCTCCTCCTCGAGCCTGCGGCGGTATTCCTCCGTCTCGTCGCTCGTGATGCCGAGCAGTATCTTCTCCTCGCCGTCCTCCTCGATCAGCGTCGCCTTCAGGCTGACCGGCACGCTCTTTCCGTCCAGCAGCATCCTGTAATCGTGGATCAGCATGCCGTTTTTCCGGATCACGCGCAGCATGTTCTCCCGGGTGAGCACGCTCAGGTGCCGCTCCAGGTCCTCCGGGGCGATCGCCCTCGGGGAATTGGTCCTGACGTCGGCGAAGAAGTCCTCCCCCTCCCGGGCCAGGCCGACGTTCTCATACACATTGGACGGATTGAACTGGGTATAGTGCCCCGTCCGGGGGTCGATGGTGTAGAGCACGATATAGTCCGGCGACAGCGCGGCGACCCGGCTCAGCGACACCCGCTCCCGCCGCAGCCGCTTCTCCTCCTCCTGCTGCTTCATCTGCGTGTCGATGATGCTCACGCCGACGATGATGCGGTTTCGCCCCTGCATCCGCGTGATCTTAATGTTGACGTACATCGGCGCGCCGTGGTCCATCACCCGGAAGGCCGTCGTGATCGCGCCCTGGGTTTCCAGCTCGCGGAGGACGTTCTCTTTCGTGAACCAGCTCAATACCGACGCCCTGTCCGCCTCGTAGATGCGCGTCTCCGCGTCGCGCCGCACGGCCGTAAAGAAGTATTCCCCGTGCCGCTCGAAGGCCAGCTCCTCGCCGCCCACCGGCGACGTGTATTCGATAAAGCGTTCGCTGTCGAGATCGACCACGTAGATGATGTAGTAGTCGGCCGCCAGCGCCCGCGCGATGTCCGCGTACGTCTCGCTCTCGTTCGGCGCGCTGACGGACAGCACGGCCACGGCCACGGCGACGCTCCCCTTGATCGGGTTGACGCCGATCTTTCGTACAAAGGCGTGCACCCTCGAGCCGTCGGCCATGACGTCGTCGAAGAACAGCGGGTTCGCGGTATCGCGGCAGCGCTGCACAGTCGTCATGAACGACGGCACGTAGTCGATCGGCGCGCCGCCGAAGTCGACGCTGTCCTTCGCGGCATCGAAGCCGAAAAAGCGCCTCATGAAATCCCGGTAGGGCTTGTTGCTGCGCACGTACCGGGCCTGGTCCTCCGTGATCTCCAGTATGCCCATCGGCAGCGCGCTGAACGCGTTCTGGAGCGCGCCCTCGGCCTCCCCGGCGATGACGCCCAGGTCGAACAGGTTCATGCGTCCGATGGCTTCATAGTAGGCGGCCTCCTCCGGGTTTTCTAACCCGATCTGGACGCCCTTCTGGTACCGCTCCAGGATCTGCTCGAACGGTATAGGCCTGCAGAAGCAGAAGCCCTGCAGCTTCGAGCAGCCGATCTCCTGCAAAAACCGCACCTGCGCGTGGGATTCAACGCCCTCGCAGACCGTGTCCACGCCCAGCGAGGCGGCCATCTTCATCATCTCCGTCAGTATGATCCGGCCGTTGTCGCCCTCGTCGAGCTTGCGCATGAAGCTCATGTCGAACTTGATCAGGTCGAATTTGATGCTCTGCAGAACGTCCAGCGACGAGTACCCGCTGCCGAAGTCGTCCATCCACACCTTGAAGCCCAGGCGCTGGAAGCGCTCCACCTGCGCCTTCATGAACTCGAAGTCGCGGCCGATGACGCTCTCGGTGATCTCGATGGTGATCCTGTCCCGCCCGACGCCGGAGGCGTCCACGCGCCGGCGGATCTCCTCCACGATGTCGCACACGTCAAAGTCGGACCTGGACAGATTGATGGAATGGGGCACGATGTACAGGCCGGTCTCGGCCTGCCGCCGCATCTTCTCCAGCACCTGCTCCAGCACGTACAGGTCGAGCTTGTAGATCAGGCCGGTGTCCTCCAGCGTCGGTATGAAGTCGGCGGGCGACATGAAGCCCTCGACCGGGTCGATCCACCGGGCCAGCGCCTCCTCGTCGCACACCCGGCCGCTGACCGCCCGGACGATGGGCTGATAGTACACCTGGATCCACCGGCCGGCGATCGCCCGGTCGATGTTGGAGATTATGTACTGCCGCCGCCTGATGGCCTTGCGCATCTCTTCGCTGTAATGTTTGAATATGGAGGTATCGGTCTTTGGGATGGCGTCGCAGGCGATCTTCGCCCGGTCGCAGGCCGAGCTGACGGGAACGTCCTCGATCCCGGAGACGTAGATGCCCGCCCGGACGGGGAGCGAATTGCCGCCGTTGATGCCCCTGGCGTCCGCAAAGAGCCGCCGCAGCCGGTCCTCCAGGCCGTCCTCGCGCGTGTACACGGCGAACCGGTCGCCGCCGATGTGGCAGCAGCACTCCTTGCCGAACGCGCGCTCCAGCAGCCCGGAAAACGCCACCAGCAGCTTGTCGCCCTCGGCAAAGCCGTAGTTGTCGTTATAGGTCTTCATGCCGTTGAGGTCCATGTAGAGCAGCACGGGCCGCTCGCCGCGCTCGACGATGGCCGCCTTCCCGGCCTCGGCCAGCGTGAAGAAATGGGTCATGGTGGGCAGGCCGGTCAGGCTGTCGTAGAAGCTCGCCCGCAGCAGGCTCTCCTCGTGCAGCGCGTTGTTGAACGCCCGGTTCAGCGCGGTGGCCTCGGTGTCGTCCTCGGTGTACGCGCCCTCGTCCGTGAACCAGACGTAGGCCAGCCGCTCGCCCGTTTCCGTGTAGATGTGCTTGCCCACGGCGTGTATGATGTGGCAGTCTTGCTCCCGGTACTTGCGCGCCCGGAAGATGGCTTCGTACCGGCCGCTCTCGGTGATGAAGCGGCGCACCGCCTCCTTGATCCGCGGGATATCGTCCGGATGGGTGTCGAACAGCACGTCCTCGTTGAGCAGGCGGTACGCCTCCTGCTTGTCCGAAAGCTGGAACATCTCGCGGTAGCCGTCCGACAGCGCAAGCGTGTAGACGTGCCCGTCGATGAACTGGTACACCGCCAGCGGCACAGGCATTTGCTCCAGGCTGTTCAGCGCTTCGGCGGGAAACCGGTATCTCTCCATATGCAGCACATCCCTTGACCAGGTCGCGGTTACACCTTTACAAATCCATTATAGCACGTTTACGCGGTGGTTGTAAACAAGAAAGGCGCGACCCGCTAAATAAAAAACGGGCGCTGACCTTGTTAAAAATCAGCGTCCGAAGGTGGCATTGATGGATAATAATGATACAGGAACAAGTGCCGGGTCAATATTGAGTTGGTGTTAATTTGTAGTATTCGCTACTATATGTAGTATGAAGCTAGCGTCAGTTCGCCGAGGGTGACGACTCTTTCCTGCTTATTATACTCGTATAAGTTCTCTGCGTCGCCGTCTTCCCAACGGCGTAGAATAAGGCGTTCAGTTTCAAGCATCTTCCTGTCCCTTGCTTCCCGTTATCTGAAGCGCAAATACCAGAGACAAGGCAATGCAAAAGAACAGCCTGCCGGGGTTTTTCAGAGCCATGCATTCACTCGATCCCTTCATCATATTTTTGCCCCCTTCTTTTTCAGGATCTGCCTTGCCAGCTTGATCCCTTGCGGGAAGTACATTGTGACCACCGCGACGAACGCGAACTCGCGGTACTGCGACTGGATCAGTGTGTTGAACAGCGCGTGGGCAATGACCGCGGCGATCAACAGCGAGAACGTGCCGCAATAGAACAGTTTGCGCCGCTTGCGCACGTAGCTGATGCCGTTGCCCACCAGCGCAGTGCAAGCGCTGTGCATCCGCGCCGCGCCGAAGCCCCGCACCAGCGCCCATATGATTGTCACCTTCCCAACATTCGCCGTCAGAATCACCATGTTCTCCAACAACGCGAAGCCGATGCCCATGGCGTAGGAGATGGAAATAAGCGTGTCCCGGTGATCCGAGAAGCACAGCGCGAAATACAGCACCGGCAACGCCTTCATGAATTCCTCCGCGATGGGGGTGATGTTGGTGTTGACGTATGCCATATCGCCGCCAAACCATTGAAGCAACACGGTGTTGACCTCCGAGGCGATCAGGCAGACGACCATGCCCAGCAGCATGTAGCCCAGGAATAGCCTGGAGCGCTTGTCGGGCATCAGGTACAGCGCCGGGATCATCGGCACGGTGGAGCAGAGAAACAGTATTACCGTCATGTTCTCCATGCCTTCACCCCCCGATCCATTGTCGGTATCAGCAAGAGCGACACTGCTCCCAGACCGATGCCAGACGCAATCAGAAGCCATTCGATGCCTTGTGCCATCGCCACCAGCTCCAACACGCTCAACACGGCCAGACACAGCGCCGTCGCGTTGTACTGCCTGAGGCATCGGACAATGCCGTATTCCGCGTCCGGGATCAGCAGATGTTTCAAATGGAAGTAGCACGCTGCGGCGATCACGACGCACGCAAGACCGCAGCCGATCTTGAAAGGCGTCTTCGCAGGGCTGAACACGACCTGCGCATACATCGCAGCGACGCAGGCCGGCGCGATCAGCGAAATCAGGCGGTATTTCAAAAACGTCCCGCTACCGTTGTCCACGAGCGAATCAAACTGCCCGTAGTTCGATGAAAAGAAGAACGAAAACGCGCCCATCGTGCCCAGTATGCCGACCTGGAAGGTTTCCGTGATCGAGCCTCCGGTCAACAGCCGCACACATTGGAACAACCGCCCAAGTAGTATGCAGCCCACGCCCAGCACAATCATCGAGGCGTACAGCGTCTTCCGGTTCTTCAGATAGCGGAATCCGGAGAAAAAGCCGATGCTGGCGCATAACAGTATGGCCAGGTTTTCAACGACAAGAGTGTTCATTTCGATCCCCTCACAACAGGATTGATAGGGGAAGGCGATCAACTGCCTTCCCCGAATCGCTGTGTATAGTATAGTTACCTCTTCTTTTTCTGAACGATGGCGATACCCGCTGCGGCGAGCACCAGCGCGATGGCCGCGATGATGGCTGCCGTGCCCGCGCCGCCGAACACACTGCCGACCTCGCTGGGCGCTTCGGTTTCAGCCTCCACAGCTTCCTCCGGCAGGGGTTCGTCGTCCTCAACGACAACGACGTCACTCTCCTCCTGCACCGCTTCATAGTCGCCTTCGTCGATGGACATGCCGTCCGTCTCGTCCGCGAAGGTTTCCTCGTAATTCTCGGACGGTTCCTCAACCGCGACGCTGCCGAATTCCTCCGTAGCGGCACTTTGGTCGATGGTCCACGTCGCCGTTGCAGTCAGGTTGCCGTTCACAACAATGGTGTCGCCGGCGTTTGCAGCGAAGGGCTCGACGCCATTGCCGCTGATCTCCCAGCAGTTGAACGTGCATCCCTCGATGGTGTAACCCGCACCCGGCATCGCATACTCGCTGCCACCGGATACCTGTACGGATTCCATCTCGCCGTCCGCACCGCCGCCGTCAAAGCGTATGGTATAGATCTGAGCGGGCTCGGCGGGTTCTTCTGCCACGGGTTCCTCGGTTACGGTTTCCTCCACTACGAGTTCATCGATTGTGGGTTCTTCCGCGGGTTCCTCCACGGTTTCTTCCACGGTTTCCTCAAACTCGTAATCCTCGATCACGGCGACCTCGTCCGTGGATTGTTCCACCGGAGATTCCTCCAGAGAAAGTCCGTCGTCCGCGGAATCGTCGGCTACGGTTTCTTCGACCTCCGGCTGTTCGCCCACGGGCTCCTCTGCCAAGGGCTCCTCCGCTGTGGGCGCTTCGTCCTCGGGTGTCTCAGGTTCCTCGGGCGTTTCGGGCTCCTCGGACTGCCACTGTGCCAAGATGACCGTATCCTCGCCGATGGTCACGACCTCACCGGGCTGATGGACTTCCTCGCCGATCAGCCAGCCAGCGAAGGTCGCACCCTCGGGCGCGGCATAGCCGTTCTCGGGCAAGGTGTATTCACTCTGATCCTCCACGGTCGTGCCTTCCATCTCGCCCTCGCCACCGTTCTCGTAGAACAGCACCATCCAGGTTTGCGCCTGTTCGGGCTCCTGTTCAGGCTCCTGCTCGGGCTCCTGTTCAGGCTCCTGCTCGGGCTCCTGTTCGGGCTCCTGTTCGGGCTCCTGTTCGGGCTCCTGCTCGGGCTCCGGCTCGGGCTCCGGCTCGGGCTCCGGCTCGACAGATTCAACGGTCTCCTCACCTTCCGGCTGGGGTTCAGTGCTCTCCTCGCCTTCCGGTTTGGCTTCGGTGCTGGCTTCACCCTCCGTTTCACCCTCCGTTTCGGCGGGTTCTTCCGCGGGTTCTTCGCCGGATTTCTCAGTGGTTTCCGCCTCGGGCAAAATCCACTGGGCGGTGATGAGCGTATCCTCGGTCACGGTAATGACCTCGCCGGGCTGCATCGTCTCCTCGCCGACCAGCCAGCCCGCGAAGCTCGCGCCTTCGGGCGCGGCGTAGCCGTTCTCGGGCAGGGTGTATTCGCCATTTTCTTCGATTTCGGTGCTCTCCATCTCTCCCTCGCCGCCGTTCTCGTAGAACATTATCAGGCAGGTTTTCGCCTGGGGCGTTTCCTCAGCTTCGGTTTCCT
Organism: uncultured Eubacteriales bacterium; assembly: GCA_902790525.1. Taxonomy (GTDB): domain Bacteria; phylum Bacillota; class Clostridia; order Christensenellales; family Aristaeellaceae; genus UBA2862. The sequence continues at coordinate 7,904 of CADASI010000153.1, forward strand.
CCGTGATGGGCGCGTAAGTGTAGGTATAGGTCGTATCCTCGGTGATCGGGTCTCCGTAGGTGAAATCCTCCTCCTCCCAATAGAACGGCAGTTCCGGATCCCATGCGCCGTAGGTATATCCCTCGTCGGGCTGATCCATATACGACAAATCATTGAAATCCAACCTCAGCTCGTCGCCCTCGTGTCCAGTGAGGACGATGGTCTTGCTCTCTCGCGTCCCGTCGTTCCACGCGCCGTTGACCACGTTCAGGGTCACGGTCACGCTGATTTCATCTCCGGCTTCCTCAGCAAGCGACTTCAGCGTATTCGCAAACCAGAATCCGTCTACCGGCAGCTGTTTTGCCTCGTAGCCCTCGACCGCGTCGATCTCGACGGTGTAGGTAATCTCATTGCCACCGGAATACACCGGCGCGTTGTAGAAGGTAAAGCTCCAGCAGTCCTCGGGCTTGACATCAGCGATGTCCGCCGTCACTTCCGTTACATCGGTCGCGGTTTCATCGTCTTCGTTGCCGGGTATATCCAACAGCGTCGTCGTTGCACCCTCGGCGGTGAGATCAAGCGTGCCGATCTCCGCGCCGTCGGCCATCAGTCGAACGGTCACGCGCTCCGGCCGAGCCTCGCCGTCGTCGATCCACTGGATGCCGCCTGTGAGGTTTGTGACCTTCGGCGTTAGCGCGTTGGTGATCGCGTAGTCCTCCGCCACGGTGGCGTAATAACCCTCTATAGCGTCCTCGGTGAGCGTGTACTGAACGGTCGCGCCGTTTCCATACATTGGCTGCTCGCCGAAGTCATATTGCCACTCGTCCTCGGCTGTGACGGTCGCGGTGTCGAGTTCCTCCTCGCCCTTCATCAGGTGCAGGGTCACGCTCTCGGGCCGCAGGCCGTCGCGGTTGTCAAAGTCGTTCCAGGTGATCGCGCCGTGATCGCGCCCCTGATGCCCACTACCGCGCTGGGCGTGTGGATCATCGTGAGTATGAGGCCGCTGCCCGTGAACGCCTGATCCTCGCCAATGGCGTCCTCCTCGGTCTCGATGGCGCTGGCCGAGGACACCTCGAAGCGGTAGCCATCTTCGGTGTCCGCGCCGCCCTCGGCTTCGGCATTCACCTTATCCCACACGGGTACGATGCTCCTGATCTCGCCGTTCAGCACCGCGCGCCAGCCGTCTGCCGCGGTGATATTGGCGGTATAGGCGTGTTCGGGATCGTCGTCCGGGAAGACTTTGATCTCGATTGCCTCGGGCCGCAAGCCGTCCGCGTCGTCCGTG
>CADASI010000154.1 GCA_902790525.1 uncultured Eubacteriales bacterium
TTGCAGGCCCAGCTCGCCGCGCAGATAAATCAGCACCAGGGCTATGGCCGCCGGAAGCGCCAGCCCCAGGGCGATCCGCCGCCGCAGGGGCAGAGGGGCGTTCTTCATGGTCGGACCTCCCCGGATTCGCCTGTTTTCTCCATATTATCACGCGGTTATACGCTTGTCAATCGCCAGGGGCAAAAAAGGGCGGGCAAGCGTCACAGCGGAATGTTTCACGTGAAACAGCGTCCTCTGTACGACCGCGCCAATGCGGCGCAGCCGCCTCGGCTCCCTCCGGGAGGGAGCTGGCTCCGCCGCCGGCGGAGACTGAGGGAGCCCGGCGACAGGTCCGATGCCGCGCTGCACCGATTACAACGTGTACAGACTTACAGTACGGCATTCTCCCTCAGTCGGCTTCGCCGACAGCTCCCTCCCCGAGGGAGCCGTGGCGGCTGCGCCGCTTTTTTGTTGTGTTTTTCAATTCAAGGAATTGAAAAACCCCGAAGCAGACAGGGGGACGGTTCTCTGTCTGCGGTCAGACAGAGAACCGTCCCCCTGTCTGACCTCAATTTTCAATTTTCAATTAACCCGATCACCGCCGCCTGGGCGCCGCGGTCGAAGCCGACGGTGCGGTGGGACCAGAAGCGGTCCGGCTGACAGTGGGTGCAGTCCGGACTCACGTCGACGGTCCTCACGCCGCAGCGGGTGAGCCAGAGGCGGTTCAGTTCTTTCAGGTTGACATAATATTTCTCGCCAGCGGGCCGGCAGAATTCCTCCGCGTCCCCGCCCAGGGCGTCGATCATGGCCGCCGGCACCTCCGGCCCCGTCTCGAAGCAGCAGGGGCCGATGCAGGGGCCGACGGCGGCGCGGATCTCCTCCGGCGCGCAGCCGAATTCCGCCCGCATCGTTTCGACGGCGTTGCGCACGATGCCCGCCGCCGTCCCCCGCCAGCCCGCGTGGACCGCGCCCACGGCGCGGCGGACGGGGTCGAAGAGCAGGACGGGGGTGCAGTCGGCGGAGAACACCGCCAGCACCACGCCGGGCGCATCGGTGACAAGGCCGTCGAAGTCCCCGGGGACGGGCCGCAGCAGCCCCTCGCCCCGGTTCTCGCGGCCCACCCGGCGCACGACGTCGCTGTGGACCTGGTGGGTCATGACCACGTCCCGGGGATCAAAGCCCAGGGCGCCGCCCAGGATCTCATAGTTTTTCCACACGTTTTCCGGCGAATCGCCCCGGTGGACGCCCAGGTTCAGGCTGGACAGAGATCCCCCGGATACGCCGCCGTATCTGGTGGTGAAGCCGTGGACCGCGCCGGACAGGGCGTCGGCGCACAGGTATTCCAGCGTCCCCCGGCGCTGCACGGTGAAGGCCATGGACTCACTGCCCCCGCAGATTGGCCAGGTCCTTGTCGCGGCAGCATTTCTTGTATTTCTTGCCGCTGCCGCAGGGACAGGGATCGTTGGGGCCGATCTTGACCTGCTTGCGCACGGGCTGGCGCTTGACGGTCTTGTCGCCCCCGGCGCTCTCGGCGGTGATGGTGGCGACCTTCTCGCGCCTGACCTCCTCGTCGGTGCGGAGCTGGAAGGCGTACAGGCGGCGCACCGTCTCCTCGCGGATGGCGTTGGTCATGCCCTCGAACATCTCGAAGCCTTCCTTTTTGTAGGTGTCCACGGGGTTGTGCTGGCCGTAGGCCCGCAGGCCGATGCCCTGGCGCAGGTCGGTCATGGCGTCGATGTTGTCCATCCAGTATTCGTCCACCACCCGGAGCAGGATGACCCGCTCCACCTCGCGCATGGTGGCCTCGCCGTACTTGGTCTCCTTCTCCCGGTAGGCCGCGTGCATGGCGTCCATGAGCTTCTCCTCCAGCTCGTCGGCATGGAGGCCCGCAAGCTCGCTGTCGGAGATATTTACGCTGCCGACGGGAATATACACGCCCTCAAACTGGCGCAGGACGTCGTCCAGCTGCGCCCGGTCGGCCAGGTAGTCCATGTGGCCGTAGGCCTCGGCCACGCGGGTGGATACCACGTAGCGGAGCATGCCCTCGATGGTGCGGCTCAGGTCCTCGCCCTCCAGCACCTGGCGGCGCTGGTCGTAGATGACCTTGCGCTGGGTGTTCATGACGTCGTCGTATTCCAGCACGTTCTTGCGCATCTGGAAGTTGCGGCTCTCCACGTTCTTCTGGGCGTTCTCGATGGCGCCGGAGAGGATCTTGGCGTCGATGGGGGTGTCCTCGTCGATCTTGAGGGCGTCCATCATGGAGATCATGCGCTCGGAGCCGAACAGGCGCATGACGTCGTCCTCCATGGACAGGTAGAACCGGGTCTCGCCGGGGTCGCCCTGACGGCCGGAACGGCCGCGGAGCTGATTGTCGATGCGGCGGGATTCGTGGCGCTCGGTGCCGATGATGAACAGGCCCCCGGCCTGCCGCACCCGCTCGGATTCGGCGCTCGTCTCCTGCCGGTAGCGCTCGTAGGCCGCCTCGTACTCCCGGCGCACGGCCAGGATGGCGGGGTCGTCGGTCTCGCCGAAGGCGTTGGCCTCGGCCAGGAGCTCCTCGGTCATGTCCTCGCGCTTGCGGAGCTCGTTCAGGGCCATCTGCTCCGGGTTGCCGCCCAGCACGATGTCGGTGCCGCGGCCGGCCATGTTGGTGGCGATGGTGACGGCGCCGAAGCGGCCCGCCTGGGCCACGATCTCGGCCTCTTTTTCGTGATATTTCGCGTTCAGCACGGTGTGGGGCACACCCTCGCGGGCCAGGAGCTTGGACAGCCGCTCGGACTTCTCGATGGAGATGGTGCCCACCAGCACCGGCTGGCCCTTGGCGTGGCACTCGAGGATCTGCCGGATGACGGCGCGGAACTTGGCGGCCTCGGTCTTGTAGACCACGTCCGGGTAGTCCACGCGCACCACGGGACGGTTGGTGGGGATCTCCACCACGTCGATGGCGTAGATGCTGCCGAATTCCTCCTCCTCGGTCAGGGCGGTGCCGGTCATGCCGGAGAGCTTGGTGTAGAGGCGGAAGAAATTCTGGAAGGTGATGGTGGCGAGGGTCTTGGTCTCGTGGGCCACCTCCACGCCCTCCTTGGCCTCGATGGCCTGGTGCAGGCCCTCGTTGTAGCGGCGGCCGTACATCAGGCGGCCGGTGAACTCGTCCACGATGATGACCTGGTTGTCCTTCACCACGTAGTCGATGTCCCGCTTCATGATGCCCCGGGCCTTCATGGCCTGGTTGATGTGATGGGAGATGGTGGCGTTCTCGGGATCGGCCAGGTTCTCCAGGGCGAAGAACTTCTCCGCCTTGGCGATGCCGCGGGCCGTCAGGGAGACGGACCGGGCCTTCTCGTCGACGATGTAGTCGCAGTCGTAGTCGTCCTGGTTTTCCTTCTCGTCGGTGGTGGTGAAGACCTGCTTTTTCATGCCGCTGACGAGGAAATCCGCCATCTCATAGAGCTTGGTGGAGGCCTCGCCCCGACCGGAAATGATCAGCGGGGTCCGGGCCTCGTCGATGAGGATGGAGTCCACCTCGTCCACGATGGCGAAGTTGTGGCCCCGCTGCACCCGCTCGTGGGCGTAGATGGCCATGTTGTCGCGCAGGTAGTCGAAGCCCAGCTCGTTGTTGGTGCAGTAGGTGATATCCGCCTGATAGGCCTCCCGGCGCTGCTCGGCGGTGATGCCGTGGATGATGAGGCCGACCTTCAGCCCCATGAAGCGGTAGACCTTGCCCATCCACTCCGAGTCGCGCTTGGCCAGGTAGTCGTTGACGGTGACGATGTGCACGCCCTGGCCGGCGATGGCGTTGAGGTAGGCGGGCAGGATGGCCACCAGGGTCTTGCCCTCGCCGGTCTTCATCTCGGCGATGCGGCCCTGGTGCAGGATGATGCCGCCGATGAGCTGCACCCGGTAGGGCTTCATGCCCAGCACCCGCCACGCGGCCTCCCGCACCGCGGCGAAGGCCTCGGGCAGCAGGTCGTCCAGGGTCTCGCCCGCGGCGTAGCGCTGCCGGAATTCGTCGGTCTTGGCGCTGAGCGCCGCGCCGGAGAGCTTCGAATACTCCGCGTCCAGCGCCTCGATGCGCTTCACCGTCGGCTCCAGCCGCTTGACCTCCCGCTCCGAGCGCGTCCCGAACAGCTTGTCCATCAGTCCCATAGCATAGCTTCCTTTCAAATGCAGCGTGCGCTGCGTAAGAGTTGATTCAAGCCGATAGTCCGGCATTTTAGATATTATAGCACACCCGCGCCGAAAAGGACAGAGCCAAATGTAAACTTTCCGTGTTCTGCCGGTTCAAGCAGGACCCTTGGCTCCCCCTCTGGGGGAGCTGGCACGGCGAAGCCGTGACTGAGAGGGCCTGCGGCACGATCAATGAGAGAACGGTTGGATGAATCGGCAATCCCGCCGTAGGGCGGCGTGACCCCACGCCGCCGGAGGGAACCAGCGACTCGTCCTCTTCGACGGGATAGCGCGACTCGCGGGCGTGACCCCACGCCGCCGGAGGGAACCAGCGACGCCGGAAACAGTCGCAATCAACGCATCCGCCCCTACGCCTCCGTCGAAGGCCGTTGGGAACCATCGATGCCGTATGCAGCATTGAAACCCAGGCTCGGCGGCCAGAGGTCTGGCCGCCCTACGGCAAATTCGTCCTTCTATCCAAACGCTCCCC
>CADASI010000155.1:0-4611 GCA_902790525.1 uncultured Eubacteriales bacterium
GCCCGAGTACGAAATGCAACGTACTTCATGGGCGGGCGGCGCATCGCCGCCCCTACGGCATGCACACATCTGAATGATTATGCGTTTTGAGACAGCCCCGTTATTGGTTCAGTATCCTCGCCAGGAACTCCCTTGTGCGCGGGTGCTTCGGCCGGGTGAACACCACCTCGGGGACGTCGGACTCGACGATCACGCCGCCGTCCATGAACACCACGCGGTCGGACACGTCCCGGGCGAATCCCATCTCATGGGTGACCACGAGCATGGTGAGGCCGGTGGAGGCCAAATCCTTCATGACGGAGAGCACCTCGCCGACCATCTCCGGGTCGAGGGCGCTGGTGGGCTCGTCGAACAGCAGCGCCTCGGGGTTCATGGCCAGGGCGCGGGCGATGGCGACGCGCTGCTTCTGGCCGCCGGAGAGCTGCCGCGGCTTGGCCTTGACGTAGGCGGACATGCCCACCTTCTCCAAAAAGGCCATGGCGATGTTCTGCGCCTGCACGCGGGAGCGCTTGAGCACCTTCATCTGCCCGACCACGCAGTTTTCCAGCGCGGTCATGTTGGCGAAGAGGTTAAACTGCTGGAACACCATGCCCACCCTGCCCCGGTAGGTCTGGAGGTTGAAGCCGGGGCGCTGGATGTTCTCGTTGTGGAAGAGTATCTCGCCGCTGGTGGGCTTTTCGAGCAGGTTCATGCACCGAAGAAGCGTGCTCTTGCCCGAGCCGGACGCGCCGATGATGGAGATGACCTCGCCGCGGGAGACGGAGAAGTCCACGTCCCGGAGCACCTCGTGGTCGCCGAAGGACTTGCTCAGGTGATTGACCTGTATGATGGCGTCACTCATTGACCGCGCCTCCCTTCTTGATCAGCTCCACGTCCGGCACGGTCTGGGAGCCGTGCATGGCGTAGTTCTGCGGGCCGTCCATCTTCTTCTCAAGCCAGCGCAGGAAGCGGGTGACGGTGAAGGTCATCACGAAGTAGATCACGCTGGTGATGAAGAACACCTCGAAGTACTTGAAGTAGGTGCCCGCCGCGGACTTGGATACGAAGTAGAGCTCCGTGACCGAGATGACGTTGAGCACCGAGGTGTCCTTGATGTTTACGACGAACTCGTTGCCCAGCGCGGGCAGTATGTTGCGGATGGCCTGGGGCAGCACCACGTTGAGCATGGTCTGGCCGTAGGTCATGCCGATGGCGAGGCCGGCCTCCATCTGGCCGGGGTCCACCGACTGTATGCCGCCGCGCACGATCTCCGAGAGGTACGCGCCGGTGTTGATCGACACGATGATGAAGCCCGCCAGCAGGTAGGGCAGGTTGATGTGCAAAACCGACGACGCGCCGTAGAAGATCACCATCGACTGCACGATCATGGGGGTGGAGCGGAAGACCTCAATGTACACGCCCAGCAGCGTCCGCACCAGCTTCAAAAGCCAGTACCGCACCGCGCCGTCCGCCCGCTCGCAGGGGATGGCGCGCACGTAGCCCACGGCCAGGCCGATGATGAAGCCCACCAGCGTGCCCGTCAGGGCGATCAGCAGCGTCGTGCCCGCGCCCTTTAAGAACATCGGACCGTAGGTCTTTACGAAGAAAAATACCCATTCAAAGAATCCGGATTGCGCGTTGGGCATGAAAACACCTTCCTTAAACAATGATTGGGAATTGGGAATGGGTCATCCATTCCCAATTCCCAATCGTTAATCCAGAATCAGTCCCCGGAGATCGGCTGATTCAGCACGGCGTTGTCCATCAGCGCGTTGCGGGCGTCGGCGTCGATGCCGGCGAGGATGCCGTTGATTTGCTCGATCAGCTCGGGCTGGCCCTGCTTGATGGCCACGGCCACGGAGGTGTCCTCCTCGGAGGCCTCAAAGCCGGGGGTCACGAAGGCCAGGGCGTCGTTGGCCGCGCAGGCGGACACCGCGCCGGGACGCTCGGAGATGTAGCCGTCGATCGCGCCGCTGGTCAGCGCCACGGTCATGGTCGGGAAGGTGTCCATGGCGGGCATCTTCTGGACGCCGGGGATCTGGTCGATCACGGTGTAGTGGAAGGTGTTCAGCTGGCCGGTGATCTTCGCGCCGGACAGGTCCTCGAGGGAGGCGGCGTTGGCGTATTCGCTGTCCTTGCGGACCACGACCACCAGGTCGGAGTTGTAGTAGGCGTCGGTGAAGTCCACGGTGATCTTGCGCTCGGCGGTCGGGGACATGCCCGCGATCACGGCGTCGATCTGGCCGGCGTTGAGCTTCTGGATCAGGCCGTCCCACTCGACCTTCACGACCACCAGTTCCTTGCCCAGGCCCTCGGCCACGCGCTTGGCGATCTCCACGTCGTAGCCGCCGGCATAGCCCATGCCGCCATCGATGGGCACGGTGTTCTCGTTCTCATCGACCTGGGTCCAGTTGAAGGGGGGATAGTCGCACTCCATGCCCACGCGGAACTGGCCCTCGGCGAAGGCACAGGCGGACAGCAGCATGCAGACAGTCAGCAGGGTGACGATGATTCTCTTCATGTTAAAAACCTCCTCAGTTTATTGTTTTATTATACTATCGCTGTGATAAATGTCAATCGCGGGGGGTTATAGTTTAAGTAAAATTCACATGGAAGGCGCTGGTCTAAGCCCTCCCGGCGGTTCATATGATTCAGAGAAAATGCAAGCGGGAGGCGGGTTCCATGGATCAACAAAAACTGTACCGGGATATCGCGGGTCGATGCGATGGCGACATCTATGTGGGTGTCGTCGGCCCGGTGCGCACGGGAAAATCGACCTTCATCAAGCGGTTCATGGAACTGCTTGTGCTGCCCGGCATGGAGGACGAGGCCGAGCGGGAGCGCACCCGGGACGAGCTGCCGCAGAGCGGCGCGGGGCAGACCATCATGACCACCCAGCCGAAGTTCGTGCCCAACGAGGCGGCGCGGGTGACATTAAAGGACGAGGCCGCCGCCCGGGTGCGGCTGGTGGACTGCGTGGGGTACCTGGTCCCAGGCGCGCAGGGGCTCACGGACGGCGGCGAGGCGCGCATGGTGCGCACGCCATGGTACGACTACGACATTCCCTTCGAGGAGGCGGCGGAGCTGGGCACCCGCAAGGTGATACAGGAGCACGCCACCGTGGGGGTGGTGGTGACCACCGACGGCAGCGTGGCGGACCTGCCCCGGGCGGCCTATCCGCAGGCCGAGGAGCGGGTGATCGACGAGCTCAAGGCCCTGGGCAAGCCCTTCATCGTGGTGCTGAATACCGCCGATCCGCAGTCGGAGGCGGCGAAGGCGCTCTCGACCAACCTGGCCGGGCGCTACGGCGTGCCGGTTCGGTGCGTGGACGTACTGAACATGGGGCTGGACGACGTAAACGGCCTGCTGGAGGCGCTGCTGTTCGAGTTTCCGATACGGGAGCTGCGCATACAGGCCCCGGCCTGGCTCACCGCGCTAGCGGGGGACCACTGGCTGGGCGAATCGGTGATGGCGGTCATACGCTCGGCGGCGGACGGCATGAAGCGGGTGCGCGACCACGCGCTTTTGAGAGCCGCGCTCAACGAAAACGAGTACGTGGCGTCCGCCGAGCCGGTGCGCATAAGCCTCAACGACGGCACCCTCGAGTACCGGCTGACGCTGAAGGACGGCCTGTTCTACCGGGTGCTGGGGGAGGAGAGCGGCCAGACCATCGAGGGGGAGGCCCACCTGTTCGAGCTGATGAAGCAGCTCGTCGCCGCGAAGAAAGAGTACGACCGGGTGGCCGACGCGCTTAAAAGCGTGCGGCGCACGGGCTACGGCATGGTGGCCCCCAGCATGGACGAGCTTCAACTGATGGAGCCGGAGCTGGTGAAGCAGGGGGCGCACTACGGGGTCCGCATGAAGGCCAGCGCGCCGTCGATCCACATGATCAAGGTGGACATACAGACCGAGGTCAACCCCATCATCGGCGCGCAGAAGCAGTCCGAGGAGCTGGTGAACAGCTTAAAGGCCGAGTTCGCCGGCAACCGCGACGGCATCTGGGACACCGAGATCTTCGGCAAGACCCTGAACGAGCTGGTGCGCGAGGGCGTCAGCGGCAAGCTGAACCGCCTGCCCGAGGACGCCCGGGCCAAGCTTAGGGAGGCGCTGGAGAAGATCGTCAACGAGGGCGCGGGCGGCATGATCTGCATATTGCTTTAGCGGGTGAAATCTGCTACAATGGGTCTATCGAGATACAGAGGAGGGCGAGCGCATGCTGAACATCGGCGATATGGCGCCGGACTTTGAGCTGCCGGACCAGAACGGGGAAACGCACAGGCTGTCGGACTATCGGGGGCAACGGGTGATACTCTACTTCTACCCCAAGGACAACACCTCCGGCTGCACCAAGCAAGCCTGCGGCTTCGGGGAGCTGTACCCGCAGTTTCGCGAGAAGGGCGCGGTGGTGCTCGGGGTGAGCAAGGACAGCGTGGCCAGCCACAAGAAGTTCGAGCAGAACTACGGCCTGCCGTTCACGCTGCTGTCGGACACGGAGAAGGCCGTGATCCAGGCCTATGACTGCTGGAAGGAGAAGAAGAACTACGGCAAGGTGTCCATGGGCGTGGTGCGCACCACCTACCTGATCGACGAAAACGGCGTGATCGTGAAGGCCATGGACAAGGTCAAGGCCGC
>CADASI010000155.1:4668-9297 GCA_902790525.1 uncultured Eubacteriales bacterium
ACCCCGGGAATGCCGTTGAATTCGCAGGGGATGACGCCGCTTTCGAGGTAGCCGTGCCTGGCGTACATGGCGCGGGCGGCGGCGTTTTTGGCGTTGGTGTCGATGCGGAGCGCCACGCAGCCCGTCCGCCGGGCCAGGTCCTCGTAGAAGGCCAGGAAGGCCCGGGCGTGGCCCCTGCCCTGTTGGGCGGGATCGACGCTCAGCGTGTGCAGCACCAGCACCCGGTCGTCCGGCGCGGCGTAGCGCCAGTGCACCCGGGCGTAGGCGGGCATCTGTTCGCGGTTGATGCGCCCGGAGGCGACCACCCTGCCGTCATCCTCCAGCACGTACAGCTCGCCCTGTTTAACGGCCTCGCGGGCGGTGCCCGCCGTGGGGTAGACGCCCCGCTGCCAGCCGACGGTGATCTCGCCGCGTTCCTCCCGGTCGTGGATGGCTTCGTAGATGGCGGCGACGGCGGGGATGTCGCCATACCCGGCCCTGCGGATCATGCGGATCGCCCTCCTGTCGAGGCCGGAATCAGCCCAGCAGCAATTCCGCGATCTGTATGGCGTTGGTGGCGGCGCCCTTGCGGACCTGGTCGCCGCAGCACCACAGGGTGATGCCATTCTCGGAGGTCAGGTCGTCGCGGATGCGTCCCACGAACACGATATCCTGGTCGCTGGTATCGAGGGGCATGGGGTACTGTTTATTGGCGAGGTCGTCCACCAGCCGGCAGCCGGGGGCGGCGGCGATGGCGGCGCGGGCCTCCTCCACGCTGATCTTGCGCTCGGTGCGGAGGGTGACGGAGATGGAGTGGCTGCGCATCACGGGCACGCGCACGCAGGTGCAGCTGACCTTCAGCCCGGGCAGGTGCATGATCTTCCGGCCCTCGTTCTGCATCTTCATCTCCTCGGTGGTGTAGCCGTTGCCGGTGTCGGAGCCGATCTGGGGGATGAGGTTGAAGGCGATCTGGTGCTGGAACACGCTGACCTCGATGGGGTCGCCGTTGACATAGGCCTTCGCCTGCTTTTCCAGCTCGATCAGGCCGTTCGCGCCCGCGCCGGACACCGCCTGGTAGGTGGAGGCCACCATGGTCTGTATCGGAGAGACCCTGTTCAGCCCCGCCACGGCCACCAGCGTGATGATGGTGGAGCAGTTGGGGTTGGAGATGATGCCGTGGTGGTTCTTGACGTCCTCCGGGTTGATTTCCGGCACGATCAGCGGCACGCTGTCGTCCATGCGGAAGGCGCTGGAGTTGTCCACGAACACCGCGCCGGCCTTGACGATGGCCGGGACGAAGCGCTTGGCCATCTCGTTGCTGGCCGCGCCGAGCACGATGTCCATGCCCTCGAAGGACTGATCCGTGGCCTCCTCCACGATGACCTCGCCCCCGCCAAAGGGCAGCTTTTTGCCCGCGCTGCGGGCGCTGGCCAGGGCCTTGAGTTGGTTGATGGGAAATTTGCGCTCCTCGAGCACTTTGAGCATTTCACGGCCCACGGCGCCCGTCGCGCCCAGCACGGCCACATTGACTTTCTTCATGATGTCTGCCTTCCTTCAATTATAAGATTAGTCGCGGATGCCCGCGAAGAACAGCTTCGGGTCCTGTTCGCGCAGCCGCTTTGCCAAATCGTGCATGGCCTGCACGGACAGCGGGCGGGTGAGGTAGGTATCCTCGGAGAGCTTCTCGGCCTCGACGCCCGGGGCGACGGCGGCGCGCAGGTAGTAGCGGTGGCCGGCCTTGTCGTTGTCCACCCTGGCGTAGCCGTCGGGGAGGGGGTTCATGCGGGGGGAGACGCCGTCCATGATGTCCCGAAGCCCCAGCTCCACGGCGAAGGCGGTGGGGTCCTTGCCCGCGCCCTGGCCCTGGAAGGTGTGCTCGCCGAAGTACTCGCCGGTCACGGTGATGGTGTTGTTGTTCATGCGCACGGCGGCCTCGGTGGAATCGGCGGCCACCAGCGTGGGCTCCACATAGGCGGTGATCACGCCCTCGCCGACCACCTGGGACTGCGCGATCAGCCGGCACACGCGGCCCATGCCCTTAAACTGTATGATGTCCCCGCCGGTGATGTGACGGATGCCCTCGGTGGCGACGTCCTCCGGGCGCACGTAGCGCTGATAGGCCACGGCGGAGGCGATAGCGATCTTGCACTGCGCGTCGATGCCGTCGATGTCGGCGGCGGGGTTGGCCTCGGCATAGCCCTCCTTCTGGGCCTGCTTCAAAACGGCGTCGAAGTCGCTGCCGTCGGTCTGCATGATGTCCAGTATCAGGTTGGTGGTGCCGTTGACGATGCCGGAGATGCCCGTCAGGGTGTCCGCGGTGCGGTGGCGCATCAGATTGTACAGAAAGGGGATGCTCCCGCCCACGGCGGCGTCATAGCGGTACTGCACGCCCATCTCCCGGGCGAGGGTCAAAAGCTCCTCCATGTGGTGGGACAGCATCAGCTTGTTGGCCGTGACCACGTTCTTGCCCGCCTTGAGCGCCTGCACGGTGAAGGTGTGGGCGGGCTCCATGCCGCCGATCAGCTCCACCACCGTGTCGATCTCGGGATCGTTCAGGATTTCGCCGTAGTCGCTGGTCTCGAGGTGCTCAAGCCCCGGATGCCGCAAGAGCTCCAGTATGCGCTTGACATGGATGTCGTCGCGCTTTTGCAGATGCTCGAAGATGCCGGAGCCGATGGTGCCAAGTCCCAATAGCCCGATTTTCACGCTCACACGCTCCTTTGTGTCCTTCCAGGAAAAACACGTGTTTTTGTATAGAGAACACTATACCACAGATGGCCCCGTTTTTCAAGGAGAATGGGGGAGGCTTTTCAGCCTTTTAACGTAGGGAGGTCTCCCCCTGCCCGTTGACTGTCGCAAAAAAACGCACAAAAACGATTGCAATAATAGGGTAAAAATGGTATAATCTCCACGTTAATGCGTTGGTCCGTTCGCGAGGCGAGGATGGACGCGCACCATTTTGACGCGGAGGCACCGCAGAAGGAGGAATCCCCATGACCCGCACCACCATGAAGCGCCTGACGGCGCTGTTGCTGGCGCTGCTGCTGGCGCTGTCGACGCTCGCGCTGGCGGAAGAGTCCGTCGAAGCGCCCGCCGAACCGAGCGAAGTGATCGAGAACGCCGAACCGGCGAACCCGGACGAACCCGCAGAGGAACCCGCCGCGGAGGAACCCGCCGGGGAGGATGCCGCGGATGAGGACGGCGAGGACGAAGGCGAGATCGTCGAGGCCGTCGCCGGGGAGGACGAGTGCGTCAGCGCCGAAGCCGTGGACGCCGTGTTCGAGGAGCTCGAAGAGGAGCTCGTCGGCGAGGAGATCGCGGAAACCGAGCTCGATCTGGGCGGTGAGGAAGAGACCGTGAGCGAGGAGCCGTACTATGATGGTGGAGAAGAGACGCCTTTGTTGATCGGAGGAATACTCTATAACCCAGATGATTGGGGAAACTTGGTGTCATTAAATGGAAATGTCCTGACGTTGAATGGCTTTACAGGCACGGACAATGACATAGGCTGGAATTCGGATGAAGATCTCACCATTGTGCTGGAAGGCGAGAACAAAATTGAATCCTATTATGGTGGTATTGGTTTGGACGGGCAGCTTACCATCAAAGCAACGGGAACGGCATCTTTGACAATCAATCAGATCCCTGATGATAATGTATATTATAATAATACATTTACTGGCATCGCATGTACTGGCCTGACGATTGAAGGTTCTCCCACAATCACCATCACTGGCAGACCAACGGGTGAGTTTCAAGGCATCTATGTCTATGAGATGGATTACGGTGCTGCAACTCCCAGTCTGTTTTCTATGAAGGGCGGAACGGTTACAATTACTGACAATGGTCAAGGTGATTGGAATGAGAGCATAGGAATTGAATCCGGTAAGTTTGAGCAGACCGGCGGCACGCTCGAGGTCAATATTAATGCTGAGGCAGAGGGCATTGTAGGAATAAAAGCCGGTGAGTTTAAGCAGAGTGGCGGCACGCTCACGATCAATGCTAAAAACGCGTATTATGCCACTGGAATAAAAACCGCGTCTATTGTACATAGCGGCGGCACGCTCGAGGTCTTCGCTGAAGGTAAAGCAGAAGTCTATGGAATAGGAGCCAAGTCTATTGTACATAGCGGCGGCACGCTCACGGTCACTGCCGAAGCAGCACCTTTAAGCTTTGGTATTTATTGCTATTCAGACATGAGCATCACCGGCGGCACGCTGACGGCGCTGTCGGAGGGTGCAACGAATCCTCCAGCACCTCCAGAACAGCAACTCGAGGCCGGAAGTGTGCTCATGGAGATGAACGGTAAAGGCTTCGGCGCGGGCGTTAGTTTATTTAAAAATATAGAAGAACGGGGTACGCTGACGCTCGGCACCAATATGATTCTCACCTACGGCCATTCCAAGGAAGAGGCCACCACGCACACCGCGGCTGACTTCAACAAGATTGATAACGGTGTCGATTTGCCGCTGTACTTCCACGTCGAGGAGCCGAAGAAGCCCGACAATCCTTCGGACCCCGACAATCCTTCGGACCCCGAAACCCCCGTGACCCCCGCGGCCCGTCCGGCCCCGTCCATCGACGCCGGGACGCTGTTCTTCGCGACGGCGGTCAGCGAGGGCAAGAACGGCCTGAAATTCACCTGGACGC
>CADASI010000156.1 GCA_902790525.1 uncultured Eubacteriales bacterium
ACAATCGCGTGGACGCCTATATGGAGCTGTTCCTGCGTCACCCGCTCTCGATCCGACGTTACTACAGGCAGTTCGATTATTGAGCCTCACAATCAAAAGAAGGCTGACGGAGCACCGTCAGCCTTCTTTTATATCCAGTTTTGCCCTCAGCGTGCCGACCAGCGGGCAAATTCCTCGTCCGTTGCGAGGACGCTGTGTGTCTCGCTGACGGCGTGATAGCTGCCCTTGGTATAGTCGATGCCGGAGCTTTTGTAATCATAGGCGATCGCCGTGCGCTGCTTCTCCACCCGCGGGTCCGGGTGCGGAACAGCAGAGAGCAAGCTCTTCGTATAGGGATGCAGCGGACGATCGAAGATGTCCTTCGTCGTCCCGGTCTCCACCAGATGCCCCAGATGCAGCACGCCGATGCGGTCAGAGATGTACTTGACCATGGACAGATCGTGCGCAATGAACAGATAGGCCGCGCCGAGCTCCTTTTGCAGGTCCTTCATCAGGTTGACCACCTGCGCCTGGATCGAGACGTCCAGCGCAGAGATCGGCTCGTCGGCAATGACGAGCTTGGGCTCCATGATCAGCGCGCGGGCGATGCCGATGCGTTGGCGCTGGCCGCCGGAGAACTGGTGGGGATAGCGATTGGCGTGCTCCCGGTCCAGTCCAATGCGCTCCATAATGCGGTAGACTTTTTCCTGCCGCTCGTCAGCATTGACATAGAGGTGATGCACATCAAGGCCTTGAGCGATAATATCTCCCACCTTTTTGCGCGGATTGAGACAGGCCATGGGGTCCTGAAAAATCATCTGCATGCGGGTGCGCAGGTGCCGCGTCTCCGCCGCGCCAAGATGGCCGGAGATTTCCACGCCCTCGAAGAGAACGCGGCCCGCGGTCGGCGTGTAGAGACGAATGATTGAGCGGCCGATCGTCGACTTACCGGAACCGGACTCGCCCACAAGGCCATAGGTTTCCCCTTCGTCGATATAGAACGAGACGCCGTCCACCGCCTTGACCGTGAATTTCTTGCTGACGCGGAAGTACTGCTTCAGGTCCTCCACTTCCAGAAGGTGTTCAGCCATCTGTTCTTCCTCCTTCCCTCATGCTTTCGATGCGACGGCGCAGCGAGTCGGGCATCGCCACCTTGGGCGCGCGCTCGTCCAGCAGCCAGCTTGCCGCATAATGTGTCTGGCTGATTTGAAACATTGGCGGCTCCGCCTTATAATCCGCTTCCAGCGCATAGGCGTTGCGTGGGGCGAACGGATCGCCCGCCGGCAGGTCTACCATGCTCGGCGGCGAGCCGGGGATCGTGTAAAGCCTCTCGCTGCTTTCATCGGAGATGTCCGGCATGCTGCTGAGCAGACCCCAGGTATAGGGATGGCGCGGGTCGTAGAAGATGTCCTCCACCGTGCCTTTTTCCGCAATGCGCCCGGCATACATGACGGCCACATAGTCCGCCACCTTCGCCACGACGCCGAGATCATGTGTGATATAGATTACCGAAATGCCGGTTTTCCGCTGGATCTCCTGGATCAGTTCCAGGATCTTGGCCTGGATCGTAACGTCCAGTGCCGTCGTCGGCTCGTCGCAGATCAGAATGTCCGGGCTGCAGGAGAGGGCAATGGCGATGACCACGCGCTGACGCATGCCTCCGGAGAGCTGGTGGGGATAGTTCCGCATCCGCTTTTCTGCCTCCGGGATGCCGACGAGCTCCAGCAGCTCGATCGCCCGGCGGCGGGCCAGCGCTCTGGACAGGTGCAGATGCTGGATCATCCCCTCCATCAGCTGCATGCCGATCGTCATCGTAGGGTCGAGCGAGGTCATCGGGTCCTGAAAGACCATGGCAATATGCGTGCCGTTGATATGCCGGCGCATCTCGCGGCGGGACAGACGCAGAAGATCCCGCTCCGTCCATTCATCCTTCTCCCGGCAACGATAAAGGATTGTCCCGCCTTCAACAATCTGGTTGGAACTGACAATTCCCATGATCGCCTTGACGGTCACGCTTTTGCCGGAGCCGGACTCGCCCACGATGGCGAGCGTTTCCCCCTGATAAAGGTCCAGATCCACACCGCGCACGGCGCGCACCGTACCGCCGCTTGCCTGGAAGGAGATACGGAGATCCCGGATCGTCAATGTCTTTTCCATGCTCACATCTCCTTCATCTTGGGGTCAAAGGCGTCGCGCAGGCCGTCGGCCATCAGGTTGAAGCTCAGCATCAGCAGTGCCAGCACCGTGACCGGGAAGAGCACCAGGAAGGGATACATGGTCATGGACTTGAAGCCGTCGCTGATCAGCGAGCCGAGGCTTGCCAGAGGAGCGGGGATGCCCAGGCCGATGAATGCCAGAAAGGCCTCGGTGAAGATGGCGTTCGGGATCGTCATCATGCACATGACGATAATCTGGCCGAAGATGTTCGGCAGGATTTCCCGGAAAATGATCGAAAAGGTGCTTTCACCCAGGGTGCGGGAAGCGAGGACGAATTCCCGTTCCTTCAGCCGCAGGGTCTGGGCACGAGTCACGCGGCTCATGCCGATCCACTCAGTGATCATCAGAGCCACGGTGATGCTGGTCAGGCCCGGCTTCATCACCACGATCAGAAGCGTCACGATCACTGTCGTGGGGATCGTGGAGAGGATCTCAACGATTCGCTGGAGGAAGAAGTCAAGCTTTCCGCCATAATAGCCGGAGACCAGCCCGAAGCTCATACCGACAAAGGTGTCGATAAGGATGGCCACCAGCGCCACATACAGCGAAACGCGCGTACCGGTCCATGTCCGCGCAAACTGATCGCGGCCAAGGGCGTCGGTCCCGAAGATGTGCGTCACATCCTCGATTCCCTTCTGGGTATAGACGTTGCTGCGGATCGGCTCGCCGTTGACATACTGGGTATAGACGCCGGAAAAAATCGGCGCGGATTCCCAGCCCGCGATGTGCGGCGGCAGGTTGCGCTGAGACATGTCCTGCGTACGGTAATCATAACCGCTCAGCGTGGGACCGGCAAAGGCCATAACCACGATAAGTACGATCATTACAAGCCCGAACACCGCGCCGCGGTTTTTGACGAAGCGGCCAAGCGCGTCTTTCCAGAAGCTCTGTGCACTGTAAACCTTATCGATGCCGAGATCCCGGTTCTGTGCCGGTACGAAATCCTCTCTCTCTACGAGAGAGTCATACTCCTTAGCCGTCATCATGTTGAAGCATCCTCCTTTGCCAGACGGATGCGCGGGTCGATCACACCGTAAAGGATGTCCACAATCAGCATCACAGAGATGAACATGATGCTGTAAACGAACACCACCGCCAGCACGACGTTATAGTCGTTGAACTGGATCGCCGACACCAGCAGGCTGCCGATACCGGGGATCGCAAAAATCTGCTCCACCACAAGGCTTCCCGTCATCAGCTCGACCGTCAGGGGCGCGAGCACCGTGACGATCGGGATCAGCGCATTGCGAAGACCATGTACGCCGAGCAGCCGAAACGACGATATGCCCTTCGAGTCGGCCAGCAGCATGTAGTCCGAGCCCATGACCTCCACCATTTCGGTCCGGGCAAAGCGCGCGACGGTAGCCATGGAAAACATGCTTAGCGAGATCGTGGGCATCACGGTCGAGCGCGCGGCGTCCGCCGTGCTGTACAGCAGCGGCAGCCAGCCGAGGCGGAAGCCGATAAAATAACTCATGGCCATGGCAAACACATAGGAGGGAAAGGCAACGCCGATAACGGAGACCACCGTGGCGAAAGTATCCAGGAAGGAGTTGCGCTTCATCGCAGCCACAATCCCCATCAGCAGCCCGATGAGCGTGCCGAGCGCCACCGCCTGCACCCCGATGCGGATTGAAACCATAATGCGTGCGCGCAGCAGCGAGGCGATGGGCATATTTTTCTGGATGACATAGGAAACGCCGAAATCCCCGGAGAGCATGGCCCTGAGATAATTGACAAACTGAACGGGAAGGGGCTTGTCCAGGCCGTATTTGGCCTCGAGATTTGCCCGCTGCACCGCGGTGATCTTCTCGTCGTTGAAGGGGCTGCCCGGCATGCTGTGAAGCATGGTAAAGAGAACGGCGAGAATAATGAGGACGGTGACCACCGAGATCAGCACCCGTTTGAGGACGTACTTAAACATACTTTTTCCCCTTTACGAAGGGCGGCCGCGCAACCGATGTAGCGCGGCCGCCCTTTAACGGATTTGCTGTATGAATGCTTGTATCAGAAGTTCACATCCACGTCTTTGTAGATCGTTCCCACACCGACGGGGAAGAAAGCCAAACCGGTGATGCCGGGCCGCACCATGGCGGCGGTACCCTTCTGGTAGACCGGAAGGATCACAGCGTGCTCCATCACGAGCGCCTCGGCCTGCTTGAGCGCCTCCCAGCGCTCCTCGTACCGGTTGGCAAGATCGCCGTTGGCGTCCGCGATCAGCTTGTCATATTCCTCATTGCTCCACTCGCCGTAATTGTAGGTCGAGCCAGTCGTCCACATGTCCAGATAGGTCATCGGGTCAGCGTAGTCCGGGCCCCAACGGGTCAGGCCGAGCTGATACTCACGGTTCTGCATCAGTTCGGTACGGCTCTTCTTCGGCTGAGATTTGAGGTTGATGTGTACGCCGGGCAGATTGTTCTCGATCTCGCT
>CADASI010000157.1 GCA_902790525.1 uncultured Eubacteriales bacterium
CCTGCGCGGCGGCCTGCTCGGCGGCGGCCTGCTCGGCAGCGGCCTGTTCCGCGGCGGCCTGGGCGGCGGCGGCCTGCTCGGCAGCCTGGGCCTCCAAAACGGCCTGGACCTCGGGGCTCACGGCATCCGGCGTATCCATTTCAAGCCCGGTGTCCTCCCCCTCCGCCATGGCGAAGGAAGAGAACATGGGCGTCATCAGCGCTATGATCAGCAGAATTGAAAGCCATATCCTGTTCTTACGGTGATTCCTCTTCATGATCAGATCCTCCGTAAATCAAAATAGATATATCTGATAATATATTCCACGTCAGACGCATTTTTCCTGCCACAAATTGCTGACAATATATGGCAAATGTGTGTCAGGATTCAGACGGCTGCGCCGCGGTCTTTGCCGCCGTGGGTTCGCCCACCGACCAGCTGCCGTCCGCGCCGCGCACCAGCGCGGTGTCGGTCTTGAGCAGGTCGAAGGTCACCAGGTCCATGGGCTTACCGGCGGCGTCGGACAGCATCACCTGCTCGCCCTCGCTGGAGAGCTTGAAGTTGGTGTGCAGGTGCGCGACGTCCTCGGCGCGGTTGAGCCCGGAGCAGTGGATCAGCAGCGTGCCTCCCGCGGGGATGCCGGTGCCGTCCGGTATGCGCCACATGCGGGGCAGCTGCTGGGTGTCGGACAGATACCAGCCGCCGATGTCCTGGTCGGCGCCGGAGACATTTCTCAGTATCACGTAATCGTGGCAGACGCCGTTTTCGTCCGGCGCGTAGGTGGCGCTGGAGGACATCACCTCGACGATTTGCACCGGGCTGTCGCCCGAGACGCTGGTCATCGCGCGGTAGTTCTCCTCGGTGTTCAGCGCGCCGGGGGTAACGGCCTCGCTGACCTGCCACTGATCCTTGCCGATCCTGGCGTACACCGTGTTTTCCTTGAGCGCCGGGATGTTGACCGTGTCCACGGCCACGTCCGCCTGGTTGAACAGCATCAGCACGTCGCCGGACGCGGAGAGCCTGAACGGCGCGTGCAGCTCTCCCCCGGCCTCCTCGCTTAAATGGCTGTCGGCGAACACGATGGCGCACTCCCCGGCCTGCAATACCATATCCGGGAAGATGAACACGTTGCCGGCCTTGGCGTTGCGGGCCAGCACATAGCCCTTCATATTGACCGGGCCGTTGGACACGTTGGCGATCTCCACCCAGTCCGGGCTGTTGCCGTCCCAGTCCGTGATCACGCCGCCGTTGGAGGACATGATCTCGTTGATGCGCACGGGCCCGGCGCTGTGGATCTCGCTGATCATCTGGGTCTTGCGGGGCGACGCCTCCTGGTTCTTGATCAGCACAAAGCCGTCCGGCATCCAAAGCTGCATGAACACCCCGACCAGCAGTATCAGCGCGCACACGCCCGCCACCGGCCAGAAGCCCTTCGGCAGCAGGTCGCCGGAGGAACCGACCGACGTCGGTCTTCTCCGCGTCGGCGCCGGACGCCGGTTGGGCGTCGTTGCGCGCGGCGGCACGGGACCCCGCGCGCTCGCGCGACCCTGCGGCGTACCAAACCTAGACGCGCCGCCGGACTGAGGCCGCCTGCCTCTATTGTAATCGCTCAAATCGAGCCCTCCCATCCTGAAGCATGACTATCCTACGATCGGCGACCGATCAGACAGCCTCGCCCTGATAAGAGACCAGCGTCGCGTCGTGCACGCCGGGAACGTTGCGCAGCTTGTTCAAAAGCGCGTCGGGCTTGTCCACGCGCACCTCGTAGGTGGCCTCGATGCCCGCGTTGGAGACGGTCTTGGACTTGAGCTGCTGCATCTTCACGCCGTTGACCAGCTGGTTGGCGGCGCGCTCGGCCTCCTCGCCCATGCGGATGACCAGCAGGTAGGAGTTGACGCCCTTGGACTGTATGTGCACGATCAACGTCAGCATCAGGCCGATGCCCACCACCGCGCAGGCGGTCAGGAAGAACTGGCCCGCGCCCAGCAGTATGCCCATGGTCAGCGCCCAGAACATGTAGGCGGTGTCCAGCGGATCCTTGACCGCGGTGCGGAAGCGCACGATGGACAGCGCGCCCACCATGCCCATGGAGAGCTGTATGGACTCGCGGATGCACATGACCACCGGGCAGGTGATCAGCGTCATCATGATCAGCGTCAGCGCGAAGTTATTGGAATACATCACCCCGCGGTAGTTGCGCCGGTAGATCCACGCGATGAATATGCCCGCCAGCAGCGCGAGCACCATCGACAGAAGGATCACCGGGAAGGACGCGGGAGAGATGGTCTGGGAGCTGAATAGATTGGAAAAAACGCCGTTCATGTGTATTCCTCCTAATGCTTTGTGTTTGATGTTTATGCCCTTTTAAATAATCCGACTTTGGTCGGTTATTGTCATCCCAGCGGCTCGAACCGGCGGCAGAGGATGTACTTCGACACCGCACTGCGCTCCGCCTCGATGCCGTGCATCAGCCCCGCCACGTAGTCGGGCAGGTAGTTGTTGAACTTGATCTCCAGTATCTCCACGTTGCGGTCGTGGGGACACACCGTGGGCAACCGCGGGTTGAACAGGTCGATCGAATGAAGCCCGCTTCTCAGGTTCAAGTCGAAGGTGATCCGCGTGTCCTCCGCCGGGTGCAGGTAGGCCTCCCGGGCGTAGTCCACGATGACCCTGGGCCGCAATAGCCGCGTGCGCATCTGCACGTACACGTCCTGCAACAGCTTGTTGCCCGAGCGCTGGAGCCCCGTGGGGTCGCCGTCGATGATCTGCTCGCAAAGCCTGCGGGTGATCTGCACGGAGGACTTCTGTATGAGGTCGCCCAGCTTGCGCTTGCGCTCCAGGAAGATCTCCTTATCGGAGTGGTTGTAGATGCGGATGCGGTACTTGTCGCGGTGCATCACGCCCGCCTGCTTTTCGTTGAAGGCGGAATCGGCCACGTCGTCGAAATACAGCGAGCGGATCACATACGGCCGCCCGTCCACGCAGTGGCTGTCCAGCGCCAGCACCGGCCGAAGCCGCGCGCGCAGGACCTCCACCTCCGCCGGGTTGATGAAATACTTGAGCTCGTGCCTCGCCGGCAGCCCGTTTCTCTTTTGCTGCATACCCTACCTTCTTTTCGGGAAATAGTTTTGCGCCTACGCGGCCTTGATGCTGTCGTAGGTGACGCCCTCCATCGCCATGACGTCGCCGAAGTAATGCTCCATCTCGGATTTGGTCAGGTGCAGGTTCTCCGCGCCCTTCAGGAACTGGAGCATGCGCTTCGGGCGCTCCTTGGTGTAGCTGACCAGCTTCTGCATGGCCGCGCGGTAATCGGACTCGGTCTGCTCCCACCGGGCGAAGTGATCGGGCAGTATGGGCTTCATGGTGTTGTAGAAGCCCTCGATCACCTTTAGGATGTTCTCGGAGGACAGCGTGGTCGCCATCATCTGCCCCAAATAGGTCAGGAACCGATCCCGGAAGGTGTCGTTCTTCATGCAGGCGATGAACAGCGTGTTGTCCGTGCGCTTCATGTTGCCCATGCCGCCGGGCTCCAGCCAGCGCCTGACGGAGTTGGTGTCCTCGTGGAAGCCCCAGTCCAGGTCGAACAGCACCCAGCGCCACTTGCCGTCCCGCTTGGGGTTGCGGTAGCGCTTCACGTTCAGCGTGTCGGTGTTGCCGGTGTACATCTCGAAGGTCATGTACTCGATGTAGTTCTGGATGTCGATGGCCGAATCCAGCACCCGGTACGCCTCGTCGGTGTTCATGTCATTGGACTTGACCCACTTGAGCAGCTTCTCCATGGTGGCGTTGCTGCCCTGCATCACGTTGGAGTTGGCCTTGATCAGGTCGAGGTCGTCCTCCTCGCCCTCCCAGCCCTCAAACTGGCAGATGTTGGCGGTGTTGATGCGCTCGCGCAGGTTGTAGTGACCCCAGTACTTGCCGTCCAGGTACAGTACGCCGATCTCGCTCTCCTGGTAGTCCAGGCTCGTGCCCTCCGCCAGGCGCTGCAGCATCATGTCGCGCATGCGGGTCTTGTTGCCGTCCTGGGAGGAGGAGCGCAGCAGGAAGGACTGGTACTCGGTGTAGGGCCGGTGCGTGAACAGCTTCGCGTGGAAGCGGTTGGAGCCGTACTGGCTGCGGGCGATCACCTTGAACGCCTTCTGCTTCTCGGCGCGGCTGTACTGGCCGTGCAGCTTGGTGCCGCACTCCTGGGAGATCAGCGTGCTGCCGTCGGGGGCGAACACCTCGATGTGCGCCTCGCGCTCCCAGTCCATCCAGAAGTTCGCGCCCTTGTTCATCGAGCCGAACGGGTATTCCGCCAGCGCATTCGGGCCCTTGACCATGATGCCGGCCTCGTCGCTGGTGAGGTTGTAGGGATCGGACACCAGCGACATCACGTACACGGTGCCGTCGCCGTTGTTGACGTCGTACAGGTAGCTCTGGGTGTCCATGACGGACTCCATATAGCCCTCGCCGTACACCCGCGTGCGCAGTATCGTGGTGCCGGTGATGGTGATCGGCCCGGTGTAGGGCGTGCTGGACTGGGTCGGGTCGGTGCAGTCCAGCGTGTAGTAGGCACGGCAGTCGGAGGGCACG
>CADASI010000158.1 GCA_902790525.1 uncultured Eubacteriales bacterium
GTACCATCACGCCGCCAACATGACCTATCGCTACCTGGGCGCGGAGCCCAGCGAGAGCATGCAGGCGTTCTACATGCAGCTCAACCGGTCGCGCAAGTCGCTGAAGTTCAACATGGACGCCATTCGCAACGAGCTGCGCGACGCCAACGCCAACCGCGGCGCGTTTGTGTGCGATTACAACATGTTCAAGGAGATCTATAACCTTGAAATGCGCAACCTGGAGCGCCTGGGCACCACCATGTTCCTCGGCATCATCATGATCGGCGACGTGGAGGACACCCATATCAGCTACATCCGGCAGGATACCATCATGAACGGTCTGATCGAGATACTGCGCGAAAACCTGCGCAAGGGCGATATCATCACCCACTTCGCGCCCACCATCGTGGCCGTGCTGCTGCCTACCGTCAACTATGAGACCGGCAGCATGGTCATGGAGCGCGTGCGCCTGCTGTTCTACAAGCGCTTCCCCAACTCCAACATACCCTTCCATCACCGGCTGGGCATGCTGGGGCCGGATACCTTCAACGACGTCAACGACATCGAGGATATGTGAGCGCTGACATCATCGCCCGGAAACGGGCGATTTTTTCATGTCTGTATTTATCATGCAGAATTGTATGAATATACATTGAATGTATAATCATGCAGTCAATTTTGGGTCACATTTCTATTAATTATGACAAGAAATAGAATTAGATCACATTTGCGTCGAATTTCTATCAAAAATATGTCGAGTTGGGCAACATGTTGAAAATGAACGCGAAATGTGATGGAAATTGAGGTGCTTGTGTCGGGTTCTGTTACATGAAAAGTGATAAAAAATGCAAAAGCAGGGAAGATGTGGTCATGATTCGTTCCAAAAAGCCCACATTTGGGCACTTTTGGATGACGGGCGTCGGTTACCCCGCCGGGGGCGGCGTGGGAGGTTCAAACGGGACCAAGGATTGCGACGGAAATGCAGAAACCGACCGTCCAATCCGACAAAGTGTGAACGACGGGGCGAACGGAAGTCTTTTTTTGTCAATTTTATTAACGTTATAATCAATTTGTTGCAAGTTCTTATCATTTGCCGAAGTTTGTTGTATTTGCATAATTATTGATGTTATAATCAACTTGCAATTGAGGCAGCGAGGGATGAGGCATTCGTGATTCGTCTTTCGCGAGTATAATGGGAAGCGGAACGGCTCGAAAACCGATTCCGCGGAGAGGAGTTTGTACCATGAAGAAAATTGCGTTCTCGATCCTGGCCGCTGTGCTGCTGATGACATTGGTCCTTGGTTCCGCCCTCGCGGTGACCGGCGACATCACCACCCGCGATGTCAAGGCCTATGCCGACCCGAACTTCAAGAAGTACGTGGCCACCATTCCCGCCAAGACCTCCGTTCTGGTTCGCGCCTATGGCTCCTACGCCGACATCTACGTCAACGGCGTCGAGTGCTTCATCAGCCCCTCCGCGCTGACCTGCGGCAAGAAGGACTATGATTACATCGGCTACGCCACCCTCAAGGCCGGCGCGAAGGTGTATCAGCGTCCTTCTACCACCAGCAAGTCCGTCACCACCTCCAGCGACATCAAGGTTCTGGTCTATGCCGCCAGCGACGGCCTGGCCATGATCCGCACCACCGGCAAGGGCGTGTTCGGCTTCGTGAACGCGAAGAACCTGACCAACCTCAAGGCGCGGTAAACTTCATAGGTACACAAGAAAGACCGCCGGGGATTGTCCCCGGCGGTCTTTACGTATTCTGTTATTTATCCAAGCGCCACGGGCAGGGGCTGCTTTAACAGCGCCTGGCACGCGGGCATGTGCTTTGTGAGCTGTCTGAACTCCATCACCGCCTCAAGGGGCGCGCAGGCCAGCAGTCCGGGCAGTATGCGCTGGGCGACGGACAGGTCGAACACCCGGTTGGCGTTGGCCTCCTCGCCGAGCACCACCAGCATGGCGGCGCAGTAGCGCCAGGCGTCGTCGAGCGCGCGGCGGGAGATGACCGCTCCCCGCCGGGCCATGGCGTCGCGAAGCTGCCCCATGCGCTCCACGACGGCCGAGGGCAGGTCCGCCTGCGGCAGGGACCGCTGTATGGCCTGTATGGAGGTCAGCGGGTATTCCGGCGCGATTCGGCGCTGGGCGGGCTTCCAGGGCAGGTTCGCGGGCGCGGCCAGCCGTACCAGGAAGCCGCGGTTGAGCGTCGCGGCGTTCATCGGCAGGCCGGAGTGGGCGTCCTGGAGGGTCAGCACGGTGCGCCACTCGCACTCGGGCACCTGCGCCATGCCGCGCAGGGCGTCCGGGGCGGGGGAGAGGTTGGCGTCGTCCAGTATCACCATGGCAGGGGCCTCCGGGTTGCGCAGCATCCGCCTGACGCGGTTACCCCGCGCCACAGGTCGCGGCTCGGGCGCGTAGATCGGCGCGCGGCCGCTTGCACTGATGCCCAGCGCGTCGGCCAGCATCCGCGCCATGGTCGTCTTGCCGCTGCCGGGCGCGCCGGAGAGCATGAGCGTCGGGGACAGCGTCAGGCAGACGCACAGGTTCGCGGCGTCCGCCCGGGACAGGGACCAGCCCTCGGCTTCGGCGCGCTTCAACAGGCGCTCGATGAAGGCGTTGATGTCGATCTTCTCCGGCGCGGCGGGGACGGCCTCGCCCTCGTCACACTCACGCAGCATCGCCAGCCGCTCGTTGATGCGGCGGATCAGCGCCACGTCGCGGATCTTCTGCTCGAGCTGCTCGCCCGAGAGCTCGTCCAGCAGGTTGCGGGCGTCCTTCGCGGCGAGCCGGGCGTCGCTGGCCATCTGCTCGTATTTGGCCTGCTCCTCGCGGGCGGCACGGGTCTTTTGGACGGCGTCGGCGAGGGCGTCGGCCTCGTCCCGGCGAATCTCCTGCTTGAGCTGCTCGCGGATGTCGCTGCCCCCGGCCCTGAGCTTGTCCAGGTCGCTGAGCAGCTTGAGCCGCTGGGCCTCGAGCTGGTCCAGCTGGGCCTCCACCAGGTTGAGCCCCGCCTGCTCGCGGAACTGGCGCAGGGAATCCCGGAAATCGCCCACCTGGCTCACCGCGTCCAGCAGGGGCGCGCGCATGTCGGGCTGGCTCCAGGCGTCCTTGAGCGCCTCCACGGCCACGTCCACGGGGTTGCGCACCGGCGCGCCGGTGACGATGGGGCTGGCGGACATGCCCAGTTGATTGAGCCGGGACGCCTGCCACTTTTCGTCGATCAGCTCCTGCAGGCTGCGTCCCCGGCGGGGGTTCAGTCCCGCCTGGGCGGCGCGAAGCTGCTCCGCGCGGCTCAGGTGCGGGTTCACCGGTCGGGGCATGATGCTGGCGTCGTGGTGGATCCACGGCTTGTCGCTCTCGCCCTCCGGGGGCCTGGGCGGCTCGGGCTCGGGCCGGACCTCCGGCGCGGGCTTCTCCGCCGCGGGCTGCGGCGCGGGTTTCTCCGCGGGCTTTTCTGATGCGGGCTTTTCTGATGCGGGCTTCTCAGCCGCGGGCTTCTCCGAAACGGGCTGGGGCTCGGCGGGCTTCACGGCCCTGTCGGGCTTTTCCGCCTTCTCGGGCTTCTCCGCCTTTTCCGGCTTCTCCGGCTTTTCGGGTATGTCGCAAACCTCGTCCATGCTGCCGGCGGTGCGGATGGCGAAGCGCAGCTTCTCCTCCCGGAAACCGGGCAGCTCGAACACCTGAAGCTCCTCCAGCGGGCACACCGCGGGCGTCACCCGCAGCGCGACCTGGCCCTCCGCGTCGGGCGCGGCCTCCCAGGTGTAGCAGGCGGGGTCCGCGGACCCGTCCTTCTCCAGCAGCACCATGCTGGTGCGGGGGGTGGGCACCGTCGCCTCGGCGGCGGAAGCGGGCAGCAGCTCGAAGATCATGCCGGGCGCGGGGGAGCGCACCACGTCGGAATAGATAATGCAGGCGTTGATCTCCCCGTTCTCGGGCCGATAGTTTTTGTTGGGACGGATCTTGTCGTTGTCGTTGGGATGCTCCCGAAGATCGACCACGCAGAACAGGCCCATCTGGCGCATGCGGGTCTTGAAGTGATACGACTCGTTCTTATCCGGCACGATGCGGATGCAGCCCTCGTCCGGGTACGACTTGCCGCCCTCGAAGGGCACGTATCTGCCGCCGTCGTCCAGGAGCAGGGGCTTGAACCTGAAATATGACCGGAGGGGATTGTCCTCCTCCAATATGCCTATGCACAGCTTGCCGGGCAGGGACATGGGCGAACCTCCTGTCGATCACGCCGCGGGCGCGCCCGGGGCGTGAATCGCATCTTTAATAATGTATGTTTTTCGTATAGAATACCAAACATTTACTTCGTGTTAATTGTATCATCGTTCAATCGCGTTTGTCAAGATGAGGGACGACATATTAACAAAACGGGCCGCGCCCCTCATAATATTTCATTTTGCTTGACGGCGGCGGCCGGATATGGGTATAATACGGAGTATCAGGGCGCGCTTTTTGCGAAAGCGCTGTATAATACTAATTTCAGTCTAAAAATCAACCATCCTGCGGTGGCTTTTCCGCCATGGCTTCGTTGTCGGCCCTTGACTTGCCGCCAGCAAGCCTGCGGA
>CADASI010000159.1 GCA_902790525.1 uncultured Eubacteriales bacterium
TGAAACTATCCGTAGTCTTTCATGTGAGATCGTTCGCAGCATCACTTGCAGACAGTGGATACTTGATGCGTTTTTAGAATGAGAATAGTATGAGAACATGGAAAATGGCCGTAGACGAAAGGCTAAGCTTATGTTATAATATTAATAAATTAGGCAAAACGACGAGCGCCAACGGACCATCGAGGAGGTTATCGCCATGAAGAAGCTCTTGTGCCTGCTGATTTGCACCCTGATCTGCCTTTCGTCCATCTGCGCGTTTGCCTGTACCGGCGTGTACATCGGCAAGGGCGTGAGCACCGACGGCGCCTACATACTCGCCCGCTCCAACGACAGCCAGGGCGTGTTTCCCGCCCGCCTGATGGTCGTGCCCCGGATCGAGCGGACCCCGGGCCGACAGATGCCCGTGGACACCGACCGCTCCAGCTATCTCGATCTCCCCGCAACCACCTTCAAGTATACCGGCACGCCCTTCATGGATTCCGGCATGGCGGAATACGGCACCGGCATGGACGACGCGGTCTGCGTCAATGAGTACGGCGTGGCCATGACCATGTCCGTGACGGCCTTCTCCAACAAGGCCGCGAAGGCGGCGGACCCGTGGGTCCCCGTGGGCATCACGGAGTTCACCACGAACCAGATGGTCATCTCCACCAGCAAGAGCGCGAAGGAGGCCGTGCAGACCCTCGCGGGCCTCATCGACCAGTACGGCAGCTCCGAGACGAACATCGCCCTGATCGCGGACCAGCAGGAGGCCTGGTATGTGGAGATGTACACCGGCCACCAGTACGCCGCGGTGAAGCTGCCCGACGATCGGGTGTCCGTGTTCGGCAACGAGTTCAGCCTGGAGTACCTCTCCGACTACGAGGAGAGCATCACTTCCCCGAACCTTGAAAAGCTGGCGGTGGACAACGGCTTCGCGGTCTACGGCGACAGCGGCGAGCTCAACCTGCTGGACACCTACGCCGGGCCGGAGACCGTGGAGAACTACAGCCACATGCGCACCTGGATCGGCCATAAGGTGCTGTCCCCCTCCGCCTACGGCGACTACGACAAGGGCGACCGCTACCCGCTGACCTTCGTCCCCGACAACCGGGTATCCCTGCAGACCGTGATGGAGCTTATGCGCAACCGCTACGAGGGCACCGAGTACAGCCCCGACGAGACCGGGCGCATCGACATGCGGGTGATCGGCACGGACACCTCCATGAGCGTCCACATCGTGCACCTCCGCCCCGACCTGCCCCCCGCCATCGCCGGAACCACCTGGGTCTGCATGGCGCCGTCCGTGTACGGCGTATTCGTGCCCTTCAACATCCTCTGCGCCGAGCCCTCCGCGTCCTACGCGGCCAACCAGCCGGAGGGCGTGTTCCATCAGTTTGAGTCCGACAAGTACCCCTATTTCACCTTCAAGGATCTGAACACGCTTTGCCTGACGGATTACAAGATCTACGGCGCGCCCGTGCGGGCCTACTGGCACCGGGCGGAGATGCACATGATCGACGGCATGACCTCGGAGCTCCAGAAGGTCAACGAGCTTCTGAACAGCGACCCCGCGATGGCGCAGCGGCGGATGACGGATTACTGCGCGCGCCTCCAGGAGCAGGCGTTCGCGGACGCCAAGGCGCTGCTCAACCAGGTGCGCTGGGCCATGAGCGCCAACTCCAACACCATGAAAATGGGCATGAACCCGGAGACCGACGAGCTCTACACCACCGAGCGCGTGCTCGATCCCATCAAGGTCGAGCTTGACGGAAGCCCCTACGGCACAACGGAAGATTGATCTCGGCGCTATACCGGGAAAAAACTGATCTCAACCTGTCAGGTTGAGATCAGTTTTTTCATTGACGATCGCTCTGCATTATTCGCCTTCCATCATGATCCCGATAACATCCTCCGCAGAAAGCGGGGGCAGATGTCCGTGCACGCATATCTCCGGATCGACGCGCCGCATCGTCTCGGAGAGCTTTTCCGCGCGCTCCAAATCCATCGTCCACTCGGGGAATACGCCGGACGTGGCGTCTCCCAGGAACAGAACGCGCTCCCCGGGCGCCTCGATCAGTGTGCTGTCAGACGTATGCGGCGCCTCTGCCTGAAACAGCCGGATCGGACAGTTTCCGGCATCGAGCAGGAGTTCCCCGCTGAAAACCAGGTCCGCCAGTGTGACGATCACAGGCTTGCCATCGGCATATTCCCGGCGGATGCTCTCGTCCATCCCAAAGAAGAATCCCGTCCCTTCATCTGCCAGTCTCCCGCGGAAATCTGCCAGATATTGGTTCGTCTTGCCGTTTGCGACGCTCAGGCCGTGGACCGCGCCCATTCCGAAGGTGTGATCCCAGTGCCAGTGCGTCAGCACCGTCAGCCGGGGGAACGGCAGGCCGGCCGCCTCGAGCGCGCCGTAAAAATCCCGCACATGGTCCGCCGAATGCCCGGCGTCCACCGCAACGCTCCACCTGTCCCCGCGGATATAGCCGAGGTTCGGACGATCGCGTTCTTCCTCAAAGGGGTATATCCATACCCGTTCCGTTATTCTGTTCAGCATCCTACTTTCCTATCCTCATTTCATGCCTGTACATCGCAAGCGCCAGCGTCGCGCTCAAGCCGTCGGCGATCAGCTGTGAAACCAGGAAGCCCCGGTATCCCGCGATCGCCGTGGCGATCAGAAACACCGCCACAAACAGTATGCCCTGACGGCTCAGGGACATCGCCAGCGCCTGCAGCGCCTTGCCGCTGGCCTGGAACAGGCAGGTATACAGCAGTACAACGGCGCAGAAAGCCATTCCTGCGATCTGCCAGCGCAGCATGACCGCGCCGTCGGCGACAATGGCGGCGTTGTCGATGAACACGCGCATCAGGGGCTTTGCCAGTATGAACACCACCGCGGATTCCGCAAGCGCCAACCCGCACATGAACAGCGTGCAGAAGCGCAGCAGGCGGTTCAGCTTTGCCCTTTCCCCGGCGCCATAGAGATAGCCATACAGCGGCACGCCGCCGAAGGCGAACCCGACCAGTATCAGCTGGACGACCATCGTGACCTTGATCACGATGCCCAGCGCGGCGATCTTCTCGTCGCCATAGGGCAGCAGGAACTGATTCATAAACACGATGCAGACGCTGGAGGCGAGATTGGTCAGCGCGGCGGTGAAGCCCACGGAGAAGATCTGCTTCGCTTCTCCGCCGTTGACATGCGCTTTTCGGGCATCCACCGACAGGGCGTTGCTCTTCTTCAGCACAAATGTGAGGCACAACACGTCCGACAGAGCGTATCCGAGCACCGTCGCCAGGGCCGCGCCCCACGCGCCCCACCCGAAGACGCTTATGAAGATGGGGTCGAGCAGGATGTTGAGCAGGGAGCCGGAGACGGTTCCGATCATCGACAGCGTGGACATGCCCTCGCTGCGTATCAGGTTGGAGTGGATAAACGACAGTATCACCAGCGGCGCGCCGACGACGATCACCAGGTAGTAGGCTTCGGCGTGGCGGTAGGTCTCCGCGCTGGCGCCGAGCAGTCCGAGCATCGGCCCGCGGAGGAGCAGCATCGGCACGGCGATGACGACGCCCGTCAGTATGGACAGGTAGAAGCAGAACGCGCTGACGCGCCGGACGCTCTGCCGGTCTCCGGCGCCCAGCAGGCGCGAGATCAGCGAGCTGCCGCCCTGCCCGAAGATGTTGCCGATGGCCATCAGCGCCGTGAACAGCGGCGCGCACAGCGAGACGCCGGCCACCAGCATGGCGTCGTTGGTCCGGGCGATGAAGTAGGTGTCCGCCAGATTGTAGATCAGCGTGATCACCATGCTGAATACGACGGGCAGGGCGAGCCTGAAGTAGGTCGGGATCAAATGCTCCGTGTCAAAAATGGCTTTGTCGTTCATGGCATGATCTCCGTCGTTGTCTTTCGGTGTGGAATCCCACGGTCCCGGTTGCCGCGCCGATCAGCCCGCCTCTCTGAGCTCATATTCCCAAGGCGTCGAAGGGTCCGCTTCCTCCTCATCCAAAGCGTATCGCCTGACCGCCAGGTGATCCCACAGGCCGTTTTCGTTTTCATCGGAAAAAGTCAGCACCGAGCCGACGCCGTTTGTGATATAACCGGCGTTCATGTAGATGAATCCGAGCGTTTCCGCCTGGGTGACGAGATCATCGCCCCGTTTCAGCACGGTCTTGCCGGCTTCATCCACATCCCAGCTCTGGACTATAAGCGTCTCCCCGGGCAACTTCCGGTAATTCGCCCGCTCTGTGGCCTTTCCGTCGCCCCTGCGTTCCACGGTGTGATTGTGGCCCCAGAGAAAGATGATGTCGTGGCGCTCAGACGCGGCGTTCAGGGCCCTCGTCCACGTCCATGCGCCGGCGTTATCGCCGCGGTTGGCGTGGAGCGGGACGTGGGACATGACGATGATCGGAAGGTGATCCTCCAGGCTGTTGACCCAGGTCATACTAATTTCAGTCTAAAAGTTAGACAGACTGCGAGGGGATTTTTTGTCATGGCAAGGCGGAGGTCCGCAGGCTTGCTGGCGGCAAGTCAAGGG
>CADASI010000160.1 GCA_902790525.1 uncultured Eubacteriales bacterium
CAACGCCTCGCTGGCCGTGTCCACGGATTCCACGGGCTCCGGCTTGCGGATGGTGCGCTTGGTGAAGATGTCGGCCTTGCGCTTCAGCTGGCCGTTCTCGTCCAGCACTTCCAGCGCCGCCAACAGACAGTAGCTGCTGTCCTGCTGAAAGGCGCGCCTGTTGGCTGTACTGCTGATGAGGCCGTACTGCCGGGAGAAATCGTCGTACTGCGCGCTCAGCGTTTGCTGCATGGCGGCGATTTGCGCGTCAGAGGCGTCCTCCAGCTGCCCCTGCAACAATGCGCGCACCGTGTCCCGCAGACCGATCATGGCGATCACGCGGTTGGTCGTGGTGACGGGCAAATCCACGGGGTTCATCACGCTGTTCTCCCGGTAATAGAGCTTGCCGTCCACTACGGTATAACTGAAATTGCGCACGTTCGGGTCTGCGGGCAGCGCCTCCGGCACATCCTCCAAGTCGGTGTCGGAGAGCTCCACTTCGTTGACCTGTCCTCGGATGTTCTTGACGGCCTCCCGCAGCTGTTCGCCCAGATCTGCGCCGAGGATGGGTTCTACCGTCACCTCCTGCTTGCCGTACTGCGTGTTTTCATCCGTAAAGGTGCCCAGCACCATTTCAGGATGCTGGACGAAATAGCTGTTGACGTGATACCCTTCGGGTGTCTCGCCGGTTTTCACCCAATCGGGCTGCTCGATGGCGGCGCTCTCCCGCTTCTGGAAGAACAGGATGTCCGCCACGACGCCCGTGTTGGCATTGCGTAGGAAAGTGTTTTTCGGCAACCGGATTGCGCCCAGCAAATCGGCGCGGGCGGCGACATACTGCCGCATGGCGTCCGATTGCTTGTCCATCGTGCCGCTGGAGGTCACGACGGCCACCACGCCGCCCGGACGCACCAGGTCGATGGACCGGGCAATGAAGTAGTCATGTATCAGGAAGTTGTAGCGGTCATACTGCTTGTCCACCACCTTGAACGCGCCGAAGGGCACGTTGCCGATCACCACGTCGAAGAAGTTATCTGAAAAGCGGGTTTCCTCGAAGCCCTGCACGGCGATGGTGTTCCTTTGGTAGAGCTGTTGGGCGATCCTGCCGGTGATGCTGTCCAGCTCCACGCCGTACATCCGGGAGGCGCTCATGCTCTCCGGCAGCATCCCCATGAAGTTTCCCACGCCGCAGCTGGGTTCCAGGATGTTGCCCTTTTTGAAGCCCATTGTGTCGAGAGCGTTATACATGGCGCGGATCACCGTGGGCGACGTATAGAAGGCGTTGAGCGTGGAGGCCCGCGCCGCCTCGTACTCCTCCTGGGTGAGGGCGGCCTTGACCTCCGCGTATTCACCCGACCACTCGCGCACATCAGGGTCAAACGCTTGGGGAATGCCGCCCCAGCCGACGAAGCGGGACAGCACTTCCTGTTCCTCCGGCGATGCCAGCCGGTTCTCATTTTCCAGTGTTTTCAAAAGGTAGATGGCGTCCATGTTGGCGCGGAACTTCGCCTTCGGCCCGCCAGCGCCGAGATCATCGTCGGTGATACGGAAGTTGTGGCGCTCCACAGGCGGCTCCGGCGTTATCTCAGGCTCCTCCCTCGGGGTGAGATCAATGACGATCTCCTTCATCCTTATCGAGGCATCCGCTGTGTTCACCTGGGATTGCGCTGCGTCCCTGACCCATTGAAGAACCACATCATAGTTCTCCGCGCGAAAGATGGGAAAACCGTTCTGCTGCTGGAAGGTCAGGTCTTTCAGCCGCACCTCATGGTAGAAGATGTCGATGGATTCGATCTCAAACCGATGCCCGTCCACATCGACGATCATGCCCATCTCCAGGGTGTCGGCGGGGAGATCAGGAGCGTCTTTATCAGGGGTTTCAGGCACATAATCCTCCGCGCGAAGGTGTTTGACTTCCTCACGGCTGCCGTCCTCCGCGACGCCCGACAGGTAGACGCTTTCGCCCTGCTCCCAGAGCATATGAGCGTTGGACTGCCACCGATCCGTGGCAAAGCCTGTCGCCTGTACCGTGCCCTCCGGGGTCTCGCGCTCAATGAGCCGGAGACCAAGCCTTTCAGCGACGCGCAGAGCATCCTCGCCGTAGAACTCAAAAAAGCCGTTGTGCTCAAAGCCGATGAGCGTATCGGGATACTGCGCTTTGAGGGCGTTGTAGTCGGCATATTCCGCATCGGTCAGCCTGTCAGGATCGTCGGAAACGGATTCGGTTGCTTCCTCAGCTTCCTCCAGTTCGGTTTCCACATCGGAGACTTCCTCCGGTTCAGCTTCCTCCTCTACAGCTTCTTCCGGCTCGACTTCCACGTTTTGCGTGGATTCTTCCATTTCTTCCTCCGGCGCATCTTCATCTTCTTCCATCTCCTGTTCGCTCTCGTCCGGTTGTTCAAACAGTCCAAATATGGACATCTGCTGATTCAGTAGCGCCGGTTCCTTCTTCCACGGCGGCTCCGGGAAGATGGTGTAGGTGCCGTCGATGTAGTCATGCACCTGGAACAGTATCTCGGTACATTCCTGGTAATGCTCATTTTCGGTGGGCATCGCCGCCATAGCGTCGTCCATCTGGTTGACCAGCTCCACGGCGGTATCGGTCATCATCAGCGCGTCCGCGAGGGGCTGCCTGTCCTCTACGGCAATCAGGTCAGCGCCAGCAGGACGCTGAATGTCCTCCGGCATGTGATAATAGAAGCTGCGGATGCGCCGTGCCATGATCTCGCGCTCGTACTCTGGCATTTTCACGTGATCCGAGGCTGTCAGATAGCGGTCATTCCGCATGAGATAGTCGATGCGCTGCGCCACCTTTGCCCAAGAGAGCGTTACTTCCGCGGCAGGATTCGTGTACCCGCCGACGCGCAGGCGAATCCCCTTGGAATCGTGCGATTCATCCGCACCATCCTTGCCGTTCAGCGCGGGAGAATGGCCGCCATCACCGTAATGATGCTTCAGGAAGTCAGCGCGGGCTTTCCTGTCGTCGGTGGACAGAAAGTGGGCGTAGATGGCAAGCCTGCTGTTTTCATAGCTCGCGCCGACCGCCAGCTCCGCATCGATCTCGTCCTGGGTGATGAAAACACCGTGGTTTTCCCACGCAAATCCCTCCCTGGCCTGGAAGGGCGTCCACGGTTTTGAAAATGCTTCAAAGGCATTTGTCATGCGGGTGGGATTGTAATAGTGAAAGCGCATCACGTCCCTGTTCACCGCATAGACCGCCGCGAAGTCACTGAGCCGGGACACCAGCCTATCCACGTTCTCCTGGTGGTCGAGGAAGCGGGACACCTTCTCCACCTCTTCGGGAAAACCGCCCTTGAACATTTCCAATTCAGCTTCATCAAACAGGATGTGCCGGTAATCGTCCACGATGTCCCGCTCCATGAGCGCCAGGGCGTTGGCGTACTCCGTCAAGGCATTCCCTCGCGCCGCGTCCAGCACGGGCTGTGGCGCATACTCGCCTTGTTTGAGAAGCTGGTGGATTCTGCCCGCCACATCGTCCCAGGACAGGAACGCCTTTTCTATGGCCTGCTCCCGCACAGAGTGGCCCGACGCGATCTGCAATCCCAGCTCGTCAAACCAAACGGCGTAGTCGGTGCCGTTGATGGTGAAGCCATTGCCGCCCTTTCCGTATTCTCGCTTGACATAGGCCGTGGCCGCCTCCGGGGTCTGTTCGATCATATAGTTGTAGATCAGCCGCAGCTGGCTGCCCCGGCGATTGCCACCTGTGCGCAGTATCTCGTCCACCACCTCCGTACGCACAGTGCTCTCTCTCTCATAGGGCGCGGCCATGCGCTCCTCTATGGCGCGGATCTGCCGGTTGACAGTGGGCAATTCGGGCAGAGAAAGGGCAGAGGCGATTTCCGCCTCTGCCGCATCCAAATCCTGTTCAGTTGTTTCCTCGGTCAGCTGTACACCAATTCCGTCAGTATGATCTCGTCCGCCCGGCTGCGAAGGTTGTTCATCCGCTGAATCCAGCCCATCGGATCGCTCTCCTTCAGAGCCTCCGTCACGCCCTCCGTCCGCGCCATCTGCTCGGTCAGTTGCTCCAGGCGCTCGTTCGCTCGCTGGTCGATCTCCGACAGGTGCCGGGTCAGCTTGCCCGTCGCCAGCATGCTCTGATACCAGTTCGGACGGTTCTCCTTCAGGTAGGTCTTGCGCAGCATCCCGTACTTCCCGATCTGCGGCGCGT
>CADASI010000161.1 GCA_902790525.1 uncultured Eubacteriales bacterium
CGCGACTGCTATTGCCCCACTAAGCCTGCGGGAAATCGCCTTGAAATGCAGTCAAATCCACTCGAAACTGCATCTCCCGGCATTTAGAAACACACTCTAATTGGGGAGGTATCACGTTCAAATTCGGACAGACTGTTGTGCAAAAGAATGCAGGAGAGCGTGTGGTGAAAATGATAGACAAGATGAAAACCGTCATCATCCATGGACAAAGCCATCAGGGAACGACCTGTCATATTGCCCGCGCACTGGCTGAGAAGATCGGTGGAGATACCAAAGAATTCTTCCTTCCGAGAGATTTCGACGCGTTCTGCACAGGATGCACGGCTTGCTTTATGGTTTCAGAGAGAAAATGCCCACACTATCAGGCGCTTGCACCCATTACAAATGCCATAGATGCCGCAGATGTGATCATTTTGGCGAGCCCCGTCTATGTTTATCACGCCACGGGCGCCATGAAGGCATTTCTCGACCATTATGGTTACCGCTGGATGGTGCATAGCCCGGAACCAACCATGTTTATGAAGCAGGGCGTTTGTATTTCCACAGCAGCCGGCGCCGGTATGAAATCCACAAACAGGGATATGGCGGACAGTCTCTTCTACTGGGGCGTTGCCCGAATTTATAAGGTCGGTATGGCAGTGGCGGCGACAAACTGGGACATGATCCGCGACAAGAAGAAGGCAACTTTAGATAGAAAAATATCCAGGCTTGCGCGGCAGATTCGTGATCGACATGCGAGAGGAGTTCAACCTGCCATTAAAACGAAGGCTTTGTTTTCGGTCATGCGTCTGGTTCAGAAAAAGGGTTGGAATGAGCGCGATGTGCGTTATTGGAAAGAGCACGGCTGGTTGGGCAGGGAAAGGCCGTGGAAGGCGTCACATGGCGTATGACACGGACGTAGAGGCCGCGATGGTGTTGGCCACATGCGCCCCATGAGGGGACCTCGAAAAACCTCACTTTGCCGCATACATTACTTCGGAAAACCCTGTAAAACAAGGTTTCTTTCCGAGGCAATGCTTGCGAAAACAGGGTAAAGCAGGGCATCCGTACATCACTCATTCTGAGAGGGTTGCAGGTTGCTTCCATACCCCGGAGGATCAAGCCGGCATTGGAACGGTCCACCACCAGGCGCTGTTCATTGCTGACGAACACGTTCAACGCCTCGCCCTCGTCGTTGGACAGCGTCAGGGTAAAGGCCGGGTCGGCTTCCACGCGGATGTACCACGGCGATACCCACGGACTGGCCAGGATGCCCGCGCGAATCCAGAAATCCTTGAAGGCGATAATCAAACCATACATTGGATAGTGGGCGGACAATATCAGCCACACCAATGCCGACAGCAACAGGACAGAGAGCTGCCAGCTGCGCAATATGCGCTCGGACAGCGCTCAATCCGCCGCGTTGGGATCCAGGGAACCTGCCTTTGTCTTGCCATGAAACCCCCTCTTTCGATTGGTGACTCTATATAACCGCAGCGAATGCCTGATTGCCGGGGTCTGTCCTGCAATTGTCCAAATAGCCCTTGCATTATTCATTATTCTGTCGTATGATGGATTTATAAACTGCACGACAGGAATAAACACACAGAAAGGGAGGCTGTACCATGATCCAGGCAAAGCCCGCCATCAACCGTTCCGATATGATTCGATGCGTACTGTGCATGGACGCGCCGTGCGACGCCGCCTGTGCGCGGATCGCGCCTTCGGGACTGCTGCGCAGCATATGGTTTCAGAACGAACAGACCGCCGCGCAGCGCCTGCCGGAGGAAAATCCGTGCCTGAGCTGTCCGGCTCCATGTCAGCGCGCCTGCGTCCGCGCGGGCGAGGTGCCCATACGGGATCTGATCAACCGCCTGTATTATCAGGTCAGGCCGGAATGTGAAACAGCCGTGCCGCCGGATGAGAATCGGCTGGCCTGCGATCTGTGCGGCATCCCGCTGGAAAATCCCTTCCTGCTCTCCTCCTCCGTGGTGGCGAGCACCTACGACATGTGCGCCCGGGCTTTCGAGGCCGGCTGGGCCGGGGCCTGCTTCAAGACCATCTGCACGCTGGACATCCACGAGGCTTCGCCCCGGTTTTCCGCCATCTCCGGCAACGACGGCAGCATCGTCGGCTTCAAGAACATCGAGCAGCTCTCCGATCACAGTGTGACGGAGAATATGGAGATCTTCCGCCGCCTGAAGGCCAAGTATCCCACGAAGTTCATACTGGCCTCCATCATGGGTCAGAACGAGGCGGAATGGGGCGAGCTGGCCGCGCTGTGCGAGCAGAACGGCGCGGACGCGGTGGAGCTGAACTTCTCCTGCCCGAACATGGCCGAGGGCGGGCTGGGCAGCGACATCGGACAGGTGCCGGAGCTGGTGGAGCGGTTCACGCGCGCGGCGAAATCGGCCTGCCACATCCCGGTGCTGGCCAAGCTGACGCCCAACGTCGCCAACATGAGCCCGGCGGCGGAGGCGGCCCGGCGGGGCGGCGCGGACGGCATCGCCGCCATCAACACCATCAAGTCCGTCGTGGGCGTGAACCTGCACACCTACGTCTCCGCGCCCGCCGTGCGCGGCCACAGCGCTGTGGGCGGGTACAGCGGCAACGCCGTGAAGCCCATCGCCCTGCGGTTCATCGCAGAGCTTGCGCAGAATCCGCAGCTTGAGGGGATGCACCTGTCCGCGATGGGCGGCGTCGAGACGTGGCTGGACGCGCTGGAATTCATGCTGCTGGGCGGCGGCTCCATACAGGTCACGACGGCGGTGATGCAGTACGGCTACCGCATCATCGACGATCTGAAGGCGGGGCTCAACCTGTATCTGGCGGAGAAGGGCTTTTCCAACGTCCGGGAAGCCGTGGGCCTCGGGCTGGACGCGCTCAGCGGCACCACAGACACGCTGCAGCGGGACACCGTCATCTTCCCCGCGTTCCTCAAGGAGCGCTGCATCGGCTGCGGGCGCTGCGCCATATCCTGCGCGGACGGCGGGCATCAGGCGATCCGGCTGGATGAAGACCGCCGCCCGGTTTTGAACGGCAAAAAGTGCGTGGGCTGCCACCTCTGCCTGATCGTGTGTCCGCAGCAGGCGATCGTGCCCGCCAGGAAGCGCATCGCGCCCAGACACTGACAGATACCGGCAACCGACAATACCAATGCATCCGTGAAGCGACATCGATTCGGCAGAGGGGACTGAAATGCCATGCGCAACCGTGAAAACGCGAAGTACTTCAAGTGGGGCGTGACCGGGGCGGCGGTCGTCGCCTTCGGCATTGTGCTGTTCTTTCTCTTGTACCGCGCCGACGGCTTCTCCGGCGCGCTGGGCGCGCTGGGCGGCATACTCAGGCCCTTTATCATCGGCGCGGTGCTGGCCTATCTGGTGACGCCGCTTGCCAACAGCCTGACGAAGCGCATGAAGGGAAAGCACGAAGGGCTCGCCAACGCGCTGGCCCTGGCCATCGTGCTGATCGTGATACTGGCGATACTGCTTCTGATCGTGCCGAAACTCATCGACAGCGTCGTGGGCATTGCGCAGGCCCTGCCGGGGACCTCGAAAAACCTCACTTTGCCGCATACATTACTTCCGAAAACCCTGTAAAACAAGGTTTCTTTCCGAGGCAATGCTTGCGAAAACAGGGTTTTTCGAAGTTGCCTTATGGTACTCCGACGGGTTGAACGCGGAGCAGTTGTCCCGTATCCGCAGGATGATCTCATCCCCCTTGTGCACCACGCGAATATCCGCGCTGTGCCGCTTGTTGTCCTTTGAAAAGCCGTGCCTCACGACGTTCCCGGCCATCTCCTCCATACACAGGGATGCCAGGTAGGATCGTTCACCGTCAATGCCCCGCTGCCGGCAGAATTCGCTGATCTGCCGGGATATGCTGACCGCTTCCTCCATGCTGGTGACGCTTATATCGATTCGCTCCTCCGGCCCGACGTCGATGCGCTCCGGGATCGCCATCATATCTTCTATATTGCGCGGGCAGCGCTTCAGCGCCAGCCAGGCCCCGACCAGTATCACCGATGCGCAGATGAAGCCGTTGAGGATATTCGAGATATACAGGCCGTTCATCTGCATTCTGGGAATCAGTATGAGGCTGCACACAACCACCCCGACCATGCCGTCCACGATCGGCAGCACCACGGAGATGACCCGCCGCTCGACCGCCTGGGCATATGGAACATAGGTCGCGCTCCATAAGGACAGGGGCATGCACAGCGGCAGCAGTCGAAAGCCCATCACCGTGTAGTGGTAGACCGGGTCAGAGGGGTCCTGGTAGAACAGCCGCGTGAGGGGCTCCGCGCACAGCACCAGCCCGGCCACCATCACCAGCACGAGCAGCTCCCCCCCAGCTCATCACGATCTTCATGATGTCCGCGATGGACCGCCGGTCTTCCTCGCCAATGCTGATCGTGAACAGCATCCGCGCCACGGCCACCATGCCGAAGATAACCGGCCAGAACACCGCCAGCGCTGAATTGGACGCGGCAAAAGCGGAAATGCCCACGCTGCCCACATACTTTAAGACCAGGAAATTTACGATCAGGCAGCGGAACATCTCCACAAACCGCGACA
Organism: uncultured Eubacteriales bacterium; assembly: GCA_902790525.1. Taxonomy (GTDB): domain Bacteria; phylum Bacillota; class Clostridia; order Christensenellales; family Aristaeellaceae; genus UBA2862. Next base: position 4,557 of record CADASI010000161.1, read on the forward strand.
GCGCTCCGCTGTATCCCAGCTTCATCACCTGCGGCACGTCATGCCAATCGCAGCCCTTCGGGGAGAACTTCCATTCGCTCCTGCCCCGGATGTAGTAAAGGGCCAGGAACGCCAGGAATACCCATTCCGAGATCGAGGTGCTCAGTCCCAGGCCGAAGGTGCCCGTGCGGAAGAGGACGATGAACAGGTGATCGCAGACCCAGTTCGCCGCAAAGCATATGATGCTTGCGATCATGGTCCACTTGCGCTGGTTTTCCAGCGACAGGAAGGAAAACAACTGCTGCCCGAGGATCAGCGCGGGAATGCCGATCACCTGGCCGAGGATATATTCGTTGAGCATCCCCAGGTCCCACGGCTCACGCATGAATGACAGAACACTGTTCCCGATACCACGAACCCAACGTAGGGACGCCCCATGGGGCGTCCGCGGACGCGCCGTGGCGCGTCTCTTCATTCATGCGTGAGCCGTGCCCCAGGTCCGGCTGGGTGTTTACAAGGATTCGCGTTGCGCCGGTGAATACGCCGAGCACGAGCAATGCGCTTGTCAGCAGTCCCAGCCCGCCGGAAACCATCAGCGTCGCCGTGAACAGGTGGTTGATCCTGCTCCGGTCCCGCGCCAGATATCGCCCGTAAAGCACCTGTGACCCGCTGACGAACATGATGCTCGCGGCTTACAGGAAATGGTTCAGCGGACCGAACAGGCCAATCGCGCTCATCGCGGTCTGACCGATGACGTTACTGGCATAGATGCTGTCCACGATGCCGTTGACAGACGTTATGATGAGCAGCAGCACCTGATACGGCAGCAGCTTGAAAAACAGTCCGGTCAGCAGTCTGTACTTTGAAGTCCTGGGATTATTGGCCCTGATTTCTTTCATCTGGCGCATTCTCCTTCCTGCCGTTGTCATTCGCTGCCATATCCTTCATCCCGCCGCGCCGCCAGGTCCGGTCTTCCCGCACGCGCCGCCGAAGGTCTCTGTCTTTCCGTTCCCATCGACACGTTCCTCAGCCATTATAGCAGAGGCGCGGAGGCGTGGCAAGGGGAAGATTGCATAGGTTATCTATAAATGTGATGGTGGACAGGATACCCATAATGTGATAGAATGCGAATTGATTGAAGTCATCTGACGCCCTGCGATCACGGAAAGAACCGCGAAACAGAAGGCGCAAAGGAGCCGAATCATGGAATACTGGATCAATGTCATACTGCTCTTTTTCATCTACGGCTTTGCCGGCTGGTGCATGGAGGTCGTTTTAAAATACATACAGTATCACCGGTTTATCAACCGCGGCTTTCTGACGGGCCCGATCTGCCCGATCTACGGGTGCGGCGCGGTATTGATCACCGTCATTGTCGGCAATCTCGCTGACGTCGAGTCCGGCGTCGTGATGACGTTTGTGAAAAGCGGCGTCGCGTGGCTGAATATTGCGCTTTTTGTGCTCGGATTCGCGCTGCTTTGCGCGGGTATCGTACTGTTTGCGCTCGGGGCGCGCGGCCTTAAACAGGCGAAGCGTAAAAGAGAGGACGCGCGCGAACAGGCGGAAGCGAGGCTTTCGGACGCAAGGGAGAGCGTTGTAAGGCTTACGGGCATTTTCGGGAACTACGGCGACGACGCCGCTGGCGCGGAGAAGTTCAGACACGACGCGGAAAACTATTTTGCCGCAAGGGACAGAATCGCGGGCTTCCGCGACGAAATCGCGACCAAAACCGTTGATGCTGAGGCATTGAACCGGAAGCTTTCATCGATTTTTGAAAAGTGCGGCGTGACCGGAGACAGCCTGAGAGACAAGCTGATGATTCTTAAAAACATTGTTGCGGCGGAGGCGTCTCTGAAGGCGGAGCGCGACGGCGTTGCTGAGAGACGGCGCGAGATAAAGGCGGCGATCGACTCAGAGCTTGCGGAAATTAACGGATTTTTGCCAAGAAAGAGGCCAGAGAGGCTTGTCGGTGAGCCTGCTAAAAGACAGGCAGTTACAAATGCGGACAGGACCATATCCTCTATAAAGCGCGATATGGGAACCGACAGGGGGCGCACAATAGACGATAAGAAGTATTCGCCTCAGCAGATATCAGCCATGATACTTACAAAGCTCAAGGCTGATGCAGAGAGCTATCTCGG
>CADASI010000162.1 GCA_902790525.1 uncultured Eubacteriales bacterium
AGCGCCCGGCTTCCCGGCAGAGGACGCGCGCTTCCTACTGGACAGCATCGAATTCAACGAACCGACCCCAATAAAGGAGGATAACACCATGGAAATCTGGAAATGCACCGTATGCGGCTACATCCACGAAGGCCCGATGACCGACGATTTCACCTGCCCCCGCTGCAAGCAGCCCGCCTCGAAGTTCGTGAAGGTGGAGCCGGAAGTCCCGAAGAAGAATCCCTATGCCGGAACGCAGACCGAGAAGAATCTTGAGGCCGCCTTTGCCGGCGAATCCCAGGCCCGCAACAAGTACACCTATTTCGCCTCCCGGGCAAAGAAGGACGGCTTCGAGCAAATCGCGGCGCTGTTCCTCAAGACTGCGGACAACGAAAAGGAACACGCCAAGATGTGGTTCAAGGAGCTGAACGGCATCGGCACCACGGCGGAGAACCTGGCTGCCGCCGCGGATGGCGAGAACTACGAGTGGACGGACATGTATGAAGGCTTCGCCGTCACCGCCGAGGCGGAGGGCTTCCCCGCGCTGGCCGCGAAGTTCCGCATGGTCGCCGCCATCGAGAAGCACCATGAGGAGCGCTATCGCGCGCTACTGAAAAATGTGGAGATGCAGGAAGTCTTCAAGAAGAGCGAAGTCAAGGTGTGGGAATGCCGCAACTGCGGGCACATCGTAGTTGGCATCCAGGCCCCGGAGGTATGCCCGGTGTGCGCCCATCCCAAGAGCTACTTTGAAGTGAACGCTGAAAACTACTGATTGATCAAAGGAGGAGAATGACATGACGTTCTACAGATGCAAACATTGCGGCAACATCATCGCCTACATCCAGGATTCCGGCGTCCGCTGCCACTGCTGCGGCGAAGAGATGGAGCCCCTTACACCCAACACCACCGATGCGGCGGGAGAGAAGCACGTGCCCGTCGTGCAGGTGAACGGGCGGACCGTCACCGTCACGGTCGGCTCTGTGGAGCATCCCATGCTGGAGGCGCACTACATCCAGTGGGGATCCTTCTCGAAACCAGGGAAGGCCGCCAGCGCAAAGCGCTGAAGCCCGGTGACAAGCCCGCCGCAACCTTCGCGCTCACCGAGGGCGATGAAGTGGTCGCGGCGTATGAGTACTGCAACCTGCACGGGCTGTGGAAATCTGAATAGGCGTATTTTGTGCAATCTGTATACTCGGGACGATTACTAACTTGTCAACGATTAGTAATCGTCCCGGGTTTAACTCGTCAACGTTTTATTCGTCCCGAGTACAAAAAAGCAGACACCATTTATCAAAGATTTAGCTATACTCGGGACGATTTATTCGTTGACGAGTATAGTAATCGTCCCGAGTAGGGTGCATTTTTCGGGGGAAAAGGCGGTTTTTGAGGCCGGGAAAGGCAAAAATCCGAACTTTCGTGAGGTGAAGCGAGAGGGCGGAAAACAGGAAATTGGATGATAGCAGTCGGATTATTGCAGAATCCGGGGTATTATAGGGGGTAATAGGCCGTATTTGCAGGATTCCGGCATCAAAACAAGCAAAAAAATGAACCCCAACTTTGATACAATGGTCGGGGTTGAGAACTTTGTTATACGCAGGTTAAGTAGGAACAAGACACAGGATTTCTGGAAAAATGTGGAATCGTGTCATTATCTCACATTTCTTTTTCCGCTGTTGGCAGTTCCCCGGACCTCTTCGTGGTAGAAATAGTCCACGATAGTCGGGTGGCCTTTCGGCACACGCTCATAGGGCGTTTCGTTGTCCACGAACCGGCAGCTGTTTTTTCGCGCCATCTCCTCCGCCTGCTTTTCCAGCGCCTCGAAATAGGCCCGGATCTTTTTGTTGTAGATCTCGTCGTACAGCGGCACGAGGTCGGGGTGCTTTTCGGCGATGTAATCCATGATGGTCTTCTTGAACCCGCCGCGGAGGTTCAGATTTTCCAGCCATACCAGGTCACACTGATCCTTTGCGCGCTCGAATATCGCCTCGATGTCCGTCAGCCCGGGGAACACCGGCGAGATGAAGCAGACCGTGCGAATGCCCGCGTCGTACACCCGCTTCATGGCCGCAAGCCTGCGCTCGATGCTCACAGCGGCATCCATATCGTCCTTGAACGCCTCGTCCAGCGTGTTCACCGACCAGGAGACCGTCAGCCGGTTCTTCCGGTTGATCTCCATGAGCAGGTCAATGTCCCGCAGCACCAGGTCGGACTTGGTGCAGATCAGGATGTCCGCGCCGCTGTCCTTCAGTTGCTCCAGCAGCAGGCGGGTCTTTCCGAACTGCTCCTCCAGCGGATTGTAGCCGTCCGTGACCGTGCCGATGATGACCTTCTGCCCGGCGTACTTCCGGGGATTGGCGATGGCGGGCCAGTGCTTCACATCCATGAAGGTGCCCCAGTCCTCGGTGTGTCCGGTGAAGCGCTTCATGAACGATGCGTAGCAGTATTTGCAGGCGTGGGGACAGCCCACGTAGGGGTTGACGGAAAACCCGCCCAGTGGGGCATTGGACTTGGTCATTACGCTTTTTGTCTCGACATGTCCTATTTTGATTGCTTGCTTTTCCATGTGCTCTGCGCCTCCATCACGCGGTTGAATGCCTCCGGCATCTGCTGTATCATGTTCTCCTCTCCCATGATCGGAACGAGGTCTTCCTTCCAAAATACGGGGATGCCCCTTGCGTGGGCCTGTTCGGTCAGGGAAAGTGCCCACGCCGGTTCGGTGCACACACTTCGGCTTTGCGCGCCGGTCATGGTGCCCACCACCACCCAGTCGATGCCGTGCAGCGCCACCTCGCCGGGATCGTCGAACAGGGGCTCAAAGGTGACGTGATAATGCTTGGCCCTGACGTTCCTTCTCATCGCGTCGATGCGCCACAGCTCCGCTCGCCGGGTGACCGTCACGCCGAACCAGGCGTTGTCCAGGTCGGTATCGATGTCCAGAAGGTCGGGGCGCTTGGTGAGAAACAGGAATTGGTGCTGGGGATTCTCCCGAATCCTGGCAAATACCTCGTCCCGCCATTCCGGCCGCCACCCGGCCAGGTCGCTCATGCCGGTCAGCAGGAAGTTCTGCGGGCGCTGCCGTTCCATCATGCGCAGTTTTTCCGGGAAGAACTCGGGACGGCTGAAATCCTCGATCATGTGCCAGCGGCGCACGTTGTTCCGGGCATAGCAGTAATCGCAGCCCACCGTGCAGCCGATCACCAGGTTCATGTTCTGAATCTTGTCCTTGATGCAGACGCTCAACAGAATCTCCTCCCCTTTGGCCCTCATTCCCGCTGTGTTCAGGCAGACAAAAACTCCGGCAATATGCGGGTTTGCGATATGGCCGGAGGATCAATGCGCGACGTGCCGTCGATTATTACTCGATCGTCGCGTCAGCAGCCGTGTACTCTTCCAGGGAATTCGCCCTGACCTGGATGCAGATGTAGCTGATCGCGGAATCCGCCGCCGCGGAGAACTGCCGGCGGGTCTCCGGCGCGATGCGCAGCCAGTCGCCCGCGTTCAGCGCCACGGTTTCGCCGTCCAGAACGGCCTGGCCCCTGCCGGAGAGGATCATGTAGATCTCCTCATTCTTGTGGTGGTAGTGAACGAAGGGAACGCCAGCGCCGGCCGGCAGGTTGTTGACGCTGATCTCCGCGCCGGTCAGGCCCAGCTGATCGTGAAGCTCCGTGCGCGCGTCCTGGCCAACGCTGATCTTGGTGTAATTCTTCATTTTCATGCCCTCCAGTATCGTTGTAATTTTCTTTGATACATCCATATTATAGAAGGCATGCGTCGTAATGTCAAGCGTTACAACGATATTTTACAATTCCAGCAGCCGGTTCGCGTCCTCCATGATTTCACTGAGCGTCATGGCGCGCATTTTTTCCTCCATGGCGGTCTGGATCTCCTGAAGGCGGCTGTCCATGATGGCGTGGATGTTCCGCCCCACGGGGCAGAGCTGGTTCGGGTTCTCATGAAAGTGGAACAGAACGCCGTTGTCCACGCTCTCCACGGCGTTGTAGACATCCAGCAGGGTGATCTCATCCAGCGGCCTGGCAATATCCGCGCCGCCGCTGCCGCGCTTCACTTCGACGATGCCCGCCTTTTTCAGCTGCTGCAACAGCCTGCGGATCACCACGGGATTGACGTTGACGCTCGACGCGATGAACTCACTGGTGACCTTGTGCGTATCCTTAAAGGCCTCAATGCATATGATCATATGCACCGCGATGGTGAATCTGCTGGAAATCTGCATTTCGACCCTCCCCTGAATGTCGATACAGGAATTGTATCACAACGGCCGCGGGCTGTCCAGACTGGCAAATGTGACCTTTTCCATCGGCCACCCCTTTGCCAGCTCATCCACCAGCTTGTCCAGTTGGCGCAGTTTCTTCATGCGCGGGTCGGCGATGGTCTCCACCTGAATGCCGCACACCTTGCCGGTGATGAATTCGGCTCGGGGATTCCATTCCGGCGCGCCGTCGATGAACGCGCCGTAGCTGACGTTGCTGATGGCTTCAACGGTCGGGTAGCCCGTCAGCCACGTGATGATTCTGTCCACCTCATCCTTTGTTCGGCCCTTGCGCTCGGCCTTCTGCACCAGACAGGCATACACCTTTGAAAACGGCATGTCAAATACGTTCATTTTCGATACTCCTCATAGCACCACCGGGCGATTTCCCGGATCAGCGTCTCAGGCAACGCACGATTCCAGGGAATGCGGATGGTGCCCTTGCTCACATCGAAATCCTTGAGCGCTTCCGCGAACACCCTGGTCGCCTCGTCGCCCGGGTACAGGCCAAGATGCTTCTTCGACGCAGCGAAGTGGATGAGGTTCCTGCCCTTCCAGAAGGTGGGCATAGACCAGGATATGCGCTCTTCCGCTTCCGGGATGG
>CADASI010000163.1 GCA_902790525.1 uncultured Eubacteriales bacterium
GCCTTCAACGTCACCAGCCGCGAGCAGTGCATCATCAACACCTGGTACGGCGGCGAGATGAAGAAGGGCATGTTCTCCATGATGAACTACTACCTGCCGCTCAAGGGCATTGCCGCCATGCACTGCTCCGCCAACACCGACATGAACGGCGAGAACACCGCCATCTTCTTCGGCCTCTCCGGCACCGGCAAGACCACCCTGTCCACCGACCCCAAGCGTCTCTTGATCGGCGACGACGAGCACGGCTGGGATGACAACGGCGTGTTCAACTTCGAGGGCGGCTGCTACGCGAAGGTCATCAACCTGGACAAGGAGTCCGAGCCCGACATCTACAACGCCATCAAGCGCAACGCCCTGCTGGAGAACGTGACCGTGGACAAGGACGGCAAGATCGACTTCGCCGACAAGTCCGTCACCGAGAACACCCGCGTGTCTTACCCGATCGAGCACATCGAGAAGATCGTCAAGAACGTGCGGCCCATCTCCGCCGGCCCCGCCGCGCAGAACGTCATCTTCCTGTCCGCGGACGCCTTCGGCGTGCTGCCCCCGGTCAGCATACTGACCCCCGAGCAGACCAAGTACTACTTCCTGTCCGGCTTCACCGCCAAGCTGGCCGGCACCGAGCGCGGCATCACCGAGCCCACCCCCACCTTCTCCGCCTGCTTCGGCCAGGCCTTCCTGGAGCTGCATGCGCATGGAGATGTCCGGCGCGAAGGCCTACCTGGTGAACACCGGCTGGAACGGCACCGGCAAGCGCATCTCCATCAAGGATACCCGCGGCATCATCGACGCCATCCTCGGCGGCGCGATCCTCAAGGCCCCCACCAAGAAGATCCCGTACTTCAACTTTGAAGTGCCCACCGAGCTCGAGGGCGTCGACAGCGGCATCCTCGATCCCCGCGACACCTACAAGGATCCCAGCGAATGGGACGCCAAGGCCAAGGATCTGGCCGGCCGCTTCATCAAGAACTTCGTCAAGTACGAGTCCAACGAAGCCGGCAAGGCCCTGGTCGCCGCCGGCCCGCAGCTGTAATCCGGACGACATGAAACGCCCCCGCCCGAGCAATCGGGCGGGGGCGTTGGTTATAGAGGGAATCCCTCATCCCTCACTTTTTCTTCGCCGTAGGACGATCGACGCCCTGCTGGAAGTTGACGGAGGTATCGCCCAGCAAATCCTTGCCGAACTCGTAGTCATTGCCGGGCAGTATGGCGTTGAGCAGTATGCCCACCAGCGCGCCCACGGCCAGGCCGGACAGGCTGACGGGGCCCAGGGCGATCGAACCGGCGGCGGAGAAGTTGATGCCGAGGCTCAGGCCCAGTATCAGCGCGGCGATGATGATGTTGCGGCTGTTGGTGAAGTCCACCTGGTTCTCAACCACATTGCGCACGCCGACGGCGGAGATCATGCCGTAGAGTATCAGGCTGACGCCGCCGATGGTGGCCGCGGGCATGGCGGAGACCAGCGCCGCGAACTTGGGGCAGAAGGAGAACAGCATCGCCAGCACAGCGGCAATGCGGATCACGGCGGGGTCGTACACCTTGGTCAGCGCCAGCACGCCGGTGTTCTCGCCGTAGGTGGTGTTGGCCGGCGCGCCGAACAGCGCCGCCAGCGTGGTGGCCATGCCGTCGCCCAGCAGGGTGCGGTGCAGGCCGGGGTTCGCCACGAAGTTCTTGCCCACGGTGGAGGAGATGGCGCACACGTCGCCGATGTGCTCGATCATGGTGGCGATGGCGATGGGCACCATGATGACGATGGCGCTCACCAGCTTGCCGCCGTCACAGCCCTTGAACAGGCTGAACACGGTGTTGTTGAAGTCGATCGGGAAGCCGATCCACTTGGCGGTGGCCACGCCGGAGAAGTCCACCTGGCCGAAGATGGCGGCCACGATGTAGCTGCCCAGCACGCCCAGCAGTATGGGGATGATCTTGATCATGCCCTTGCCCCAGATGTTGCACACCACCACGATCACGATGGCCAGTATGGCGATCCACCAGTTGGTGACGCAGTTGTTGATGGCGGAGTTCGCCAGGCACAGGCCGATGCAGATGATGACCGGGCCGGTGACGATGGGCGGGAAGAACCGCATGACCCGGGCCGCGCCGAAGGACTTGAACAGCGCCGAGAGTATGGCGTACATGATGCCCGCGCAGGCCACGCCCACGCCGGCGTAGGGAATCCAGTTGATCGCCTCGGTGTTGCTGAACAGCGCCGCCACGCTGGCATAGCCGCCCAGGAACGCAAAGGAGCTTCCCAGGAAGGCAGGCACGTCGCCCTTCGTCAGGAAGTGGAACAGAAGCGTGCCCAACCCGGCGAACAGCAGCGTGGTCGCCACCGGCAGGCCCGTCAGCACCGGCACGAGGACCGTGGCGCCGAACATCGCGAACATGTGCTGGAAGCCCAGCAGCACCATCTTCGGCGCGCCCAGCGACCGCGCGTCGCGGATTCCGTTTTCAGTCATAGTTCTTCAACCACCTTTCATTGGTTCGGACGGTCGCCCGCCCATATATGATTGCGGCCCTCTCAAAAGGTCCGGAATCAACTCATCTGTCGCACAGCCACACGCCGGTGTCGCCGTCGTACTCCGGCAGCGCCACGCGCACGAACTCCGTCACGGCGGTGGGCACGTTCTTGCCCACGAAGTCCGCCCGGATCGGCAGCTCCCGGTGGCCCCGGTCGATCAGCACCGCAAGCTGTATGCGCCGCGCCCGGCCCACGTCCATCAGCGCGTCCATGGCCGCCCGGGCGGTGCGCCCGGTGTAGAGCACGTCGTCCACCAGCACCACGGTCTTCTCCGCGACGGGAAAGGGGATCTCGGTGCGGTTGAGCGTGGGGTCCAGGGTCTTGTGGGTCAGGTCATCGCGGTAGAAGGTGATGTCCACCGTGCCCACCGGCACCCGCACGCCCTCGAAGCGCTGGATCAGCTGCTGGAGCATCCGGGCGATGGGTTCGCCCCGACGCCGCACGCCCACCAGCGCCACGTCCTCCACGCCCTTGTTGCGCTCGATGATCTCGTGGGCGATGCGCGTCACACAGCGGTGCAGCTGCGCCGCGTCCATAAGCTGGGTCTTTGTCGTCATCTCTCGTGCTCCATGAAAAACGTCCCCGCCCGAGGACGGAGACGTGTGAAAGCATGCGGATGATTCAAGCGCCTTGCCGACCTCACGGGATCGCGATTAAAGGTTCCTGACTGCGTCATATTATAGTCAAAATCACATGGCCTTCATAGACAGTTTTCGTTAAAACCATTTTGTTTTTTGACCCTTACAAATCTTAACATATATCCCTTTTCAAATGCGACAAAATATCGTATAATATGAAATGATGAAATAAAATTGCGCAGGCTGCGCAGATACAACGGAGGGAAAGACCATGGCAATTATCGATAAGATCAAGGCGAAGGCAAAGGCTGACGTGAAGCACATCGTGCTGCCCGAGGGCGAGGAGATCCGCAACGTGCAGGCGGCCGTGATGATCCGCGATCAGGGTCTGGCGAAGCTGACGCTGCTGGGCAATCCGGACAAGGTGAAGGAAGTGGCCGCGGGCGCCGATCTGACCGGCATCGCGATCATCGACCCCGCCACCAGCGAGAAGGCCGGCGAGTACGCCAAGGCGCTCTACGAGATCCGCAAGGCCAAGGGCATGACCGAGGAGGAGGCCGCGAAGAAGGTGGCCGATCCCATGTACTACGGCATCATGATGGTCAAGCTGGGCGACGCCGACGGCCTGGTGTCCGGCGCGATCCACTCCACCGGCGACATGCTGCGCCCCGCGCTGCAGGTCATCAAGTCCAAGCCCGGCATCAAGACCGTGTCCTCCTGCTTCCTGATGGAATGCCCCAACAAGGCCTACGGCGACAACGGCGTGATGATCTTCTCCGACTGCGGCGTGAACATCGATCCCGACGCCGAGCAGCTGGCCAACATCGCGCTGGGCGCGGCGGATTCCGCCCGCTCCCTGGCCGGCATGGAGCCCCGCGTGGCCATGCTGAGCTTCTCCACCAAGGGAAGCGCCAAGCACGACAACGTGACCAAGGTGCAGGAAGCCACCCGCATCGCCAAGGAGATGGCCCCCGACCTGATGCTGGACGGTGAGCTGCAGCTCGACGCCGCGCTGGTCGAGAAGGTCGGCCAGCTCAAGGCCCCCGGCAGCAAGGTGGCCGGCCACGCCAACACCCTCGTGTTCCCCGACCTGGACGCCGGCAACATCGGCTACAAGCTGGTGCAGCGCCTCGCGGGCGCCGAGGCCTACGGCCCCATCCTCCAGGGCATCGCCAAGCCCTGCAACGACCTGTCCCGCGGCTGCTCCGCGGAGGACATTGTGGCGACGGTGGCGATTACAGCCTGTCAAGCTCAGTAAGCAATTAGGAATTAGGAATGAGGAATTAGAGTGTGTTTCTAAAATGCCTGAAGCGCATTTTCGGCGTCTTTGGCTGCATTTCTGCGTTGATTTCCCTTGACTTTTACGCACTGCCGCTA
>CADASI010000164.1 GCA_902790525.1 uncultured Eubacteriales bacterium
TTCATCCTTCGGCAGCACGAAACCGCAGTCGTAGGATCGGAGTTTCTCGTCCAGCAGCTTAAGGCTGGGGTCCTCGTGCGCCATCTGCCTGAGCACCAGCCCGTCGCCGGGAAAGCCGTCGATCTTGCGGGTTTTGAGCGCCACGGCCATATCCGGGAAGGTGGAGAAGTAGCTGATCTGCGCGTGTGGCAGGCGGGCAAGGGTGATGTCCGCTGCGGTGGTACCCGTCTGAACGCCGATTCGCCGGCCATCCAGCTCATCCAGTGACGTAATCACGCCTCCTGACGCTTTCTGCGCCGATGCTACTTCGCTTTTTAGCACCGCCAGCACCGTGCCACCGGTGTAGTAGGGCTCCGAAAACAGCACCGATTCCGCCCGCTCTGGCGTAATCGCAATACCAGAGCAACCGAAATCACATTTTCCGGACACTACGGAAGGCAATATGCCATCGAAGCTCATGTCAATAATGTCCAGCGCATAGCCGTATTCCCGGCAGAATCCTGTAGCGATTTCGATGTCATACCCGACGATGGCATTGTTCCGGATGTAGGCAAACGGCTCGTACAGCGCCTCCGTAGCCAACGTCAGGCGGCCATTGTCCGCCGGAAGAGACTCGTAATCCAACGACTCAATGTCGGAACCATCCGAGATCCATTTCTGTTCAATCGCCTCCAGCGTACCATTTGCTTTGATCCGCCCGAGGTATTCATCAAACTGCCCGCGCAATATCTGCCCTGCGTCGGTCTTAGGAAACACAAAGCCGAACTCAAAGCTTTCAAGATAGCCCGGTACGCTTACAATGCTGTCGTCCGTGCTCATCTGTGACTTCAGCACCGGCTCGTCCACCGCGTAGGCATCTATTTTGTTCGCTTTTATTCCGTTGATCAGGTCGGCCTTTGTGTTGAAATACATAATCTGAGCGTTTGGCAATGCGCTCTGTACTATCCCGTCGAACGTCGTGCCCGTCTGCACGCCGATGCGCTTTCCGTCCAGTTCGTCGATGGCATTGTATCCGCCGGCTGGCGCCGCATCTGGCTTGGGATCACCCTTCACCATGATACCCACGGGTACCGTGTAGAGGGCATCCGAAAACGTCAACGCCTCGGCGCGCTCGGGCGTGACATTCAGATTCGCCATGATCAGGTCCACGTCCCCAGTCTTAGCGGCAATAATGATGGCACCGTAGTCATACACCTTGAATGACACGTCCGCATTCATCCATGCGGCAAGGCGTCGGGCCATCTCGATATCGTAGCCGACCAGTTCGTCGCCGGAATAGAAGCTGAACGGCGGGACGGTACCGGTGGTACCAACGATGATGTGCAGCTTCGGGTCGGTGGGCATGTCGATGTCGGGCATGGTCAGATCGCTGTCTGTTACCCAGCGGCGGAACATGTCGTCCAGCGTGCCGTCCGCCTTGATTTCGGCGATGAAGGCGTTGATGCTTTGCTCCAGATCCGGGATCTGGGAGGCGGGGGAGATGCCCGCGGCGACGGACACGGTGCCCTCCATGTTCTCATCCAGCAGGTGAACGCATCTGCCGCCGGTCGTAGACGTAGGCGTCGATCTTGCCGAGCGCCACGGCCTCGTAGCCATCAGCGCCTTCGAGATACACCAGTTCCGCGTTCGGGAACTCTTCCTCTACCATCATGGCTGCGGTAGTCCCTGTGCCGACACCGACGCGCATGCCCGGTTGATTCAACTGGGCCTTGGAGGTGATCTCGCCCTCCGCCACCGCCGCGCCTGCCAGTACCAAAAGAAGTACCAGCAGTATTAGCGCAACACGTTTCATAAAGCTTTCATCCCTTCTCCAATGCGGTTGGTCCTTTTTCAGACGGTATGACAATATAATACCACATTGGAGCAAATCTATCTACTACGGATTCATCGGGAAATGAAGGAATTGCAGAGTGACTGGTTTTGTGTGACAGTTCTGTGATTATCGATCTGGTATACTGACAGCGTCAACAAGAGAAACAACGGCCGCGGTCAACGCACCGCAGAGACTTATACAAGGAGGTCTTGATCATGGAGACTACGATGAATTACAGGGGCATCACCCGCTACAGTTACAGCACCATGAAGCCCACCGCCCTGATCGCACTCTTCCGTCGTCTTGCTCGGTTCTTCAAGTCCCTGCTCGAAACCCGGAAGCAGAATCCGATGGGCCTGGACAACGCCATGAGCGCAAGGATGTATCTGTGAGAGGTAACCACACTTCTACCGCTCCTACCGCCCATCATCGGGCGCAGTAATAACACCGGCAACAGCCAGAGGACAATTCTAAAGAAAGAAGGTTTTTATCATGAAGAAGTTTTTTGCACTGGCTCTGATCGCAATCCTGGCCCTGACCGCCACGGCCTTCGCGGCCACCTACCGCTATGACGACGATGACATCGTCTTCACCTACGACGAGAATCTCTTCGACGTCACCATGGACGACCACACCGACGACGAGGATCTGGTTATCCTGAGCACCAAGGACGAGAAGAACTTCGTCCGCATCCACCTGGCTGACTTGGACGACGGCGAGACCTTCCCCACCCTGGCCGACTTCAAGGATGTCGAAGAAGGGCTGGGTGTCAAGGTTGAAACCCTGGAAACCTGGGCGAACGGCTACAAGAATGTGTTCACCTACACCGTGGACAACGGGGACGGGACCACCGAGACCACCTTCATCGCGCCTGTGTATGACGATGACGGCGAGATCGACGACATCCTAACCGTGCGCATCGGCGTTGAGAAGGACGTGGATGAAGAGGCCGGCATGGCCCGCGACGACGCCATCAGCGAGATTGTGAACACGCTGAAGGTGGATGACTGAAGCTGTCACCGTGCCACGTGACTAATCAACACACTCAGCGGGAACTACCGCCTCAACCAACACCCGGTGCTGCCGGGGACAGGCAAAACATTAGAAAGAAGGTAACGATCATGAACGAAATCAATGAATACATCAAAGCAATCGAATTGACTGACGAAGAGCTGTCCGCCGTTGCCGGCGGCAAGGCCCACACCTACATCGAGGGCGACGATGGCAAGTCCTATGTTCACACCGGTCCCGGCCTGAATTACAAGCGCCTCGGCGTCCTGCACATCGGCGAGGATGCCAGGTTCCTGGGGAATACGAGCGTTGATGAGCGGGGAGTAACCTGGTACAAGATCAAGTGGAACGGACGCGAGGCGTGGGTGAGCAGCAGGTATACGTGCAAGGTGAAGTATTGAAATGACAGGCTCCTCCTTCTGACGAGCTTTAACTGATTGGCCCCTCCCCGCCGTTGTATTCTCCCGTGTGGCCAACACACCGGGGACAACGGGGGGAGGGGCTTCCTTCTATCACACAAGCTCGACCCCAGTCCGTCTGAGTTTCTCATGCGCCTTCATGACCTTTCCCTCAGGTAACACAGTCTCTGTTCCCCTCTGCAATATCTCCGCTTTTATCCCTCTCCTGACCGCCCCCAGTGCTGTGGCCGTGACGCAGCCACACTCATCCAGGCCGCATAAATCCAGCCTCTCTATGCCTTCTTTAGCAATCAATTCCCTCAAAGCCTTATTCGTCAATGCATCGCCGACGTACTTGTCATAGCAGTATTCGGAAACGATATCCAAGCCACTGTACAATTCCGCGCCTTCTGTACCGGCGATTGAGTAGCCGAAAAGGAGACGATTGGTGGGCAGATTCTGAATTATATGGCGGATGTAAACGACTTCACTGTGGAGTTTGTCATGGTATTCATGTATCAGCTCATTTACGGCGGCGACCAGTCGCTCCGTATTATAAGCAAAGATCGGTTTGCGCTTCTCCCAGAGATAGTCATTCTACATGTCGATTACGAGAAGAGCTGTTTTCATCGATTGGGTCCCCCATTTCTCATGGATCTGATGCCGCCGTATGCTTGCATACAATATAGTTATCCACACTGGGCTGCCGCCCTCATGCATCCTCATCGTTTATTATCCTGTGGCAGTCATGGGAACAGTATAACAGGAAAGGGTGTTACTGTCCACCATCAGTGGTGATTGTTATCCTATAAATTGTCTGACCCCCATCAGCTATGCCGCCTGCTCTGATTGCTCCGATTGCTCCGATAATCAGGCAACATAGTCGTCGGGGGTCAATACTTTATAATCAATGAGATATTAGATTGTTTTTAATATCAAAATCCCCGGCATGATAGCCGGGAATCAGGTCGAATCTCTTGGATTATTAATGCTTCGTTGCATTCGCTGCGTTAGTGCCTGCAATGTAGCCGCCATGTGCGCAGAGGCTGAGCGCCTCACGTCCGGGATAATAATCACCGAAATAGTCTCCGGAACTGATGATACCCGTAGCATACAGACCGGGGATAACCTTGCCTGCCTCGGTGACCACTTCGAAGTTCTCATTGGTCAGGATGCCGCCATAATTCCCGCGGGTCATGTCGTACTCCTTCACGGCGTAGAACTTGCCCTCGCTGATGGGGTCGAGGTACTGTGCGTCCTTTCCGAACTGGGTGTCCTCGCCCGCTTCGCACAGAGCGTTGTAGGCGTCCACGGTGGCGGTCAGCGCGGCGGCGTCGATGCCGATCTGCTCCGCCAGCGCCTCGATGGAATCCGCCTCATAGGCCTGTATGAACGGGCTGCCCGCGGCGGTCTTTTCGAGGTAGGTGTCGAGGTTCAAGAACTTCTCCGCGACGCTGGCGTCAAAGATGGCCCAGGCGTGGTCGGGGGCGTCCTCGTAGATGAAGAACACCTGCTGGTCGTGGGGCCCCGCGGCCTCGCTGACCCTGCGCGCGCCGTCGCGGTCCACCAGTAAAACGGAGAACGGGAACTGATTGTTGGGCTGGCCGACCACGGGCATGTCGAAGGGATCGGCGTTGAAGTTGCCGCTCAGGGATTCCTGATAGGCGTGCAGCCCCGCGCCGACCTCGCGGGCCATCCGCAAGCCGTCGCCCTTGTTGCTGACGGCGGTGGCGGTGTACTCGCCCACGGTCTCCGGGGCCAGCTCGGCATTCAGGTCGTTGTCGCGGGCATAGTCGCCGGTGCAGAGGATCACGGTCTTCGCGTTGAAGGTCTTGGTGCCGGTCTTCTCGCTCTCGCTGACCACGCCGACCACCGCGCCGGCGTCATCCGTCAGCAGAGCGGTGGCGGGGGTGCTCAGGTAGAGGTCCACGCCGTCGTCCTGGAGACGCTTGGTCAGCGACGCGATCAGCGCCTCGCCGCCCTTGGACTTCACCTTCACATCCACCATCTCGATGGTGGCGGCGTTCTTGTCTGCCTTCTCGGAG
>CADASI010000165.1 GCA_902790525.1 uncultured Eubacteriales bacterium
AACTACGTGCTGATGAAGTCCGCCAGCCAGATGGCCGCCGTGAAGCGCATGCTCAGCGACAGCGGCCGGGACGTGATGATGGTGGAGAACTGCTCCATGGCGGACGAAAAGGTCTATCACAGCGTGGACGAGATCCCCGACGACGCCGGGTATTTCTCGCTGATCATCGCCAAGGAACGCCATGATTGAGCTGATCGACCTCACCAAGCGCTTCGGCGACTTCACCGCGGTGGATCACCTGAGCCTGACCATCGAGACCGGCGAGTTCTTCGGCCTGCTGGGACCCAACGGCGCGGGCAAGACCACCACCATCTCCATGCTGTCCACGGTGCTCTTGCCCTCCGAGGGGGAGATCCGCGTGGACGGCGCGCGGCTGGACCGCCGGGCCTCGGCCCAGAAGCGCAAGCTGGCGGTGATCACCCAGGAGTACTCCATGCGCCAGGACATGACCATGGACGAGGTCATGGAGTACCAGGGGCGGCTGTACTACCTGCCGAAGAGGGTCATCCGCCGGCATGAAGCGCAAGCTGATGATCTGCCGGGCGCTGATGATCGAGCCGGAAATACTGCTGCTGGACGAGCCCACCGCCGGCATGGACGCGCTGTCCCGGCGGCAGATGTGGAACCTGCTTCGGCGGGTCAATTCCGACAAAATGACCATCGTGCTGACCACCCACTACATTGAGGAGGCCCAGGCGCTTTGCAACCGCGTGGCGCTGGTCAACCAGGGGCGGCTTCAAAAGCTGGACACCCCTGCGAATCTGATCAACGAGCTGGGCCCGTTTGCCGTGGATGAGATTGCCGACGAGACGTTGAAGAGCCGCTACTTCCACGACCGGGACGCCGCCATCGCCCACCTCTCGAAGGCCGGGGACGGCGCGGCGCTGCGGGCCACCACCCTGGAGGACGTGTTCGTGGACTGCGCCGGGAGGAAGCTGTAATGGGCATCATCACCGTACTGTGGGAAAAGTGGGTGGAGTTCCGCCGGGACTTCTACAAGATCACCGTGGCGGCGATGATCTCCCCTCTGATGTACCTCATCATATTCGGCATGGGCATACAGACCACCTCCCACGGGGAGCCGTACCTGCACTTTCTGATCCCCGGCATCGTGGCGATGGCCACCATGACCGGCTCCTTCTCGGCCATCGCCCAGAACATGAGCGTGCAGCGGCTGTACGAAAAGGCGCTGGACCAGGTCATGGTCTCCCCCACCCCGCTGTGGCAGTTCATACTGGGCCAGGTGATCGGCGGCAGCCTGCGGGGGATGTACGCGGGCGGCGTGATCCTGCTTCTGACCCTGCCCATCCGCACGGACCTGATCTTCAACGGCATGTCGCTTCTGATCATGTTTTTGAACGGCACGGTGTTCTCGACCATCGCGCTGGTGCTGTCGTTCCTGGCCAAGAGCTACACCGACGCGCCCCGCTACACCTCCTACATCATCATGCCGATGTCCTTTCTGTGCAACACCTTCTTCTCCACCGACCAGATGCCCGCGGGCTTTCGGCAGGTGATCTCGCTGCTGCCGCTTTCGCAGGCCAGCGCCATGATCCGCGCCGTGGCCAACGGCAACCCGCCGGGGGTGTTCGGCTTCATCGTGCTGTTTGCCTACCTCGTGATCTTCGGCGCGGTGTCGGTCATATTCATCTATAAAAAGAAAAACCTGTGAGGAGGCGGCCCCATGAAGCGTTTGATCTGCCTGACGGCCTGCCTCCTGCTGCTGTTGCCCGCCGTGGCGGGGGCGGTGACCGTGCTGACCCCGTCCGACGACATGCCCGCGCGGCTTGAGACGGCCCGGGAAGCCATGGACGCCATGCCGGTCGGGCGCTACGGCATGACGCCCATCACCGACGTGCCCGACGGCGCGTATGCCGTCCGGGTGGAGTCCTCCTCCCCCTACTTCCGGGTCGTCGAGGCGACGCTGACGGTGTCGGGCGGGGCGATGTCCGCCGACATCGTGATCGGCAGTACAAGCTACGACCGCGTGCGCGTGGGCGATGAGATCCCCGGGGAGGTCCGGGACGGCCGCACGGCGTTTCACATCCCCGTGCCCGGGCTGAACGTGGCCTTCGACTGCGCCGCCCACAGCGTCAAGCGCGATCAGTGGTACGACCGGAAGCTGCTGATCGACGCATCATCGCTGCCCGAGGGCACGCTCCCCTACCCCCTGCCGGACTACGGCCTGATCGAGAAGGCGCTGGACGCCTTCCTCCCCGACGCGCAGCCGGAAACGGCGGAGGCGCAGGCCGTGGAGCCGGTGGCGGTGAACCGGCCCGATGGGGACTACGCCATCGAGGTCACGCTCGCCGGCGGCAGTGGACGGGCGTCGGTCAGCTCCCCCACGCGGATGATCGTGCGCGACGGCCGGGCTTACGCGCGGCTTCTGTGGTCCAGCACCTACTACGACTACATGCTGCTGGGCGGGACGCGCTACGACAACCTGGCCGACGACGGGGGCAATTCCGTGTTTGAGATCCCCATCCCCATGATGGATCAGCCGGTGGAGGTCGTCGCCGACACCACTGCCATGGGCGACCCGGTGGAGATACGCTACCAGCTCACGTTCTACGCCGAATCGGTGGGCGACGTGCGGCAGGTGCCCCAGGAGGCCGCGAAGTCGGTATTGATCATATCGCTGGTCATCATCGTGCTGGGCGGCATACTGAACCACTTTGTCAAGAGGGGGCGGCGGTGAGCCGTGAAGAGGCCGTATTTTCCGATGTTCGTGGACCTGTCCGACAAGCGGGCGCTGGTGGTCGGGGCGGGCAGAATCGCCGCGCGGCGCGTGAAGACCCTCGCGCTGTTCTGCGGCGACATCACTGTCGTGGCCCCGGAGATCTGCCCCGAGATTGAAGAAACCGGCGCGACGCTCGTCCGCCGGACCTACGCACCTTCCGACCTGGACGGCGCGGACATCGTGCTGACCGCCACCGACGACGCCGCGCTCAACGCCGAAATCGCCGCCGCCTGCCGGGCGCGGGGCGTGCCGGTGAACGTCTCCAGCGACCAGACCCTCTGCGATTTCTTCTTCCCCGGCGTGGCCGTCAAAGGGCTCGTCGTCGCCGGCGTCACCGCCAGCGGCGTCGATCACGCCCTCGCCCGCCGCGCGACCGCCGCCGTGCGCGACGCGCTCCAGCGCCTCGCGGAACAGGAATCTTGATTTTTTAGCGTCTGTTTTTGTTGACTCATTTCATTATTGATATGGGAACGCCCATCGTAAATACTGCTGTCGAGCCTGCTATGACGAGCATCGAAAGCAAGGGAAGCGCCATGATGAGTAAAAGGGAGCGCAGGGAGCTGGAGCGGATGCGGCTGGACGGCTATGGCCCCACGCGCATTGCAGAGGAGCTGGAGCTTTCCGTCAACATCGTGAAATCCTACATCCGCAGGCATCCCAGCCTGAAGAACGCCGTTTACTGCCTGCAATGTGGGAGAGCCGTACCGCAGACGCCGGGCCGCAAGCGGAAGAATTTCTGTTGTAATCAATGCCGCAGCAGGTTTTGGAATACTCGGTATCGCAATGATGACCGTTTAAATCCATTGTACATAATCTTCTTGAGGTCGTCAAGGCAACGAGTCTTTTCATCTATGTCCAATTCTTTGAACATGATCTCTATCGCTTCAACTCTGGCCAGTTTAATGCGTTCAGCAATTAACTCCATATAGCTATCGACTGTGTGGGCAGATCCTCCTCGTCAAGACAATCCGGAAGTCTTTCCAGTGCCCTCTGAAGTTGCAGAGCGTCAGTTACCGGCATATCATAGATTTTCTTTGCGTAACTCAACACATTTCGCTGCATCCATGTTTTGGCTTCTGTATGCAAGTATGGGAAACTGTGAAACGCGCCTTTGGGAATGATATATGTAAAGCCAACGCATTCTTCGCCGATGAACGCCACATACAAATTCTCTTGTTGGATCCCTTCAAGAATCGCGTTTTCCGCGCTCCCCGGCGAAGAAAAAACATCTTTCGCCGAGCGTTGACTGGCAGAGTGCGGCCCTGCAATCCTTCAGATGCTGTTCGTTTCCTTTTGCGAATGTGATCTCCTGCATTCCAATCTTCCCCTTTGCATCATTACTCCATTGAACCGGCGAACTGCCGGCCGCAACCGCCGCACATACCTGTGTGG
>CADASI010000166.1 GCA_902790525.1 uncultured Eubacteriales bacterium
CTTCCTTGTTTGTTTCGCAGCTACAATTAGAAGTCTTTCATGCTCCTTTTGTCTATCGCGTTTCTGTCAATCCCACAACTTTCCGTGAAGAACCAAAAAGGGAACAGGGAACAGGGAACAGGGAACAGGAATGGCCGGGGCCTTCGTAGGGGCGCAGCGCCGGATGAGGTGCCGAATTGCGTACCCGGGCGGGCGCCGCATCGGCGCCCCTATGCATTGACGGGTAACGGAGAGGTGAATGATGGCAGAAAGACAAGGAATAATGTTCGGGAAATAGCGGGATTTCTTCCTATATAATATATACATTGTTCGGGAAACCATCAGGTCGATAAATTAACAGGGGATGTGGTATGATGGGGTGGGAAGTGGGGGATTGGATATGATCATACTGGGCATCGATCCGGGGCTGGCGACGCTGGGCTACGGCGTGATCGAGGTGGTGAACGACAGGCGGCGGCTCATACAGTTCGGCACGCTGACCACCCCGGCGGGGGAGCCCATGCCCCAGAGGCTGCGGGCGATCTTCCAGGGCATGAACCAGCTGATGGACATCTACCGGCCGGACGACGTGGCCTTCGAGGAGCTGTTCTTCTCCAAGAACATCACCACGGGCATGGCGGTGTCGGCGGCGCGGGGCGTGGCGCTGGTGGCGGTGGTGCAGCGCACGGACAACCTGTACGAGTACACCCCCATGCAGATCAAGCAGGCGGTCACCGGCTACGGCGGCGCGGACAAGCACCAGGTGCAGCAGATGGTGAAGATGCTCCTCAATATGAAGGAGATCGCCCGGCCCGACGACGCCGCCGACGCCCTGGCCGTGGCGCTGACCCACGCCAACAGCATGCACATGAAGAAGATGTTCAGGATCAATTAGGAGGATACACACATGTTTGCGCATTTTGACGGCATCGTGGCCGAGAAGGCGTCGGATTCCATCGTGCTGGACGTCGGGGGCGTGGGGTACCTGCTCTACGTCAGTGGCGCGACCCTGCAGATGTGCCCCGCGGTGGGCCAGCGCTTCAAGGTCTACAGCATACTGAACGTGCGGGAGGACGCCATGGAGCTCTACGGCTTCTACAGCCGGGAGGAAAAAGCCATGTACGAGCGGCTCCGGGGCGTCAACGGCGTGGGTTCCCGTACGGCACTTCAAATACTGTCCGCCATGAGCGTGCGGGACCTGTCCATCGCGCTGGTGTCCGGCGACGCCGCCGCGCTGACCCGTGTGCCCGGCATCGGCAAGAAAATCGCCCAGCGGCTGGTGCTGGAGCTCAAGGACAAGGTGGACGACGCTCAGCTCACCGGCAGCGGGGCCTCCGTCGCGCCGAAGCAGGCTGACGGGCCCGAGGGCGAGGCCGTCGCCGCGCTGGTGGCCCTGGGGTACAGCGCTTCCGAGGCCGCCAAGGCCGTCTCCCGGGTGGCCGGAAGCACCGACAAGACCGACGAGATGATCTTCCTGGCGTTGAAGAGCCTGGGTTGATCGCGCGGATAGCTGTCATATCCGCGTGACCATGTGCATATACCTGTCACAGAGGTGACGGATATGGACATGGAACTGCTGCACGATCTGCGACAGGCGCTTCAACTGATACAGGCCAGCGCGCAGATGCTTGAGCTCTCCGGCGACGGGCAGGCGCGGGGCTATCTGGACGCGCTCACGGAGGGCGCGGCGCAGATGGGACGGCTGCTGGACGGCGCGCTTGAGCGGCGCGAGGTGCGCGAGAGCGAACCGGTGGAGCTGATGGGCTTTTTGCGGGCGCTGTGCCTGCGCTGCCGGGACTACGCCGCCGCCCGCGGGGTCGCACTGGCGCTCTTTGGCAATGTGGACGCGCTGACGCTGGCCGCCGACGGCGACGCGCTCGCGCGGGTGATGCTGAACCTCGTCATGAACGCCATACGCTTTTCGCCGCCGGAGGGCAGGGTCGCGGTGCGCTGCACGGCCCTGGGGGACTTCGCGGAGATCGCCGTGACGGACGACGGCCCGGGCATCGCCCCCGAGCGCCTGCCCTACGTGTTTTTGCGCGGCGAGACAGACGGCGGCCACGGCTACGGACTGCCCGCCGCCATGGAGGGCGCGCGGACGCTGGGCGGCAGCCTCTCGGCGCGCTCCAGCCCCGGGGAGGGCAGCACCTTCACACTGCGGCTGCCGGTGCGCGGCCGGATGGTCTCCTGACAGCCTGATCGCGGGGCTGTCTTTTTTGCACTCCGTTTTCGCGCGGCGCATAGTATGCCGCGTGAAAGGGAGGCGGTTTCATTGGATTTCATCGTATTGGGCGGCGACGCGCGGATGCCCGCCCTGGCGAAGCGGCTCCGGGAGGACGGCTTCGCGGCGCGGCACATGGCGAAGCCCACGGCGGAGGCGCTGGCGGGGGCGCGGGGCATCGTGGTGAACTATCCGCCGAAGTGCGACTTTACCATGGAGGAGATACTGGCGCTGGCCCCGGCGGAGGCGCGCGTCTACCTGTGCGGGCCGGTCCACTGGGAGGATGCGCGGATCATCGACCTGTGGCGGGACGAGACGCTCCTGAAGGAGAACGCCTGGCTGACCGCCGAGGGCGCGCTGTGCGCCGCCATGCGGGCGGGAGACAGGTGCCTGCGCGACGCGCGCGCGCTGGTGATCGGCTGGGGGCGCATCGGCGGCGCGCTGACCGAGATGCTGGTGGCGCTGGGCGCGAAGGTCGTCGTGGCCTCCCGGACGCGGGCGCACCGGCATCGCGCCATCGAGCGCGGCGCGGAGGCGATTTCGACGAAACGGCTGCCGGAGGTGCTGCCGGGGATCGACATCATCTTCAACACCGCCCCAGCCATGGTGCTGGACGGGGAGACGCTTCGGCATGTGAACCGCAAGGCGCTGATCATCGACCTGGCCAGCCTGCCCTACGGCGTCGATCTGCGCGCGGCGTGGGAACTGGGCCTGCGGGCCTGGCGGGAGCCCGGCCTGCCCGGGCGGTACTGTCCCGACAGCGCGGCGGCGGCGCTGTACCGCGCGATGCTGCGGGGAGGTGGGGACCATGACTGATCTGCGGGGCGTTCGCGTGGGCTGCGCCATGACCGGGTCCTTCTGCACCTTCGCCCGGGCGTTTCGGGTATGGCGGGCGCTCAAGGAGGCGGGGGCCGAGCTGACGCCGATCATGTCCTTCAATGCAGCGAACATCGACACGCGCTTCTTCGAGGCGGCGGCGGCGCGGGGCACGTTTGAGGAGATCTGCGGAAGGCCGCTGATTCAGACCATCGCCCAGGCCGAGCCCATCGGGCCGAAAAAGCTGCTGGACGTGCTGGCGATCATGCCCTGCACCGGCAACACGCTGGCGAAGCTGGCGGCGGGCGTCGCGGACACCCCGGTGACGCTGGCGGCGAAGTCCCACCTGCGCAACGGCAGGCCCGTGGTGCTGGCGGTGTCCAGCAACGACGCGCTGGGGCAGAACGCCCGCAATATCGGGCAGTTGATGGCGGCGAAGCACTTCTTCTTCGCACCGCTTCGGCAGGACGACGCCGCGGAGAAGCCCAATTCCATCGTGGCGGACTTCGAGCGGCTGCCCGAGACGTTGGCGCTGGCGCTCGAGGGCCGGCAGATTCAGCCCATGATCGGCAAATGATGTTAATTCACGGTAATTTGCAAAAAAGAGTATTGACAAATAAAAAGCGGTTTGATATACTGATCAAGCTGTCAGCGAGAGACACCCTATGGGGCGGCGGTCGGGACGGCGCGAACCTTGAAAACGATACAGAGAAGAGAGAAGAAAA
>CADASI010000167.1 GCA_902790525.1 uncultured Eubacteriales bacterium
GGACGCGGTGGCGCTGGCGGATGAAAAGGCGTATGACGTGATCCTGATGGACCAGCGCATGCCCGGCATGAACGGCACCGAGACCCTGCGCCGGATCCGCGCGCGGGCGGAGGGCCTTGTAAGGCAGTTTGACGCGCGCGACTTAAAGGCTTACGCGATCCTGGCGCACACGGTCAAGAGTTCGTCCAGGACCATCGGCGCGACGGCGCTTTCCGATATCGCCGCGGGACTGGAGGCGGCGGCGGACGCGGGCGACCTCGTCGCGCATCAAAGAGACCATCAACGCTTGTTGGAAGAATACAGCGTGACCGTCGCTGCGATCCGGTCAATCATCCCGTTGCCCGAGGAGAAGCATGACGACGATGAAATCCTGGAATTTCTGCCGGAATAGATGATATACAAGCGAGGACTGACCTATGAAATGGAAACAGTTATTCAAGCCGCACATCCTTGAGCGGGGGATGGAATACTACTGCGCGGGCAGCGTCAAATTGTTTGAAGCTGACGACGGACATATCAGCGCGGTGGTGGAGGGGACGGAGGATTACGACGTCTTCATCGAGCTGGACCGGGGCAAGGTGCTGGACATGGAGTGTACCTGCCCCTACGCCGAGGACGGCGAGAACTGCAAGCACATGGCGGCGGTGCTGTACGCCTGGGAGCAGGGTGGAAGCCCGAAAAACGTTTCTTCAAAGGAAGTACAGGACGCCTATGTCCAGCTGAAGGCCTGCGTGGACGGCGCGGATGTGGCGCTGGTACGGCGCACGCTGACGGATCTCTTATGGCAGGATGACAAGGCGCGGCTCCGCTTCATGGCCGAGGTCCAACCGGAGCGTTCGCCGGAGCTTGCGCGGGAGGTTTGCGCCATGGTGGACGATATCGTTGACCGCTACATGGCGGACGGCTACATCGACTATTACGAGGCCGGCGATTTCATCGATGAACTGGACGACATCCTCACGGGCGAGGTGGATGCCCGGCTGGAGCGTGGGAAGGATCGTGAAGCCTTTGATATTTCGCGCCGCGTGTTTCTCGCACTGGACGGGGTGGAGATGGACGACTCGGACGGCGGCATCAGCATCATCGCGGACCGTTGCCGATCGGTCTGGCAGACCGTCATTGAGCGCGCCGACGATTCCCTGAGGCGGGAGATTTTCGACTGGCTGATGTCGAAGTGCGGCGGCGAGATCATCGACTATCTGGAGGATTTTTGCGAGAGCACCCTCATGCGCTGCTTTGATGCGCCGGAGGCGTTGAAGGCAATCCTGGCCTGCCAGCAGCGCGCGCTGGACCGGGCGATACAGCGCGGAAAAGACGAATGGGGTCGTAACTATCCCGCGGAGCGCTACGCCATGAACTGCATCCGCCTGATGGAGCGCATGGAATCCTCCGACGAGACGGTGACGGACTTTGTGCGGCGTTACTGGCAGCTTGAGAATATGCGCAAATACTACATTGAAAAGCGCAGGCAGGCGGGCGATTGGGAGGCGGTCGTGCGCGTGCTGGAGGAATCCATCCGGCTTGAGAACCAGCATGGGTATCGTGCGGTGGATTATCACATGCAGCTGAAGGACGCTTTCGCGGAGCTCGGCTGGAAGGATGAATACCGAAAGAAGCTGTGGGAAATCGTCACGGAAATCTCGCCGGCGGACTTGGGCGTCTATCACGAATACCGGGACCTGTTCGACTCGGAGGACTGGCCCGGGGAGCGGGAAAGGCTCTTTGCGATACTGCCGAAGGGCGCGGGCCTTGCGGCCCTCTATGCCGACGAGGGGCTCTACGGCCGGGTACTGGCACTGGTGTTGGAAAAAGACAATATCCGTATCATGCAAATCCATGAAGCCGAACTGCTCAAGCGCTACCCGGATCAGGTGCTGGAGATGTACGCCCGCGAAATCAACCGGGCGGCATCGTATACCGCGAATCGCTCGACCTATCGGCAATGGGTGCAGACGCTACAACACATGCGGGAGATGCCCGGCGGAGAGAAGATCGTCGCGGAAATCGTCGCGGCCTGGCGCGTCCAGTATAAGCGAAGAAGCGCGATGATGGAAGAGTTGAAGGCTTTGTAGGTCTGATGATTTATGAATAGGAGAGGTTCTGGCACGAAGGGTAATTGAGCGCACTTCCGAAGAGAACGCATAGGCATTTGCTCCCGCTGCGTCTGATGAAGACGCATAAATCCCCGTAATCCCACTGCTTTTCTTTGTCGTAACCCCCTCGGAGAGCAGGATAAGGGTTTCCGTCGGCTATGCCGACCGTCAGGCCGTGGAGACGCAGTCGAAACCGGCTTGGCGTCAGAAACCCATTATCCTGTTTTGTTCCTCCATGGGCTTTTGAGCGTTTTCGACGCGTAAGCCCATGAAAGCCCCGTAAATACCGAGAGTTTCGAGGTGTGCGATGTCGGGGAGGAAGGGGGTGAATTTGCCGTGCGACGTCGCACTATAGTGCAACTATGCGAAAAAGGCCCGCATTAATAAGATATGGAGCTGTCTCAAACCGAGGCAGCCCCATTCTGTGTATGGTTGTCTTTCTCACCGAACGGCCTCAATCACCGCCTCCGCGCAGCGCATGCCGTCCACGGCGGCGGACATGATGCCGCCCGCGTACCCCGCGCCCTCGCCGCAGGGGTAGAGCCCCTCGACGGAGCCCACCAGCCGGGCGTCGCGCTCGATGCGCACGGGGGAGGATGAGCGGGTCTCGACGCCGATCAGCACGGCGTCGGGATGGGCGAAGCCCCTGAGCTTGCGGTCCAGCAGCGGCAGCGCCTCGCGCATGGCCCCGGTGACGAACCCCGGCAGGCACTGATCCAGCGAACCCCACTTCACCCCGGGCCGGTAGCTGGGCCTCACCGCGCCGCCCTCGACGGAGGGGATGTTCCCGAGGAAATCCCCCACGGTCTGCGCCGGGGCGCGGTAGTCCGAGCCCCCGGCGACGAACGCCGCGCGCTCCCATTGACGCTGGAAGCGCACCCCCGCCAGCGCGTCGAGCGCGCCGAAGTCCTCCGGCAGCACGTTCACCAGCAGGGCGCTGTTGGCGTTTTCGCCGTCGCGGGCAAACAGGCTCATGCCGTTCACCACCGCGCCGCCCGGCTCCGACGCCGCCGCCACCACGACCCCGCCGGGGCACATGCAGAAGGTGTACACGCTCCGGCCCGAGGGCAGGTGCACGGCCAGCTTGTAGTCCGCCGCGCCCAGCGCCGGGTGACCGGCGAACCTGCCGTACTGGGCGCGGTCGATGTCGGCCTGCTTATGCTCGATGCGCGCGCCGATGGCGAAGGGCTTGCGGCTCATGTTGACGCCCATGGCGTGGAGCCACTCGAAGGTGTCCCGGGCGCTGTGCCCCACCGCCAGTATGACGTGGCGCGTCTCCAATTCCTCGCCGCCGTTCAGCATCGCCCCGACGATCTGGCCGTTCTCGACCATCAGCCCGGTCAGCGCCGTCTCAAACCGCACCTCGCCGCCCAGGGCGATGATCTTCTCCCGGATGCCGCGCACGGTCTTTTTCAGGTTGTCCGTGCCGATGTGGGGCTTGGCCTGCCAGAGGATCTCCGCCGGAGCCCCGGCCTCGTGCAGCACCTCCAGCACCCTGCGACAGCGCGGGTCCTTGATGCCGCTGTTGAGCTTGCCGTCGGAAAACGCCCCCGCGCCGCCCTCGCCGAACTGCACGTTGCTCACGGGGTCGAGCGCGCCG
>CADASI010000168.1 GCA_902790525.1 uncultured Eubacteriales bacterium
GACGTATGATCGCCCGAAACGGACCTGCGAGTGCGAGGATGAAATGACATGGAACAACGATCGATCGACGAGCTGGCGGCGCTTCTGCCCCTGCTGATCCAACTGGTGGGCCTGGTGTTCGCCGTGCTCGTGGATTCCTATATGGACAAGCGGCAGAAGCGGGTGATGCTGTCCGTCGCCGCGCTGGCGTTTGCGCTGGTGGTGGAGAACTATCTGGAATACCTGTTTGAGATGCGCGTGTCGCTGTGGTTTCCCAGGCTGATCGCCGCAATCTGCGGCTATGCCATCCGCCCGGCGATACTGGCGCTGTTCTGCTACATCGTCAGTCCGAAGCGGAGCCACCGGCGGGCGTGGATCGTGGTGGGACTGAACGCGGCGGTCCACGCCACGGCGCTGTTTTCAAAGATCTGCTTTACCATCAATACGGAAAACCGTTACCACGGCGGGCCGCTGCGTTTCGCCTGCCTGGTATTCAGCGCAATCCTGCTGGTCGATCTGCTGTATCTGAGCATCCATGAATACCGGAATATCCGCCGACGGGAGCTGGTCATACCGATTTTTGTCGTGGCGTTGATCATCGTCTCATTTTACCTCGACCGTCGCCTCGACAGGCTCACGCCGATCGTGGCCTATCTGACCATCGCAATCGTGAGTTGCTGCCTGCTCTACTATATCTGGCTGCACATGCAGTTTGCGCGCGAGCATGAGCGCGCCCTGGAGGCGGAGCAGCGCATACAGATCATGATGACGCAGATACGGCCCCACTTCCTGTACAACACCATCTCCACCATCAGCGCCCTGTGCTACACCGCGCCGGAAAAGGCCGGGCGCATCTGTGACAGCTTCGGCCTGTACCTGCGGCAGAACCTGGAATCCCTGGGCACGGCGGGGCTGATACCGTTCGTGGACGAATTGGCGCACACGCGCACGTACACCGATATCGAGACGACGCGCTTCGAGAACATCCGCGTCGAGTACGACATACGGGACGAGAACTTTTCCGTGCCCCCGCTGACGCTCCAACCCATCGTGGAAAACGCCATCCGCCACGGCGCGTTCGCGCGGGAGGAGGGGCTCGTCCGGGTGCGCGCCCAAAATACGCGGGGGGTACATCAGATAGAGGTGTGGGACAACGGCGACGGCTTCGATCCGGGAAAGCTGATCGCGGGCGACGCCCGGCACATCGGCCTGTGGAATGTGCGCGAACGCCTGGAGCGCATGTGCGACGGGTCGCTGACGATTGTAAGCGGGAACGGCAAGGGCACGACGGTCACCATCGAGATCCCCTGCGCGAAAGAGGAGGAGAATCATGCGGGCAATCTGCGTCGATGACGAGCGGGCGCTCATGGAGCGCACGGTGTCCCTGTGCCGGGAGCTTCCCGGCATGGAGGTGGTCACGGGCTTCACGCGCCCACGGGAGGCGCTGGAATGGGTGTGCGGCCATCCCATTGATCTGGCGTTGCTGGACGTGGAAATGCCGGGCATGACAGGCATCGAGCTGGCCGCGGCCATCAAGGAAAAGCAGCCGGATACCGCCGTCATATTCCTGACGGCCTACCCGAGGTACGCGGTGGACGCCTTTGCGGTGCGGGCGTCCGGCTATCTGTTCAAGCCTGTCACGCTCGAGGCGCTTTCCGCCGACGTGCGGCACGCGATGTCCGGCAGGATCAAGCCGCTAACCGGCCACTTGACGGTGCGCACCTTCGGCAGCTTCGACGTGTTCGTGGACGAACGGGCCGTTGAGTTCAAGCGCGCGAAGGCCAAGGAGATCCTGGCGTTCCTGGTGGACCGGCAGGGCGGCTCGGTGACGCGCGCGGAGGTGTTCGCCGCCCTGTGGGAGGACCGCCCCTACGACCGGAGCATGCAGAAGCAGCTCGACACCTATATACGCAGCCTGCGGGACGACCTTCGGGAATACGGGATCGAGGACCTGCTGGATGTCCGGCGGGGCACGCTTCGGGTGAATCCGGACCGATTTGTCTGCGATCTCTACCGCTTTCTCGCGGGCGACCGGGACGCTGTGCAGGCCTATCGGGGCGAATACATGAACGCCTATTCCTGGGCGAGCATGACGGAGAGCCTGCTGACCTGGAAAAATCGTTAAATATAAGTAAAATCCCGTTCGGCCATGAAAAATGGCCGTTTTTTGTTGGACATTTGTTGGACAGCGCCTGATACAATACCCACGTATAGGCTGGGAATGCACAGGGTTTCCGGCGGTTCCGAAGAAACATGATTTCACAAGACAGAGAGGAGAAGGGGCGACATGAAAAACAGGCGGTTTTTGAGCGCGCTGCTCACCATGGTGATGGTCCTGAGCATGCTCGCGGGCATTCCGTTCACGGCCTCGGCCGAGGGTGGGACGATTGTCACGGTCAGCGACTGGAGTGGCCTGCAGGACGCAGTGAACAAGGCGTCGGGCGGACAGGTGATCAAGCTGGGCGCGGACATCACCTGCAAAAAGAACAGCGGGGACCGGATCAAGGTGGACGGGAAGACCATCACCATCGACTTAAACGGCCACACGCTTAACAGAAACCGCGACAAGTCGCACGGCGACGGCCACGTGATCGAGGTCAAGGGCAAATCCACCCTGACGATCACCGACAGCAAAGGCGGCGGCGTGATCACGGGCGGCTACGCGAAGCGCGGCGGCGGCGTGAACATCGCGTCGGATTCGACCTGCATTTTGAAGGGCGGCACGATCCGCGGCAATAAGGCCGAGTGGGGCGGCGGCGTATACGCGCACGGAACCTTTAAGATGGAGGGCGGCGCCATTGCCGACAACGACGCCAGCGGCAGCGGCGGCGGAATCCATTGTGGCAAAGAGGGCACGCTGAACCTGACGGGCGGCACGATCTCCGGCAACACCTCGGACGACGCCGGCGGCATCTACAACAGCGGCTCGAAGAGCGTCACGATCAAGGGCGTGAAGATCATCCAAAACACGTCCAAGGCGGGCGGCGGCGTGAACAACAACGACGGCGGCACCGCGGAGCTGACGGACTGCGAGATACGCGGCAACTACGCGTATGGCAGCGGCGGCGGCTTGTGGAATCAGAAGGATTCCACGCTGACGCTTGAAAACTGCGTGATCAAGAGCAACACGGCGGACGAAGAGGGCGGCGGCGTGTTCACCAAGGGCGAGCTGACCATAACGGGCGGCACGATCTCCGGCAACACCTCGGACGACGCCGGCGGCATCTTTAACAGCGGCTCGGAGAGCGTCACGATCAAGGGCGTGAAGATCATCCAAAACACGTCCAAGGCGGGCGGCGGCGGCGTGAACAACAACGACGGCGGCTCCGCGGAGCTGACGGACTGCGAGATTCGCGGCAACTACGCATTCGGCAACGGCGGCGGCTTGTGGAACCAGAAGGATTCCACGCTGACGCTTGAAAACTGTGTGATCGAGACCAACGAGGCGGGCGAACAGGGCGGCGGCGTGTTCACCAAGGGCACGCTGACCGTGACCGGCGGCGTGATCCGCAGCAACACCGCCAA
>CADASI010000169.1 GCA_902790525.1 uncultured Eubacteriales bacterium
CAGCGCCATGCATTTATCCGCGATGGCCCTGTCCTCCCGTCCAATGCCGCCTTCGATATACTCACCCACGCGCTCCTCGCCGCCGTGGAAACCGTCCTCCGGCTTAACCTCCGTAGTGTGGATCGTGTGGGCCAGTTCCGCCATCAGCTTCGCATAGACATCCACCTGGCCAGGGTCACGGGCGATGCAGTTGGAAATCGTCTCGGCGTCCACCGGCCCGGCGTATTTAGGATAAAACAGCCGCTGAACTCGTGACGGAACGAACGGATCATATCGGAGGTGTCAGAGCTGTCGCGGACATCAAAGCAAAGCTTCGAATAATATCATTATACTGATATTTCTCCGCGGCTGTCAAGAGGGGTTCCGGATTGGCCACGGCTCACACATGAATGACAGAACACTGTTCCCGATACCGCGAACCCAACGTAGGGACGCCCCATGGGGCGTCCGCGGGCGCGCCGTGGCGCGTCCCTACGAACGAATGTCACCTTTTTGAAATGATCTCTTCATTCATGCGTGAGCCGTGCGGATTGGCACATGCACTCAGGCGTTCAACGCTCTAAAGCTCCTGGCGTTGGCCCTGTACAGGCCTTTGAAAACGCTGTAGTTGCGCTCATAGATTTCTTTGTTGGCCGGGTCGGGAACATAGACGCGATCGGCTTTCACCAGTTGGCGCGCCAGCGCAAGCACATCCGTTCCCCTGACGCCCGCGGCCACGACGAGGGCGGTCCCGATCGCCCCCACCTCCTGGGTATTGTTGACCGTCTCGATCCTTCGCCCGGTGATGTCCGCAAGCATCTGGCAGGTCACGGGGGATAGCGCGCCGCCGCCGACAAATCTTATGGTATCGGAGGTTTTCACCTTCCTCGCCTCGCACTCCAGCAGCCAGCGCAGGTGGTAGCAGATCCCTTCGAGAACGGCTCGGAGCATATCCCGCTTGCCGTTTTCGATTCGGATGTTGATGAACATCCCGCCCGCCCGGGAATCCTCAAACGGGCAGCGGTTGCCGTGCAGCCACGGCGTAAAGATCACGCCGTTAGCCCCCGGGGGGACCTTTGCGACTTCCTCGGAGAGATAATCATAAAGGCTCAGATACTTGCTCTCATGGTCTGTCACCTTGGTATGCTCCAGATACACGCCGACCTCATCCAGCGCGAGATGATCCATGACCCATTCAAAGCACTTCCCGGCGGTTTCCAGCTCCGCGTAATAGTTGAAGTACCCCTTCTTTGCCGACAGCACGCCGGTGATCATCGCGTTGATGTCAACCGTCTGATAATCCAGATACGTCGATACCCATCCCGATGTTCCGACATAGATATGGGTGTCTCCCGGTCGGGTGCATCCGGCCCCGATGTTGACGAAGGTCGTGTCGCCGCCGCCGCCGAAAACGGGGATGCCCTCGACCAGCCCAAGCGCCGCCGCCGCTTCCCCGGTCAGCCTACCGGCCAGTTCCGTGCAGTCAATGATCTCCGGCATGTGGTCGGGGTTGACCTTATACATCTTCAAAAGGCCCTTGTTCCAGCCCTCCCTTCCCTTTCGCGTATCGTAGAGGAAGGTCGCGAAGGCGGTGTCGGCGGTCCGCACGATCCTGCCCGTGCAGCGCGAGGTGAGATAGTCGCCGATGTCCAGCCACTTGTAGATTCTACTGTAAACCTCGGGCTCGTGGTTTTCGACCCACTTGTACTTCCAGACCGGGTCCTTG
This sequence comes from uncultured Eubacteriales bacterium, assembly GCA_902790525.1. Taxonomy (GTDB): domain Bacteria; phylum Bacillota; class Clostridia; order Christensenellales; family Aristaeellaceae; genus UBA2862. The sequence continues at coordinate 1,706 of CADASI010000169.1, forward strand.
GCGCTGGTCGAGCCGGCGTAGTTGACGATTAGGTTCCGCACAAGCTTATACAGGCTGCAGCCGGACACCTTGACGACGCCCGAGCCCATGCACGCCTTGTATTCCTCCACGCCCTTCTGATCCAGGTAATTCATGGGCCGCCTCAGGGCATTTCCTTGCGCATCGACGAAGACCGCGCCCTGCATCTGCGAGCAAAACGCCATGCCTTCGATCTCATTGGGCGTTATCTCTGAATTTCTGAACAGCTCGCGCGTGGTCGAGCACAGCGCCGCCCACCATTCTTCCGTATCCTGTTCCGCGCCGCCATCGTCGGAGATATAGAGGCCATAGCTCGCGCTGGCGCTTGCCGCAAGGCGTATCTGCGAATCGATCTCAAACAGGCAGGTTTTCACGCTGCTGGTCCCGAAGTCATAGACGATGATATACATCCGTCAGTCCTCTTTCACATAGCTGTTCCAGCCCGTGTCGATCTTCTCTTTGACCTTTTTCATGGTTGCCTCGTCCAGGTCGGGCCAGTCGATCACAGTGCTGGCCTTGTTGGTGACCAGATGCGCCTTTTCGGCCAGCAGGGCCAGCGGCGTATCGGCGAGAGAATCGGAATAGAAATTCTCAATCATCGGGAAGCCCTGGTCGATGATGTACCGGGCCTTTTCCTTCGCGTACTTCATCTTATTGAGAAATACCCCGAATTCCCGGTCGAAATCCGTAGCCATGAAGCGCACGCCCAGCCGGTTCGCGATCGGTTCAATGATGCAGTTTGGCGAAGCGCTGATGATCAGGTCGTCCGGCCGCTTTTGCTGAAGATACCATGACGCGATCCGCTTTTCATTCCTGTCCCAATACCGCTTGATCTGCTCGTCAAAGTCGTCCACCAGCGTCAGATAGCCGAAGAACTCCCGCTGCATCGTGGCTTCCGTCATTTTGCCCATCTTCCGCAAGACGAGATTCTTGATCGTCTTCGGAAAATAGGTAAACCACAGCTTGGGATGACCTTTCATGCACCAGAAGAAAAAGTCGATGGAACAGTCGGTAGGATAGATCGTGCCGTCAAAATCGTATACGTTCATCTGATTCTCCCCTCCCGCAGTTTACTCCCTGGAAAAACGGATCATGTTGCGGTTATAGCCGGTGGTGACGAGGTAGGCCTTTTCCCGATGCGCCTCCATCAGGCCGCTCAATATGAAGCCGCTCAATTCCCCGACCTGAACGTCCGATTGCGTGAGGTCGAACAGCACGCCCGAATCGCGCTCGATGATGAGAACCGATCCCTCTTCAAAGAAGAGCGACAGCTCGATCAGCACCGGCTTCTTTGCCTTTTGGTTCCTCTCCATGATAGTCAGGCCGATCTCCTCGACAAAGAGCGCCGCTTGGTTGGCCTTTGCCCTCGTATACCGGTGCGAAAGCAGGCTGTCCCTGACGCGATCCGACAGGCGCACCGCGGATTCCGGTGAAAGAGTATCGTCCATGACCTCGATTTCCGCGTCCATGTCCACGAGCAGGAAGGGGAAATTCTCCCTTCCAAACCGCAGATAGACGAAGAGACAGGCGCAGACGAGCGTCAGTATCGGGGAAACGACAAAGCCCGCCCACATGCCGTTGAAGCCGAAGAAGGTCCCGCCCAGTATCGGCAGGAGGATGTAGAGCAAGCCGTTCTGGAAGCACGCGATGCAGGTCGCCATGCCGATGCGGTCGATCAGCATATAGTAAGAAGTCGTGAGCGACACGAACAGGGCGCAGAATTGCTTTGCGAAGATCCAAATCAGCACCGTCGCCGCCGCGCCCTCGATGACCGCGGCTTTGACGCCGGATCTCATGACCCTCTTGATGAGCTGATGGTTCTTTTCCCCGAAGTAAGTCCCGATCAGCGGCTGCATCGCCATGCCCACGCCGTCCATCACCAC
>CADASI010000170.1 GCA_902790525.1 uncultured Eubacteriales bacterium
GATGGTGATGTCGGTGATGGCGTTGTCCGCGATGGTCACTTCGATGGAGACCGCCCCGTCCATGCCGTTGGCGGACGCGGCGTAGGTGCCGTCGGTCAGGGCGCCCTCGGCCGTCGCGCCGCACAGCGGCAGCGCCAGGGCCAGGCAGAGCAGCATCAATAGCGTCTTCTTCATGGGAATGACCTCCTTTTTCACACTTCGGTGTGATCGTTCTCACGGGGGGCCGGACTACTCGCCGGTCAGGAACTCAAAGCCGTTGAAGGCGTCGTACAGCCGCAGCGCGCTCAAACCGCCCAGGGAGCGGTTGGACAGCACGGTGCCGGTGCGGAACAGAAGCCCCATGATGGGCAGGCGGTTGACCACATACATCTGCATCTCCGAGAAGGCGCCCTTGAGCACGCTCTCGTCCCCGGCGGCGGTGGCCTGTTGCAGGTACATCTCCATGTTGTCGTTGCCGAAGCCGTTTAAGTTCAGCGTCGCGCCGCGCCCGAATATGGCGGACATGTTGGGCACCTCGCTCAGGTTGACGCCCACCAGCGCCAGGTCGTAGCTGCGGGCCTTGATGTTCTCCCTCAGCCGGCTCTGGGACACCACGCTCACCTTCGCGTTGACGCCCACGGCCTCTAAGTAGGCGGCGATCAGGTTGGCGGCGTTTTCGCGGATGGAGTTGGTCGACTCGTTGTAGGTCAGTATGGTCACCAGCGGCTCCCTGAGCAGCCGTCCCTCGATCCGATTGAGCTTGCCGTTGCCGGTCAGGTCGTACCAGCCCATGCTGTTCAAAAGCTGTAACGCGCGCTCGGGGCTGTAATAGTAGATGGCGGACTGGCTCTCGTACAGCCAGCAGGAGGGCTGCACGGGCACCTCGCACTGCACGGCCATGTCCAGGTAGGCGTTGGAGGCGATCACCGAGCGGTCGATGGCGTACATCACCGCCTGGCGCATGCGGATGTCGGACATGATGGAGCTGTCGCTGAGGTTCGGGATCAGCATCTCGTAGGTCAGCGTGGTGTAGTCCATGCTGGTCAGGTCCGCCAGCTTGCGGCTGAACGCGGCCTTGGGGCTGGTGGTGGCCACCATGTCGATCTGGTTGGTCTGCACGGCCTGTATGGCGTCGCCGGCGTCGTCGTAGCGCCTGAACAGTATGCTGTGGATGAGGGGCTGCTTGCGCCACCACAGCGGATTGGCCTCCAGCCGGATGTTGTCCGCCTCGTCCCGCCCGATGTACCAGTAGGGGCCGGAGCCCCGGGGCACCGGGTCGGCCAGCGTGTTGTACTGCATCACCGGGAAGTTCATGGCGTACAGCGTGGCCATGCCGGCGGTCTGGCCGGTGACCTGGAGGGTGTAGATGTCGGTGGCCTCCATGGCGGAGATGGCCTGCAGCCGCCCGAAGTAGGGGTTGTCCACGTAGGTGCTCATGAAGGTCTCCCAGCTTCTGACCACGTCGTGGGCGGTCATCTCCGCGCCGTTGTGGAAGGTGACGCCGGGGCGCAGCTTGAAGGTCCAGGTCTTGCCCTCGTGCTCCCAGCTGTCGGCCAGCATCGGCGTGGGCTTCATGCTGGCGTCCAGGTCCACCACGGACTCGAAGACGAGCTGGTTCATGCTGATCAGGCTCAGCTCGATGCAGCTGGTGGGATTGATGGACGCGCCGGGGGGCGCGATGTAGCCCACCACCACGTCGGCGTTGAGCGTCATGTCGCCGGGGGCGGCGGCCTGGTACTCCTCCAGCGGGGCCTCGGAGTCGTAGCCCATGGCGTCCACCGCCGCGGGGTCGGCGGCGGTCAGGTTGCCGCTCAGATCGGTGGCGATGTCGCCCTCCGCCACGGCGGGCAGGGCCAGCGCCAGCAGGAGCAGCAGTATGAGGCTAAGCCGCGTAAAGTTCAGCGTATTTCTCATAGTATTTCAGGACCCTCTGGACGTAGGTGTCGGTGGTGTCGTAGGGGATGACGGCCAGGTGGACGCCGTCCGGGGCGTACTCGGGGTTTTGCAGCCACTTGTCCACCGTGCCCTGCCCCGCGTGGTAGGCCGACGAGGCCAGCCGCATGTCGCCGCCGTAGCGCTGCATCAGGAAGCCCAGGTACCAGCAGCCGTAGCGGATGTTGGTCTCCGGGTCGAACAGGCTGCCCTCGGCGTAGGTCTCCCCCAGCTTCCCGGCGATCCACTCCGCCGTGGAAGGTAAAAGCTGCATCAGCCCCTGCGCGTTGACGGAGGACACCGCCTGCGGGTCGTAGCTGGATTCCGCCAGGATCACGCTGGCCACGTAGGCCGGGGGGAGGTCGTTCAATCGCGCGCACAGCCGGATGGTGGACTCGTACTCCATCGGGTAGTGCCTGATCACCACCTCCGGCGCGCGGTCAAACGCGATCCAAACCGTCAAACCCGCCAGCGCCAGCAAAAGCACCGTGATGGTGGCGATCAGGGCAAGGCGCCTTTGTTTGCAACGATGCCTTCTTTTCTTCTTTGACATGATGGTTCCTCATTTTAGAGAGTGAAGAGTGAAGAGTGGAGAGTGAAGATGAAGAATGCCTGAACACGACGCAATGTGTTTCTCCGCTTGAAAACGCCTTTTTCGCGGGAGCTATGGGTGGCTTTCCGGCAAGTAATGTGCGCGGCAAATCATAACTCCACTCTCCACTCTTCACTCTCCACTCTTCAAGCTCGCTTCTCCGCCTGCCGATACAGCTGCGCGAGCACCTGGCGGGTCTTTTCGACGGGCTGGTCGGTATTGACGGCGCAGGTGGCGCGGGCGTTGCGCTCGTCGGTGGGCATCATGCTGTCGATGCGGGCCTCGGCCTGTTCGCGGGTGACGCCGTCCCGGGCGACGATGCGGGAGGAGATTTGCATCTCCCGGCCCACGTACAGCGCCCAGGTCTCGTCGCACAGCGCGTCCATGCCGGTCTCAAACAGCAGCGGCACGTCCAGTATCACGACCTTCGCGCCGTCCTCGGCGGCCTGGTCCATCCGTTCCAGCATGGTGCGCTGCACCAGCGGGTGGATGATGGCTTCCAGCGCCCGGCGGTGCGGCGCGCTTGCGAACACGATGTCGCCCAGCGCCCGGCGGTTGAGCGTGCCGTCGGGGTTGAAGACACCGTCGCCGAAGGTCTCCCGTATGGCGGGCAGCGCGGGCCCGCCCGGCGCGGTGACGGCGCGGGACACCTCGTCGGCGTCGAACCTCGCCGCGCCCAGCGATTCCAGGTAGCGCGCGGCCTCGGTCTTGCCGCTGCCGCTGGAGCCGGTCAGCCCGATCACGTAGGGCTTCTCACTTGCAGGCACGCCAATCGCCTCCAATGGAAATCTCGGTTTTGAGGGGCACGGCCATGGGGAACACGTTCTCCATGCAGTCCTTCAAAAGCCCCTTCACGGCCTCGGCCTCGTCGGCGGGGGCCTCGATGATCAGTTCGTCGTGCACCTGCATGATGAGCTTCGCCTGATAGCCGCCGTCGCGCAGGGCGTCGAACACCTTTATCATCGCCAGCTTGATGATGTCGGCCGCGGTGCCCTGTATGGGGCTGTTCATGGCGCAGCGCTCGCCGAAGGCGCGCAGGTTGAAGTTTGAACTCTGAAGCTCCGGCAGGTAGCGGCGGCGGCCCATGAGCGTGGTCACGTAGCCCTGCTCGTGGCCCTTCTTCACCGCGCCGTCCATGTACGCCTTCACGCCGGGGTAGCGCTTGAAGTAGCGGTCGATGAAGTCCTTGGCCTCGTAGCGGCTGACGCCGATGTTCCGGGCCAGCGTGAACTCCGATATGCCGTACACGATGCCGAAGTTGACCGCCTTGCAGGCCGAGCGCATCTGGGCGGTGACCTCCGAAAGCGGCACGCCGTAGACCTCGGAGGCCGTGCGGGCGTGGATGTCCTGGCCCTCGTTGAAGGCGTGGATCATGGTGGGGTCGCCGGAGATGTGCGCCAGCACCCGAAGCTCGATCTGGCTGTAATCGGCGTCCACCAGCACCCAGCCCGGCCGGGCGATGAACGCGCCGCGGATGGCCTTGCCCAGCTCCGTGCGCACCGGGATGTTCTGCAGATTCGGCTCCGACGAGCTGATGCGCCCCGTGGCGGTACCCACCGGGTCGAAGCGCGTGTGGATGCGCCCCGAGGCGTCCCGCATGGGGATCAGCGCGTCGATGTAGGTGGACTGGAGCTTCTGATATTTGCGGTACTCGAGGATCTTCGCGCAGATGGGGTACTCGTCCGCCAGCGCCTCCAGCACCTCCTTGCCGGTGGAGATCTTCTTCTTCGGCGAGGGGATGCCCAATGTTGTAAACAGCAGCTCGCCCAGCTGCTTGGGGGAGTTTAAGTTGATCTTCTTCCCCGCCATTTCGTCGATCTCGCCCACCAGCCGTGCGATGTGGACCTTGAAGTCCTGTCCCAGCGCGCGGAGCACGTCGGCGTCCACCAGCATGCCCTCGCGCTCCATGCCCTTGAGCACGTAGCACAGCGGCAGCTCGATCTCCCGGTAGACCCGCTCGACGCCGGTCGCCTTCATCTGCTGAACCTGCAAAAGCGCCAGCCGCCGCACCGCCGTGGCGGGGTGTTCGGCGTAGCCCTCGACGCCCTCCGCGGCACACAGCGCCTCGGCGTCGAAGCCCGGGCGCTGGGGGTTGAGCGCGTAGGCCGCGAGCATCACGTCGACGATGTCGCCCCGCACCGCCCCGATGTCCACCGGCAGCGACTTCAGGTCGTGCAGGTACTTGGGGCAGTCCAGCCGAAGCAGCGGCAGCGCGGCGGCGCAGGCCTCCTCCTCCGACACCCCCGCCGACAGCAGGTCGCCCCCGAGGGGCAGTTGAAGCCGGGCGGCGTCGGTCTCGAGGGTCAGGCTCTGGCCCAGGTGAAGCGCCACGTACTTTGCGCCGGTCAGTTCCAGTATGCGCTTCTCAAACGCCGGAAGCTCCGCGATGTGCTCGACCTTCGGCAGGTCCTCCGCGGGAACCTCCGCGCGGACGACGGCCTCCGGCGTTAGTCCCCCGGCCACCTCCGTCAGCCGACGGGCGGCGGCGTTCATCCGCAGGGATTTAAGCCGCGGCAGCGCGTCCGTCAGGCGGCCCAGCCGCCAGTTTTCAGGCGTCACCTCGATGGGCGCGGCGCGGTCGATCCTCGCCAGCCGGTAGCTGAGCTCCGCCAGGTCCCGGCCGTCGATCAATCGCTCCCGCAGCTTGCCCTTCTGGTCGGCATCGGCATGGTCCAGCACCGCCGCGAGGCTCCCGTATTGCTGGACCAGTTTGAGCGCGGTCTTCTCCCCCACCCCGGGCACGCCGGGGATGTTGTCGCTGGCGTCGCCCATCAGGGCCTTGACGTCGATGAGCTGTCCCGGCGCGACGCCGTAGGTCTCCTCAATGTATTCCGGCGTCACCCGCACCGTGTCGGTGATGCCCTTTTTGGTGTAGAGTATGGTCGTATGCGGGCCGGAGAGCTGGAAGGAGTCCCGGTCGCCGGTGACCAGCAGCGCGTCGTCGCCGTTTTCCTCGCAGCGCAGGGAGACCGTGCCCAGTATGTCGTCGGCCTCGTAGCCCTCGCGCTCGATTACGGCGATGCCCATCTGGCCGATCAGCTCCCGTATGATGGGGTCCTGGGCGCGCAGGTCGTCCGGCATGGGCTTGCGCGTGGCCTTGTAGCCGTCGAACATGGCGTGCCGGAAGGTGGGCGCGTGCATGTCGAAGGCCACCGCCAGCGCGTCCGGCCGCTCCTCGTCGATCACCTTCAACAGCATCATCACAAAGCCGTGCACCGCGTTGGTGGGCGTGCCGTCCGGGGCGCTCATCGGCGATTGCAGGGCGTGATAGGCCCGGTATATCAGGCTGTAGCCGTCCAGTATAACGATCTTCTGCGCCATGTGATTGTCTCCCCCGCGTTTCGCATAATGATTCAGTTTTGATTATAGCACAATCGGGGGAAAAAGACAACACGGGGATCCTTGAGTTTCCGTATGAGGAAGGGATCAGGACGCAAAAGAGAGAGACAAATCCCAGCAGTAAGTGGTATAATTGAGTTGCAAAACAAAAAACGCCAC
>CADASI010000171.1 GCA_902790525.1 uncultured Eubacteriales bacterium
GAGAACGGCCAGCTGAAGCGCAAGGCCGACATCTTCACCAAGCGCACCATCCGCAAGCCGGAGCCCGTGGAATCCGTGGACACGGCCAGCGAGGCGTTGGCGCTGTCCATCGGAGAGCGGGCCAGGGTGGATTTGCCTTATATGGCCTCCCTGTGCGGCAGGACGGAGGATGAAATCATCGACGAGCTTCGGGACGTGATCTTCCTCGATCCTGAAAGCGACGAATGGCAGACCAGCGACGAGTACCTGTCCGGCAATGTGCGTGAAAAGCTGCGGGCAGCCCAGAGCGCCGCCGAGCGCGATCCCGCCTATCAGGTAAACGTGGAATACCTGAAGCGGGTGCAGCCCAAGGACCTGGACGCCTCCGAGATCGAAGTGCGTCTGGGGGCAACGTGGATCGACCCGCAGTACATCGACCGGTTCATCCGGGACGAGTTTCACACCGACTTCTGGCTGATCGGCAGGCAGATCAAGGTGCAGTATTCCAAGGTTTCCGGCCTGTGGAACATCCAGGGCAAGAGCATGGACAGGGGCAACCCAATGGTCTACTCCACCTATGGCACAGAAAGGCTCAATGCCTTTCACCTGCTGGAGGATGCGCTGAACCTGAAGGATACTAAGGTGTACGACACCTTCCACGACGCGGACGGCGACCACCGCGTGCTGAACAAGAAGGAGACCATGCTGGCCCAGCAGAAGCAGGAGCTGATCCGGGCGGCGTTCAAGGAATGGATTCTCAAGGACATGCGGCGAAGGGAGACGCTGGTTGCCAGGTACAACGAGCTTTTCAACGCCGTCCGACCCCGCGAATACGATGGAAGCCATATCCGTTTCGTGGGCATGACGCCGGAGATCACCCTGATGCAGCACCAGAAGAACGCCATCGCCCACATCCTGTACGGCGACAACGTGTTGCTGGCCCACTGCGTCGGCGCGGGCAAGACCTTTCAGATGATCGCCGCGGGCATGGAGGCGCGGCGGCTGGGGCTGTCGCAGAAGAACCTCTACGTCGTTCCGAACCACTTGACGGAGCAATGGGGCGCGGACTTCCTGCGTCTGTATCCCGGTGCGAACATTCTGGTCGCCACGAAAAAGGACTTTGAGCCGGCGAACCGCAAGAAGTTCTGTTCTCGCATTGCCACCGGCGATTACGACGCCATTATCATTGGGCACACGCAGTTTGAGAAGATACCGCTGTCCCATGAACGTCAGGCTGCCATGATCCAGGCGCAGATCGACGAGATCACCAGTGCCATTGCGGAAGAGAAGGCGGAACAGGGCGGCAGATATACCATCAAGCAGATGGAGCGCACCCGCAAGGGACTGGAGGCCCGCTTGAAAAAGCTGAACGACCAGTCCCGGAAGGACGACGTGGTGACGTTTGAGCAGCTGGGCGTGGATCGCCTGTTCGTGGACGAGAGTCATTATTACAAAAACTTGTTCCTGTACACGAAGATGACCAACGTGGCGGGCATCCAGACCACCGACGCACAGAAGTCCTCCGATATGTACCTGAAATGCCGGTATCTGGACGAGCTGACCGGCGGCAAGGGCATTACCTTTGCCACGGGCACGCCGATCTCCAACAGCATGGTGGAGCTTTACACCATCATGCGGTATCTGCAATACGACACACTCCAGCGCACGGGGCTGGGGCACTTTGACAGCTGGGCATCCACCTTCGGGGAGACGGTGACGGCCATCGAGCTGGCCCCGGAGGGCACGGGCTATCGCGCCAAGACGCGGTTCGCCCGTTTTTTCAACCTTCCCGAACTGATTTCCATGTTCAAGGAGGTGGCCGACGTGCAGACCGCCGACATGCTGAAGCTGCCCGTGCCGGAGGCTGAGTTTGTCAACGAGGTCCTGAAACCCAGCGAAATCCAGCAGGACATGGTGGCCTCTTTCTCTGACCGCGCGGAGGCGGTGCGCAGCGGCAGGGTTGATCCCAGGGAGGACAACATGCTGCGCATCACCAACGACGGCAGGAAGTGCGCTCTCGACCAGCGGCTGATGAACCCGCTGCTGCCGGACGATGAGGAGAGCAAAGTGAACGCCTGCATTCGAAACGCCTTCAAGATATGGAAGGACGGACAGCAGGACAAAACAGCACAGGTGATCTTCTGCGACCTGTCCACGCCAAAGGGCGACGGCAGCTTCAACGTCTATGACGACATCCGAAACAAGCTGGAGGTGATGGGCGTCCCGCGGGAGGAGATCGCCTTTATCCATGAGGCGACGACGGAGACGCAGAAGGCCGAACTGTTCGCCAAGGTCCGCGCCGGCCAGGTGCGCGTCCTGCTGGGCAGCACTGCGAAGCTGGGCGCGGGCACCAACATGCAGGACAGGCTGATCGCCCTTCACCACCTGGACGCGCCGTGGAAGCCCAGCGACCTGGAGCAGCAGGAGGGCCGCATACTCCGGCAGGGCAATATGAACGAGAGGGTGCAGATCTTCCGCTACGTCACGGAGGGTACCTTCGACGCCTATATGTGGCAGATCCTGGAGAACAAGCAGAAGTTCATCAGCCAGATCATGACCAGCAAGAGCCCGGTGCGCGCGTGCGAGGACGTGGACGACACAGCCCTGTCCTACGCGGAGATCAAGGCGCTGGCGACGGGCAACCCCTACATCAAGGAAAAGATGGATTTGGACATCCAGGTGGCCAAGCTGCGGATGCTCCGAGCCAGCCACACCAGCCAGATCTATCGCTTGGAAACGGACATCGCCCGAACCTATCCCGTCCAAATCGCCTCCGTCCAGCAGCGCATCGCCAACCTGGAGGCGGACAAGGCGGCCGCTGCCCCGGTGCTGGCGCTGGACAAGGAACAGTTTGAAATGAAGGTATCCGGCGTGGTCTACACGGACAGGAAGGACGCGGGCAACGCGCTCATTAAGGCTTGCACTGCCGCCAAGACCGGCAGCCAGGAGTTGCCCGTGGGCGAATACCACGGCTTCCGGTTGTCCGTCAGCTATGACACCTTCACCAACAATTTTGAGCTATCCGTGCGGGGGCAGGGCAAGTACACCATCAAGCTGGGCGCTGATCCCTTCGGCAACATCACCCGCATCAACAATGTGCTGGAGGGCTTTGCCGACAGC
>CADASI010000172.1 GCA_902790525.1 uncultured Eubacteriales bacterium
GGGCCCTGGCGCTTCCCCCGCCTCCATGCCTTACCCCTACCTACCACTGACTTACCGATGTCCTGACACAAAACACTTACCGATGTGCTGACACAACAATTGCCTATTCCCTATTGCCTATTCCCTATTCCCTATTGCCTACTCCCCGACCTCGCTCAGCGTCGGGATCGACCCCGCCGCGCCGAGGCGGGTGACGCTGATGGACGAGGCCTTACTGGCCCGGCGCATGCAGTCCTTGAGCGGCATGCCCGCCATCAGCCCGGCGATGAAGTAGCCGGTGTAGGTATCGCCCGCGGCGGTGGTGTCCACGGCCCTGACCCTGAACGCCTCCTGGGTGACGGTCTCCACGCTGTCGCCGTCCACGCGGTAGGCCGCGCTGCCCGCGCCGCCCAGCGTGATCAATACGTTCAGCCGGGGATAGCGCGCGTGCAGCCAGGTCCAGGCGGCCTCGGGGTCGTCGCTGCCGGAGATCTGCCCGGCCTCCACCTCGTTGACCAGCAGCCACGAGAGCTTGCCGAAGTCCACCTCCTCCAGCTTCGCGTCGTAGGGCGAGGGATTCAGCGCGATGACCATGCCCTTCTCGAAGGCCGCGTCCACGATGGCGGGCAGGTTGTTGATCTCGTTTTGCAGTACCAGCCAGTCGCCCGCGGCGCAGCCTGCCAGGGTGTCGGCGATCTGCTTTTCGGTCACGCACTGGTTGGAGCCGCCGTAGAGCAGTATGCAGTTTTCGCCGTCGCGGTTGACCTGTATGACGGTATGGCCCTGCATCTCGTCGACGGTCATGAGCATCGACACGTCCACGCCCTCCTGTTCAAGCAGCGCCTTGAGCCCCGCGCCCTCCGCGCCGATGCACCCGGCGTGGCTGACGTTCGCCCCGGCGCGCGAGAGCGCCACGGACTGGTTCAGCCCCTTGCCGCCGAACTTGATCACCCGGGACGCGGCGCTGAGCGTCTCCCCGGGCCGCACGAAGTGATCCACCTGATAGACATAATCCAGATTCAGCGAACCGAAGTTGAGCACGCGCATGGTTGCTTCCCCCTTTTTGCTCACATGACGCCCTTTTGCAGTATGATGCAGCCGTAGGGCTGGCGCTCACTGGTGGAGATGGTGATGTAGGCCTTCATGGCCTTGTCGTAGAACTTCGAGCGCTCGATGGTGCCGATGCAGGACACGTCGTAGCCGTGCTTGGCCACGGTCTCCCTGACCGCGTCCCACACGGGGTTCGTCTCCACCACCACGCCGGAGTCCGCGTCCGGCACAATGTACTGTATGGGCTGCTTTTCATACTCCACGTCCAGCGGCACGAGCTGGAGGATGGCGTCGAGCATCTCCACCGAGCCCACGCCCTTGGCCTGTATGCTGACCCCGTTGGGGCACTTGGTGACGTGCGGATAGAAGTGATCCGCGATGACGATCAGATCGCCGTGGCCGGTGTCGGCCAGGGCCTTCAGAAGATCGGAACCGATGATGTCCGGAATGCCTCGAAGCATGGTGATCCCTCCTCACATTCTCACGCGGCGCACGGCGTCCTGCCAGCGCGCGTATTTTTCGTTGCAGATCTCCGCGGCCATGTCGGGCGCGTAGGTGGTGCGCCTGAGCACGTCGAATACCCTTTGATCGTAGAGGCCGCAGGCCAGCCCCGCGGCCCAGGCCGCGCCGATGCCGGACAGCTCCTCGGAATCGGGGATGCGCACCGGGATGCCCAGCATGTCGGACTGAAACTGCATCAGGTAGGCGTTGCGGGTCGGGCCGCCGTCCACGCGCAGCTCATAAAGCGCCGCGCCGGCGCTCTCGCCCATGGCCTTCACGATGTCGGTGATCTGATAGGCGATGCACTCAAGCGCCGCGCGCACGATCTCGTTCTTGCCGGTGGTGCGGCTCATGCCCACGATGGCGGCGCGGGCGTCGCTGTCCCAGTAGGGCGCGCCCAGGCCGGAGAAGGCCGGCACCAGGCAGCAGCGGTCGCCGGGGTTGGCCGCGCGGGCCAGCGCCTCGGTTTCGCCGGGATGGTCGATCAGCTTCAGGTCGTCCTTGAGCCAGGTGATCACCGCGCCGGTGTAGTTGATGTTGCCCTCCAACACGTAGTTGACTTTCCCGCCGATCTTCCACGCCAGGCTCGTCACCACGCCCAGGTCCGAGAACACGGGCTTTTCGCCGATGTTCATCATGATCGACGAGCCGGTGCCGTAGGTCGCCTTGGTCATGCCGGGTTTAAGGCAGCCCTGCCCGAACAGCGCCCCGTGGCTGTCGCCCAGCGCGGCGCGGATGGGGATGGGCCGGTCCAGCCAGCCCATGAAGTCCGTCTCGCCGTAGTCGCCGTCGGAGTCGGTGACCGTGGGCATGCACTTCGGGTCGATGCCGAACAGCTCAAGCAGCTCGTCGTCCCATGCAAGGGTGTTGATGTTGAAAAGCTGTGTGCGCGAGGCGTTGGAGTAGTCTGTCTGGTGGCGTCGGCCGCCGGTCAGGTTGTACACCAGCCAGCTGTCGATCGTGCCCACGCAGATCTCCCCGCGCTTCGCCCTGTCCGCCACGCCTTCGACGTTCTGCATGATCCACGAAAGCTTCGCCGCCGGGAAGTACGGCGACAGCGGGATGCCCGTCTTTTGCCGCACGGCCCCGCCGCAGCCCCGCGCTTCCAGCGCGTCGCAGATGGCCGCGCCCCGGGCGCACTGCCACACGATGGCGTTGTACACGGGCTTGCCGGTGGCGCGGTCCCACGCCACGGAGGTCTCCCGCTGGTTGCTCAGGCCCAGCGCGGCGATGTCGGCCTTGTCGACGCCCGCCTTCGCCACCACGTCCCTCGCCACCTGCACGGTGTTGCGCAGTATCTCCTCCGGGTCGTGCTCCACCCAGCCCTTATCGTCGATGATCTGCCGGTGCGGCCGGTCCGCGCGGCACACCAGCGCGCCCCTGTCGTCAAACAGCAGCGCCTTGGTGCCCTGGGTGGATTGGTCGATACTCAATATGTACTTACCCATGTTTGAATCTCCAAATTAGGAATTAGAGTGTGTTTCTAAAATGCCTGAAGCGCATTTTCGGCGTCTTTGGCTGCATTTCTGCGTTGATTTCCCTTGACTTAGCCCCACTAAG
>CADASI010000173.1 GCA_902790525.1 uncultured Eubacteriales bacterium
AGGAATTGGATGGTTACGTAGAAGAGGGAAGCATCACGCAGGAGCAGGCCGATCTGATCCTGGATGCTTTCATAGAGAAAGCGGAGTCGAAGAAGAATATGCTGGATGATTGTTATTCCCTGTCTGATATGATATACTGTGATTATCTGGAAAGAAAGTGTGTGTTCCCGACCGATGAGAGAGGAGGCTGTTATGATGAAAAAGCTGACTGCGATACTGGTGTCGATCTGCCTGATGATCTGCGCTCTTCCCGCACTGGCGGAGGGCACGGACCTTCCCGAAGGCTATCGCCGTGCGGAGGCAGGTGAGGACCGCGTCGTCTGCGGCAACGAACGCTTTGAACTGACGCTGTTCACTGCTGAGTTTGCGAGCTGGGACTTCATGGTGGAGACGCTGCATGATCCGATTGCCTCCAATGGCAGCACGTACTTGCTGCGCTTCGATTCGAACGGACCGGGACTGACCGGCGACGCCATCATCGCCGATATTGCGCCGGAGATGTACCTGAGATCCGTCTCCAGCGGCGAGGAGATGGCCGCGATGCGTGCTGTTCCCTATTTCGATTCCGATACCGGGGATCCGCTGCCTACCTTCGATCTGCTGTTTTACACGCCGAACCGCTATGAATTTGACGACCTGGAGCTGTTGTGCGGCGGCGTGCTCTATCCGCTTGCGGATGTGCCGCGCGACGGCCTGATGCTGACCACGCCGACGCCGTCGCCCACGCCGACCCCCACGCCCGAGCCGACGCCGTCGCCCACGCCCGTCCCGGCGGACATCGCCGCGCTGAACGCGGTGTATGAAGCGGCAAGGGAGCAGAAGGAGAAGTCCGCCTTTGACAAGGACGTTTGCAAGGGCCGCATGATCGTAGCCATATACTATTCCACGGAAGGCGACAAACCCGTGGTGTTCACCGCGGACAGCGAGGATACCCGTGGCTTCCCTGCCGAATACCTGGCCTCGGCCTACGAGACGGCGGATCGCGCGGCGATCATCTATCCGACCTACGAAACCGTTGGCTACTATACCACAGGCGGAAGTGCGCAGCGCGTGACCACATGGCTGGCGCTCGTCGATCTGCACACGGGAAAGCCCTGTGGTAAAATAAAGGTCGCGACGGATGACCCGCCCCAGACCATCACAGTGCAGGTGATCAATGGCATCCGTATGCCGGGCAGCGGCCGGGGCGATTTCATGATCGAAACCGCACTGGAATATCTGGCGGAGGGTTGTGAAAAGGCCTGGGCAAAGGGGACGCCGGAGCCCTACATGGCCCCTACGCCGGAAGTGACACCGGAGCCGACGCCCCGTTTGCCCATTGACGCGGGAGATACGGAGGCAGTGCTCAAGGCGCTTGGCGATGAGACCTTCAGCGCCGTCTACGAAGCGCTGAAATCCGGCGAAATCGTGAAAAAGGGCACGAAGGGCGATATCGGCAGGGGCGTTCAGCAGATGCTGATCGCCTTTGGCCAGAAGATCTCCGCCGATGGCAGCGTGGGCGCCAAGACCATCGCCGCGCTGAATGCGGTCCAGGATACCTTCGGGCTGGAGTGTACTGATTCACTGGACGCCGCGGGCTGCGCGGAACTCCTGCCCAGGCTGCTGATCCTCACCGACCCGGAGGCCGCCGAGGAGCTGCTCGCCGATTCGATGGGCGATGACTATGAATACACACGCGCCTGCGCTCTGGAGGCGCAGGGGAAATACTACAGCGCCAGGCAGGCCTTTGAGGCCAGCGGCTATCCCGACGCGGAGGATCGCGCCGCGGCCTGCGTACAGCCCTGGCCCAAGACCGGGCAGCTGTACAAGAATCCGTCCGTGAGCGGAAGCAGCGCCAAGCTGTCCGTGAAGGTCAACGCCAGCGACGAGGACACGGCGATGCTCGTGAAGATCTACACGAAGGACGATGTCCTGGCACGGATGCTTTTCATCGGAGGAAGCGGAGAGGCTTCCACCAGCCTGCCCGCGGGTATCTATGTCATCAAGGACGGCACCGGAAAAACATGGTACGGCGAGGAAGAGGCCTTCGGCGATGAAGGCAATTATGAGGTGATGACCTTCGACGGCGGCGAGAGGGAAGTGGAGCTGAAGAAGAATCATTCCTCCACGATCACGATCAACGTCCAGAAGGCTGATCCAAACGCAGACAGTGTGGGCACACGCAATGAAAAATGGGAGGATTTCTGATTGATGCTTTTCTCAACTCCAAATGCGGCAAGAACGTTGCATTTGGGGTTGAGTATCCTTTTTTATCCCGGATTCCCGCGACACATGTCCTGTGATCGGCTGTCGCAGGCGCTCCGATGCCGCTCGTGGCATCCCAGTGCCGTTCTCGCGCCAGTGGGGCGATAATGCCCGACACTGGCCCTTTAATACCCAAAGCGCCGTACCGAAGCGTGGAGTCTCATAGAGGCGACAATGGCCCGGCAGTGGGCCAGACAGTTGCCCGCGCCAGCATCCCGCGTCGTTGCCCACACCGTGTCTGCGTCAATTGTCAAAGCGCCATGTCCGCGCTAGCCCTGTGGCCATCACCAAACCCGCGTCGTGTCCACGCCAGCAGCAAGTTTGGTGGGACAGGATTCACAATCGTTAATAGAGTAGCAGCGAGCTCAGCAATGGTAAAGTGAAGGTAACTCCACACTTCTGACAGCTCATGGAAGGCGACTCAAGACAAAGACGTCGTCCATTGTCGTCCGCATCCACGCAGCGACGTCCATGCCATAGGCGGCGTTGAGACATGCCGGGTCAAATACACGATCCATGCTGCCCTGCGCCAGGGCGCGCTTCTCATACAGAAGCAGCGCCTGTGTGCCGTAAGCCCTGGCAAGGCTTAGATCGTGTACCACGGAGATCACAGCCCTGCCCGGCTCTCTACGCCATTGTGAAACCAGATCGAATACCTGTTTCTGATAGATCAGGTCCAGATGATTTGTGGGTTCATCCAGGATCAAAACCCGCGGATCCTGGGCAAAGAGCTGGGCCAGAAAAACCCGCTGCAGCTCACCGCCCGAGAGATGGAGTACCGACTTGTCCGCCAGGACGTCCATACCCGTCAGTTCGAGTGCCCGCTGAATCCGCGGCTCTCCCTCCGGGTCGCCGTTTTCCCGTTTATAGGCATATCTTCCCAGCCGGACCACTTCGCGGACAGTAAAGGCATAGCCCACGTAATGGTTCTGGGCAAGGATCCCGATATTGCGCGCCAGCTCTCCAGGACGCAGCCGGCGGATATCTCCATCAAGATACGAGATGCTACCCGAATACGGAACGGCCCCAGAGATCGCTCGGACAAGCGTAGATTTACCGCTGCCATTGGGCCCGATCATCATGAGCCAGTCGCCTTCGTTCAGCTCAAAGCTGACTTCCTGAAAGACGGGCGTCTGTCCGAAGGACACACCAAGATGGTCAACACGGAGTATATTCATCTCGCAGTCCTCCCCACTTTATAATAGACGTAGACAAACAGGATGGCACCGACAAAGGAAGTGACAACACCGATAGGAAGCTCCAAGGGCGGGACAATGGTGCGCGCCGCGAGGTCCGCGAGAGTCAGGAAAGCCGCACCGCCGAACATCGACGCAGGTAGCAGCCGCTTGTGGTTGGGGCCGGTCATCAGGCGGATGATATGAGGCGTGACGAGACCTACAAAGCCGATGGTACCGCCAATAGAGACGCAGGCACCGATCAGCAGGGAAATCGTGATCAGGATGACCAGACGGACCCGCTTCACGTCTACGCCCACATTCATCGCGTTTTCTTCTCCGATGGCAAAGGCGTTCAGTTCCTCTGCCAGGTGGATCAGGATGGTGCCACAGACTGCCAGCATCACGAACAGCACCAGCGCATTCTGATAGCTGCTGCCTGCCAGAGAACCCATGGTCCAGAAGGTAATCTGCTTGAGCTTGTCCAGTGCGAAGGTAACCACCAGAGAGAGAATACTGGACATGAACATCGAATACACGATTCCCAGCAGAATGATCGTGTTGGTGGAAAAGGAACTGTCCAGCATGTACGAGAGACTCAGAATCAGGATCAAAGACCCGAACGCGAACAGCGCCGCCAGGATCATGGAACCGGAAAATGGGAGCTGGGGAAGCTGGAAGCCGAAAGCAATCGCCAGCGCGGCACCCAGAGAAGCGCCACTGGAGATGCCCAGTGTCGAGCCGTCTGCCAGCGGGTTTTTCAAAAGCCCCTGCATGGCCGTACCGCATACCGATAGGGACGCGCCGCTCAGCGCTACGCAGAGCACCCGCGGCAGACGGACTGACAGTAAGATGGAAGCCGTCCCGGGGTCTGCTGCCTCCGTGCCTGTCAGCGCAGCTTTGAAAACCTGCAAACACTCTACGATGGAAATGCTTACACTGCCCACACAGACTGCGGTCACCATCGCCGCAAGTGTCAGCCCTGCAAGGCAGATCCAGATCCAGAGTCCGTAGCCCTCATGCTTTTGTTTTTCTTCCATTATTGTCTCCCGGCATATAAAAAATCATACAGTTGTTTCACACCGTCCGCCAGCCTCGGGCCGGGGCGGACCAGCGAATCATCGGACAGATTCAAAATATGGCCATCCTTCACCGCGCGTATGTTCCCCCAGCCGGCTCTTCCCGCGATTTCCTGCTCGGGCGTCGGTTCAGTACCGGAATATCTGTCCGTGGTGACGATAAACCCGGGATCGCGCTGAATGACCTGCTCTTCGGAAATGCCGGCCCAGCCTGTAATATCCGCGAAAACATTTTTCGCGTGGAGAAGGGACGCCGCTTCGTCCATGAACGTTCCCTTTCCCGCAGTCCAGAGGCCGTTCTTCAGCGAAGAAATCTCAAAATAAACCGTGGGTTCATCCGAACAGGCGGCTGCTTTGTCAGACAGCTCCTGAAAGCTTTGCTTCATCCCATCGATTACTTCCGCAGCTTCACCCTCGCGACTTAAGACCTTACCGATGACAGAGATGGATTCGTATACACCTTCCAGATCGACAGCATCTGATACTACAACTTGGATGCCTGCAGCCTCCAGCTGCTGAATCTGTTCCACGCTCTGGTTCATCGTATCCATGAAAACCACTTGGGGATTAAGCGCAACGATCTGCTCGATGTTGGTCTCGGCGCCGGACTGCACCGTGGGCAGCGACAATGCGGCCTCTGGATAGTCACAGTATTCGCCGCGTCCGACAACGGCGTCCTCTGCGCCAATGGCATAGATGATTTCACAGTCTGCCGCCGTAAGTGCCACCACGCGCGTGACGTCACCGCTCAGAACGATATTCCGTCCTTTCATATCCGTAATCGTTCTGCCCTGGGTGCGGGAGGCGTTCTTGCATCCCATACAGAGCAAAACCACCGCGGTAAGGACAGCGATGAGCAAAATTCTCCGCCTCATATGCCGTATTCCTTTCCATCTTGAATTATCTCAACGGCAGAATAACATATTTGCTACAAAAAAGCAACTATATGTAAATCCCTGAGGACGGATCCATACACTGGGGCTGGGAACAGAAAGATTGCTCATCTCTATCGATGAGATGAAGATACTTGTTGCCCAGGCGTGATATACTTACATGCTTTTCCACTTCCCAGGCGGTGTAGTGACCTCCC
>CADASI010000174.1 GCA_902790525.1 uncultured Eubacteriales bacterium
TACGTCATGTCCGGGGGCACCTTCGGCAACGCCTCCCAGTACGGCATGATCCTGGTGTCCCTGATCATCATGTACTGCATCATTTTCAACGAAAAGAGCAGCAAGCTGGCCGCCACTCAGGCCGATCTCAACACGGCGACTCGCATACAGCTCGACGCCCTGCCGACGACCGCGCCGGAGTTCGAGGATTTCCCGAATATGAACCTGCGGGGCAGCATGAACACCGCCAAGGAGGTGGGCGGCGACTTCTTCGATTACTTCCCGATCGACGAAAACCGCCTGTGCTTCCTCATCGCCGACGTCTCCGGCAAGGGCACCCCGGCCGCGCTGTTCATGATGACGGCCAAGACCATGATCAAGGACTACGCGCTGAACATGGACAGCACCTCGGAGATCTTCACCGCCGTCAACGCCCGGCTGTGCGAGGGCAACGAGGCGGGCATGTTCGCCACGTCCTGGATCGGCATCGTGGACAAGCGGACGATGACGCTGCAGTACACCAACGCCGGGCACAACTATCCGATGCTCCAGCGCAAAGGCCAGCCCTGCGAGATGATCAGGAAAAACCACGGGCTGTTCCTGGGCGGCATGGAATTCACGCGGTACAAGCAAAACGAGATTCAGCTTGAACCGGGCGACCGGCTGCTGCTGTACACCGACGGCGTGGTGGAGGCGCACAACAAAAACGACGAGCTTTACGGCGACGATCGCCTGAAGGGCATGCTGGACAGCACCCGGGATCTGTCGGGCGAGCAGGTGCTTACGCGCATTTTTGCGGATGTCAACGCATACGCCGCGGGGGTCCCCCAGTTCGACGACATCACCATGGTCGTTTTGTCTATCAAAGAATAGGAGGGTATCAACATGACACTGACCACTGAGAAAAACGGAACCGCTTTGACCGTCCGCCTGTCCGGCGAGCTGAACACGCTGACCGCGCCGGAGCTGACCGCGCTTCTGAACAAGGAGTTAGGCGGCGTGAACGCCCTGACGCTGGATTTTGCGGAGTGCGACTACGTCTCCTCCGCGGGACTTCGCGTGCTGCTGGCCACCTTCAAGCAGATGAAGGCGGCGAAGGGCAACATGTCGCTTGCCAACGTGGGCGAGAATTTCAAGGACGTGCTGGAAAACACGGGCCTGGACGCCGTGTTCGGGGTGTTTTAAGCGCAGTAACCTTGCAAAGGGAGCAGAGAAGAACCATGGCCAATGAATATGTACTGAGAATACCCGCGAAGCTGGAAGGCATGGACGTCATACTGGCCTTCGTCAGCTATCTGCTGGACATCAACGGCTGTTCCGCCAAGGCGCGCACGCAGCTGCGAATCGCCGTGGAAGAGCTGTATGTGAACGTGACCCTCTACGCCTATCCCGACGGAGACGGCTGGGCGGAAATACGTGGCAGCGTGGAGGACGGCGTGGTGACGTTTAAGCTGATCGACGCCGGAAGGCCCTTCGACCCCCTGGCCAAGGAGGACCCCGATATCATGCTCTCCGGGGAGGAACGGGGCATCGGCGGCCTGGGCATCTTCATGGTGAAGAACACGATGGACGAGATGGCGTACGAATACCGCGACGGCTGCAACCGGCTGACCCTGCGCAAACAGCTGAACTGAACCGCGTGCAAGCCATATCGTGCTGCCGGGACACTCCATCGGGAAGCTGGATGCGGACAGGCTCAGGCGTTGATCCTCAAGAATATACAAGGATCATGGTGTCCCCGTCCGGGTTCATCTTCTCGGTCTCGCAGCACATCAAGGATCACGACTGATAAGCTATACAAGGGAGGTTATTGACATACAGGGACAGAGACTCACCGGATTGACGCTGTGCATTGTCCTGCGCCTGATCGGCACGCTCTTCTATCCGGGCTTCGGGCTCAGCGCCTGCATGATGATCGGCATACTGCTCATGCTGCTGGCGCTCGGCTTCGTCAAGGATCTGGGCGAACAGAAATCCCGGATCATCTTCTGGGTCCTGATCATCCTGGAGGCGGTGCTGGCCGTCGTCATGTTTGATAAAAACGAGGCCATGTCCAGCATCGCGGGCAGCCTTTCCAGGCTGGTGCTGGATGTCTCCATAGGCCTTTCCCTTCGCGCCAAGTACGCGGACAAGGCGGCGCGCGGCACCCGGTAAGCCCGGCTTTTTGAAATAAGCGGCGGCGCCAAAGCTGTCCGACATCAGGCATCCTTGGGATTGGCGGAAAAGGAGAGCCCTTCGGTCGGCGCTCTGTTGGCTATGGGCGTCAGGCGGAAGGACATTTATCCGATGCTTCTCGTCCCCTTTGCGGCGGCCAGGTTGATCGGCGGACCGGCAGGTTATGTACTCAGCAGGATCTTTGATATGGACGAGGTGGCGGGAGGCCAAGGGTATTATTCCATTCCTGAAGTACCGATGATATCGCACCCCCTGATCCTTCTCTGCTGTGTCCTGATGCCGCCCCTCGTCTGCACGCTGATCAATCTGCTGCTGATGCAAAAAAATTTGCGTGGGTGCGCTCCTCACCGCGACCATTATGGTGACGCATGGTGTTTCAGTCCTTCAATCTGTTCGGGCACATGACGGTGATCGAGAACATCATGTTCTCCCCCTTCCCCTTCAGGCAACTTCGAAAAACCCTGTTTTCGCAAGCATTGCCTCGGAAAGAAACCTTGTTTTACAGGGTTTTCCGAAGTAATGTATGCGGCAGGCATGGCGCTTTTGCAAATGGTGGGCCTGTCGGAGAAGGCCATGAACTATCCCGACGAGCTCTCCGACGGCCAGAAGCAGCGCATCGCCATCGCGCGCACCCTCGCCATGGACCCGGAGATCATACTGTTCGACGAGCCCACCAGCGCCCTGGACCCCACGATAGTGGACGAGGTGCAGTCCGTCATCCGCGAGCTGACCAAGACCGGGAAGACAATGATGATCGTCACCCACGAGATGAAATTCGCCCGCGCCATCTGCAACCGCGTGTTCTACATGGACGGGGGCGGCATCTACGAGGACGGCACGCCCGAGCAGGTGTTCGACAACCCTAAGCGCGAAAACACCCGACGGTTTGTGCGGCGGCTCAAGGTGCTGGAGCTGAACATCGAAAGCCGCGGCTACGACTTCCTGGGCATGGCGGCGGAGATCAGGCAATACTGCGACAAGAACCAGATCTCGCCCAAGCTTTTTAACCGCATCCGGTTTGTGTTCGAGGAGCTGGTGCAGCAGATGCTGTTGCCAAAGCTGGAATCGCCGCACATCCAGGCGGTGATCGAGTACTCGGAGGCAGACGGGCAGGCGATGATGACCGTGCGCTACAACGGGGAACCGTATGATGTCCTCGAGCACGGAGACGATCTTTCTCGGGCGATGCTGAAGGGCAACACCAAAGACATAACCTATGACGCGGCGGCCTTTGACGACTTCACGAATTGTCTGACGCTCGTCTTCACAGAAAAGCAATAGGAGGGGATTTCTATGATGAACATCATAAAAACACGGGATAACGGTACCCTGACCATCGCCCTGGAGGGCCGAATGGACATTACCACCGCGCCGGATCTGGAAAAGGAGATCAAGGATCTGGACGGCGTGACCGAGCTGATCTTTGACCTTGAGAAGCTCACCTACATCTCCTCCGCCGGCCTGCGGGTGCTGCTCCTGGCTCAGAAGAAAATGAATAAGCAGGGCTCCTTGAAGGTGATCCATGTCAATGAAATGGTGATGGAGGTCTTTGTAACCATGGGTTTCGCGGATATCCTGACGATAGAATAACGAAGATAACGACGCTTCTGCGATGAGGCCGTTACTGCTCCCGAACGAGGTTCCCCGGGTGGTTCCGATATTGCTCGCGCACGGGTTCTGTACGGTTGCCGGGATCTGTTTTTTGGGAAAAGAAAGGCTCCGGAAACGATGCCTGCGCAAGGTTCCCGGAACACGGTATATTGTTCGGTTGTTGCCGGGGGTGAAGGGAAAAGTATTTTGTCCCTAAAAGGGAAAGTGGGGTTGCCCCTGGACAGAATTTACTATTCCCACTCAACCGCCAGGCCTTATCACCTCGTGATAATACGCACTCTCAATTCGCTTTTCGTGCTAATATTCCACGGATTTCAGGCATTCCAGACAGTCTTCAACTTTTTTGTAGCCATTATGTAGCCACTGGCTGAATCATCCGATTCACCTCAAAGCCAGTGGCTACGACCATGTGCAATAAAATGATATGAAATCGAACATCTCCAGTCAAGGGATATTCTTTTAGAACAATGCTTTTTCCCTCGGGGTATGGTCACGCCGCGGGAGACGAGTTGCTCAGGAAAGCCGCCAGATGCATCAACGACTGCTTCGGCGCTGCCGGTGAAAACAGATGTTTCCGATTTGGCGGTGACGAATTTGCCGCCGTGGTGAAGTCCGCAAGCCCGGAGCTCATGGACAGGATGGAAATCAGATTTCTTGAGGCGCAACGGAAGCGGAACCTTAGCATTGCCTGGGGTTACGCTATTGCCGAAAAGCTCTCTGAGACCTCCTTTAGCGAGCTCGGTGAGATGGCTGACAGGTACATGTATGATCGCAAAAAGAAGATGCATCTGGATGCGTCTCCTAATGATCAGTCCTAGAGTGTGTTTC
The DNA here is from genome assembly GCA_902790525.1 of uncultured Eubacteriales bacterium. GTDB lineage: Bacteria > Bacillota > Clostridia > Christensenellales > Aristaeellaceae > UBA2862. The sequence continues at coordinate 4,594 of CADASI010000174.1, forward strand.
TAAATGCCGGGAGATGCAGTTTCGAGCGGATTTGGCTGCATTTCAAGGCGATTTTCCGCAGGCTTAGTGGGGCAATAGCAGTC
>CADASI010000175.1 GCA_902790525.1 uncultured Eubacteriales bacterium
TCCTCAATGACCAGCTCAGTATTGTGCTCGTAGAAGCTGTCATTCTCGGATTCCATGATGGCCTTGGCGACGGCTTCGATACCTTCGGCTGTCACAGGATCCGCTTCAGTATCCCAGCTATCGTTAAAGATCACGTTCTCGGCAAGCGTCAGGTCAACAGTGTCCCTCTCCGTATAGGTGCAGAAATCATCCCAGCTCGTCGTGGTCCAGCCGTTGGTGTCTTCGTCCGTGGTCAGGGTATAGCCGCCTTCCTTCTCAAATCCTCCGTTGATATTGATGTTGCCGAATTCATCGGTTTCCAGAGAATCGATGGTGACGGTTTTGCCCTCAGCCTCAAAGCTATCGCCAATCTTCATCTGCGCCACGTCCACGATATCATAGGTGTCCTCGGTGAAGATATGGACGTTGGCCAGAACGCCGTCCTTCAGATCGTCGCGGTTGAAGGAGACAGGGCAGGTTGCGTTGGTAATGTCCAGTCCGTCAAACTGAGGAGCGACAGAACCCTCATATCCCTCAGGCCGATAGAACTCGGCGGTCTCCTCCGGGCTCAGGGCGTTGTACCAGACCAGATGAATCGTGCCATCCGCCTGCGGCGCAAGGGTGATCGTCCCATAGACATCGGAGGCAACCTCGTCGCCGATCACAACCTCGGGGGAATTGGTGATTTCCGACTCGTAGAAGGCGCCGTCGGCATAGACGAATTCATCCAGCTCGCAGTCGTAGAACATGTTGGCGCGGAGCACATGCACATCGGGGTAGGCCGTGGCGATCTGGAGTGCCCAGCCCGTGCCTGGATTCTTTTCGATGGTCATGCCGGCCATAATGTTGTCGTTGATCTGCCATTCGCCGCTGATGACAGCATCCAAGTCCTCTTCCGCGGGAGCGGCGGTGTAGGAGCCCCCGACGCTTTCGATGGTGTTGTCGGTTACCTTCAGGTCGAAGGTGTGGGCTTCGTCGCACGCGATGCCGTCCATGTGCTTGACGGAAACGATCATTTCACCGTCCGACACGGGCGCATAGGCGGCGGTAAACACGCCGTCCGCGGTTTCCGCGCTGACCAGCTTGACCACGGAATCATCCTGGGACATGTCGTCGGCTTCCCATCCGTCGTCCTTCGCGGGGATGCGGATGACATAGTTGCCATCCTCGAACGCGCCTTTGACATCTTCAGACAGCGCGCAGGTGCCCATCAGGGCCATGATTGCAACTGCTATGAGGGCTATAATCTTCTTCATTTTGAAAACCTCCTTCGGTAGCGGTGTGTGTATTCACCACGGTTAATTACTCTTGTTTACGGGAACAGTCTATCACGGGGACCATCACACGGGTTTGTTGACTCCGCCAAGGTATCTATCCAGCCTTGCCATTGCGCAATAGCCAAAGACCGCCAGAGGCGCCAGCAGCCCGATAAAGGCCAGGGGAACAAGAATGTATTCGATCATTTGGAGTGCCTCCCTTCGAGTGGTCGGTCGGTTTGTTTCTCTTGTTTACGGGAACAGTATAGCAGATGGAGTATCACAGAACTATCACACCGGTAATTTCCCTATGTGAACGCAGTCCAGGAACCGATCCAGCCGGTCCATCACTTTGTAGCCGGCGTATGCCGCGACCGGGAGGGCTATAATTGCGATGATCATCATTTGGGAACTTCCGCCTTTTCAATTTCACGGCTTTTGATGGTGGTGGAGGAGAGGTTGTTCCAGAAAACAGGATTCATTCACAAGGCCGCCACGAAAATGATGAGATTCAGGGGAACGGATACAGTTTGTTCACAGCTCTTTTCAGCTTCTTTCAAGGCTCCTGTGTGATAATACAACCGTTCCAAGGGGAGAATACTTCCCCCTGACAATCACAAACAAGCTCGTGAAGAGCATGAAAAAAAGGAGCTGAACATCATGAAAAAGATTATTGGTATCGCATTGGCATTGGTCCTGGTTCTGGGGGTGGCGGTGTTTGCAGAGGGAACAACTGATCCTGTTCCCGCAACCCCCGCTGTGACGGAGGAAGCGGCTACCCCGGCAGAAGAGACTGCCCCCACCGAGGAAGCAACCCCGGCAACCGACGACAACGCTGCCCTCCAGGACGCCCTGGACGCCTACCGCAAGGCAAAGCAGGACAAGGCTGTGGATGATTTGGAGACCGAGCTGAATGAGTACGTCGCAGCTGGCTCCCTGACCCAGGAGCAGGCCGATCTGATCCTCAACAGCGTGAAAGAGCGGCTGGCGGCGAAGAACGGCGAGTGCCCGAATTGTGGCTACCAGTTCTCCAAAGGCGGAATGAAGGGCCAGCAGCGCGGCGGCATGCAGCGTGATGGCAAGATGGGCGGCATGCAGCGCCCCGACGCTCAGAGCGGCGCTACTCCCCGGCAGGGTGGTATGCAGGATGGCATGCAGAATGGCCAGCAGCAGGTTCCCCAGATGAATGGGCAGATGAATGGGCAGATACATGGCAATCAAATGCCTGGCGTGGTTCCGCAGAGGTAAGAATTAAACACACTCCCCCCTCAGCATTAAACTGAGACACACTGTCCCCCGACGACTATGTTGCCTGGCAAGCGGCATAGCTGGCGGGGGACAGACTATTCCCCCCTCTTCCTGAACCCCCGCGGCGACATTCGCATCAGCCCCTTAAACACACCATTAAAATAGTTTGGGCTGGAG
>CADASI010000176.1 GCA_902790525.1 uncultured Eubacteriales bacterium
GGTCACCCCGGGGGTGTCCTCCACGATGGCGATGCGCTTGCCCACCATCTGGTTGAAAAAGGTGGACTTGCCCACGTTCGGGCGGCCGACGATGGCAACGAGGGGTTTGGACATTATGTGTTGACCTCCAGTGCAGGGGTATTTTCGGTTGAATTGAGAATGGAGAATTGAGAATTGAGAATTTCGGTTGAAATCCTGACGGATTTCTTTTAATCATAGAGCCACGATCATTCATTACACAGGCATTCTATAATTCTCAATTCTCAATTATTCAATTCTCAATTTCTCTCCCCGTCCCTCAACCTCAGTATCGTCTCCAACAGATCCTCTCCGCGTCGCCCGACCGGAACGACGGGCTTGCCGAGGGCTTCGATCACCTGGGGCAGGGTGGTGTCGTCGAGGAATTTATCGTCGTTTTCGCGGAGCATGGTCGAGGAATTTATCGTCGTTTTCGCGGAGCATGACCTCGGTGATCATGACGGCGTCGCAGGGGACATCCTTCATCTGGCCCATCAGGTCGCCGCCGGTGATCAGCCCGGACACGGTGACCGTGGGGCCGAACCAGGTGTTCGTAAGGCCGTAGACGTCGATCTTCGCGCCCGCCACGGGGCGTCGGGCGAGCATGTCCCGCAGGAACGCCTCGGCGGACCGGCCGCAGGCGATGGCGAGGTGCACGGCGTTATCAGATTGCGTCACGGCGTCCCCGGCGTCCGCCCAGGCCTCGGCGTACTCGGTGTCCAGCAGCCGCAAAAGCCCCACGCCGTCGTCGATCTGCTCGTAGCCCTCATAGGCCTCGTCCGGCGGGATGGGCCAATCGGCCTGGAGGTAGAATTCGTCGGAGGGGAACACGAAGCGCGTGCCCCGCGTTTCAAGCAGTACGGATCGCCACTTCTCGGCGATGTCCACCACCGCGCGGGCCTCGTCCCGGGTGTAGGGGCGCAGGCGGCACAGCCCGTCGCGGTGGCCGGTCAGGCCCACGGGCACCAGCGCCAGCGAGCGCATGCCGGGGATCTCCGAAAGCTCCCGGATCGTGCGCTCCAGCGCCGCGCCGTCGTTGATGCCGGGGCACAGCACGCACTGGCAGTGGCACTCGATGCCGCCGTCGGACAGCATCCGAAGCTGCCTCATCAGCCGCGCGGCCCTGGGGGTGCCCAGCACGCGACTGCGCAGCTCGGGGTCGGTGCAGTGCACGGACACGTACAGCGGCGAGGCGTGCCGGTCGATGATGCGCTGAAGCTCCCGGTCGGACACGTTGGTCAGCGTGACGTAGCTGCCCATCATCAGGCTCATGCGCCAGTCGTCGTCCTTGACGCGCATGGTGTCCCGGGCGTCGTCGGGAAGCTGGTCCACGAAGCAGAACAGGCATCTGTTGCAGCAAAGCCGGGTGGCGGACATCATGGGCTTTTCAAACCGGAGGCCCAGCGGGGCGTACTCGTCCTTTCGGATGTGAAACTCGAGCGCCTGCGCGTCGCGGAGCACCTGCACGCGCAGCGCCCGGTTGGCGGTGAGGGCCTGGTAGTCGATGAAGTCGACGACCACCTCTCCGTTGATCCGCGTAAGCCGGTCCCCCGCGCGCAGGCCCGCGCGCCGGGCGGGGCTGTGGGGATCGACCGCTGTAATGATGTGCGCCATGCTGCCTCCGGGAAACCATTTTAACCCACGATACTCTGTTTTCCATTATAGCCCTTTGAGCCGCGTTCCGTCAACTTAAAAAGCGTAAATCCGTGCAATTTTGCCGTATTTAAAGGGCGAATCATGGTTAAAATGACAATTATTAACGCAGAAACACTTGCCAAAAGCAACCCCTGAGCGGTATAATTAAAGATACTTTTATGGAGACCTGCAACACATCATAAATCAATCTGAAGGGAAGGGATTCACTTGCAGAAGTATGTTTATCTTTTCAGCGAGGGCAACGCCACCATGCGCAACCTGCTGGGCGGCAAGGGCGCGAACCTGGCGGAGATGACCGCGCTGGGCATGCCCGTGCCCCAGGGCTTCACGGTGACCACCGAAGCCTGCACCCGCTACTATGAGGACGGCAAGACCATCGGCGCCGACATCCAGGCCCAGATCGACGAGGCCCTGGAGAAGATCGAGAAGCTCAACGAGAAGAAGTTCGGCGACCCCAAGAACCCGCTTTTGGTCTCGGTGCGCTCCGGCGCCCGCGCCTCCATGCCGGGCATGATGGACACCATACTGAACCTGGGCATCAACGACGAGGTGGCCGCGGGCCTGATCGCCGGCAACCCCGATCCCAAGTTCGAGCGCTTCGTGTATGACTCCTATCGCCGCTTCATCCAGATGTTCTCCGACGTCGTGATGGAAATCCCGAAGAAGACCTTCGAGGTCATCATCGACGAGGTCAAGGAGAAGAAGGGCGTCAAGAACGACATCGACCTGGACGTCAACGACATGAAGGAGCTCGTCGCCCGCTTCAAGGCCTACTACAAGGAGCAGAAGGGCGAGGACTTCCCGACCGATCCCTACGCCCAGATGATGGAGGCCGTGAAGGCCGTGTTCCGCTCCTGGGACAACCCCCGCGCCAACGTGTATCGCCGCATGAACGACATCCCCTACTCCTGGGGCACGGCCGTCAACGTGATGCCCATGGTGTTCGGCAACCTGAACAACCGCTCCGGCACCGGCGTGGCCTTCACCCGCAACCCCGCCACCGGCGAGAAGAAGCTGTTCGGCGAGTACCTGATCAACGCCCAGGGCGAGGACGTCGTGGCCGGCATCCGCACCCCCAGCAAGATCGACCAGCTCAAGGACGAGATGCCCGAGGTGTACGCGCAGTTCAAGACCATCGCCGACAACCTCGAAAAGCACTACAAGGACATGCAGGACATGGAGTACACCATCGAGAATGGCAAGCTCTACATGCTGCAGACCCGCAACGGCAAGCGCACCGCCGCCGCCGCCCTGAAGATCGCCGTCGACCTGGTGGACGAGGGCATGATCACCGAGAAGGATGCAGGACATGGAGTTCACCATCGAGAATGGCAAGCTCTACATGCTGCAGACCCGCAACGGCAAGCGTACCGCCGCCGCCGCTCTGAAGATCGCCGTCGACCTGGTGGACGAGGGCATGATCGACGAGGAAGAGGCCGTGATGCGCGTGGAGCCCAAGCAGCTTGACAGCCTGCTCCACCCGATGTTCGACGCCGAAGCCCTCAAGAAGGCCGAAGCCATCACCACCGGCCTGGCTGCCTCCCCGGGCGCTGCCTGCGGTCAGATCGTGTTCACCGCCGAGGACGCCAAGCAGTGGAACGAGCGCGGCCAGAAGGTCGTGCTGGTCCGCCTGGAGACCTCCCCGGAGGACATCGAAGGCATGGTCGCCTCCCAGGGCATCCTCACCGTGCGCGGCGGCATGACCTCCCACGCGGCGGTCGTCGCCCGCGGCATGGGCACCTGCTGCGTCTCCGGCTGCTCCGAGATCAAGATGCACGAGGGCTACTTCACCCTGAACGGCAAGGACTATCACGAGGGCGACTGGATCTCCCTGGACGGTTCCACCGGCAAGGTGT
>CADASI010000177.1 GCA_902790525.1 uncultured Eubacteriales bacterium
CACGCGAGTCGATCAGCGTACCATCCATGTCGAAAAATACAGCGTTCATCCCACCCCTCGCCCTCTTTCCACCATCTTACCTTCTCCCTCAACTTTACCTATTCACTATTGACTATTCACTATTACCTATTACCTATTCGCTACCATTGGCGGAGGGAGGGGGATTCGAACCCCCGATACGGAGATTAGTCCGTATGGCGATTTAGCAAACCGCTGCCTTCAGCCACTCGGCCATCCCTCCAATGGGAAAACGGCGTATATGATACGGAATTTTTGCCGCAAAAGCAAGCACGAAAATATTGTAATGCGCACTGCTGCATGGAGTTTTCATTTGGCTGACTGCTTCTACTCGATTCCAGCGCTACACTTCGCTGAAAACTTCGCCGCCCTGCCAACCTGATGGCCCGGAAGCGGGGCCCCGCCCACAATTCCGTCCATTCAGCGGCTCCGGGCCCCTCCGCACATGGCGCGGAGACCCGTCGGGACACTCCGCGAGCATGGCAGGCGAGGCCTCGGAGTCATGCCGAGGCCGCTGGCCGCCAACCGTCACCACGCGCTACGTCATTGCAAGCCGCCTTTCGTCATGATTCGCACAAGCTTCGCCGGATGGAGCTTCAGGTCGTCTTTCACCTGCCCCGTCGTCTTTTCGGGATTCCGCGCGCATATCCACATGCCAAACGACCTTGCCACCATCATCGCCGACATCACGTTCAGGTCGCACCGCCGCGTAAACGCATCCTCGTTGTAGCCGTTGTCGCGCTTGCCGTGGTAGACCTCGACATACCAATGTGTCCTGACAATTTCCGAAAACTGCTTCGCCGTGCGCGAGTCGGGGTCGAGCGACGAGACATGCCAGGCGACCTCCTTCGTGGGCTTGCCGACGCATTTGCGGATGTCCCTGCCGTGCTTGTCCTTCTTTCCGGTCTTCCGCGTCTGCCAGACCTCACGGTACGTCCGGACTATTGTCCGGGTGCCGGGGAAGCCGACCTCGACCGCGTCCTGGACGCGGAACACCTTCGTCACGCGGACTTCCCAGCGTCCCCGGTTCAGTTCTTTTTTTTTGACGAGCCGACGAGCGGCCGGATGCAGGAGAGTTCCTCGCACTGCTTCAGAACGCCCTTCTGGTTGGCCTTGACCTGGAGGACATAATCGCCGCCGTTCGCGAGCACCGTGTGCGCGGTGTCGTCCTGGCAGCTCAGCGCGTCGGTGCTGACGACCGCGCCCGAGAGGTCCATGCCCGCGAGCGTGTCGCGCAGGACGGGGTACTCGCAGCGCCCCTTCAGCCCCTCCTTCTTCGACGCGGGCGCGACCGCGACCACCTCGCCGCTCTCCGCGTCCACGACAGACACGAGCCCCACGACCTCGTCCACGAACTTGCCGTCCGCCGCGAGGTGCCGCGCCAGCTTCCCGTGCTGCGCCGTCATCCACTTCGAGAGATGCGCGGCGTAGTCCGCCACGTCGAAGTCGTGCCGCCCCGCCTTGTCCTTGTGCCGGATCAGGTGGTAGAACGCGTTGTAGCTGGGGCAGACGTACTTGCCCCGGACCTCGTTCCCGAGCGCGTCCTTCGCCTTCGGGCATCCGAGCTCCTTCAGCTGGGCGTCCCTGAGCCTCGTCGCGAACCCGTGGACCTCCTTCATGTCCTTCGCCCCGGCCGCGACAGCCATCGTGAAGATCGAGAGGATCGGGCCGATGCCGATGGACCTGTTCCGCCCGCGCGGGTCCTTGACGTGGCACAGCTCCCAGTGCAGGCTCTCCACCTGCCCGGAGGAGAACGGCAGGATCCCGTCGGACTTCGAGTGCGCCGCGACGTCGTACTCGTCCGGCAGGGAGTTGGACACGATCAGGTCCCATGCGTCCCTCCGGAACGGCTTCATGTACAGCACCTTCGGCCTGCCGTTGGGGATGTAGAAGTCCCGCGCGTGCCCCACACGGGAGAAGCCCTTGGTCTTGCCGACCTCCTCCCACCCCGCCGCGCGGTAGCACGTCCCCGCCGCGCGCTCGATGTCGCAGAACGTCTCCGCCAGGAGCGGCCTGTACCCCCACTGCCGCTCCCAGATCGCCGGGAGCTCCCGCACGGCCATCCCCAGGACCTGCGAGGCGAGGTTCGGCCGCGAGCCCTTCGGCACGAGCTCCGTGTACCTGCGGTTGTTCGCCACGAGCTTCAGCCTCGCCGCGCGCATCGCCGGATTCCACCCGATCCGCTCGTCGCGCGCCTTGAGGCAGTAGCACGCCGCCGCCCACGTCATCAGCGCGACAGGCGCGCCGTCCTCCTCGAACACGAGTCGCACCACGTCCCCAGCCCCATGGGACTCGCCCATGTAGTGGTATGCGCCCTCCAGCTTGCGGAACCACGCGGTCTCGTCTATCATGCACTGCCTGACTTTCAGCATACGCTCGCTCCTTGCCCGCCTTATGGCGAGGCGAGTATAGTATCTCAAAAAAACGCCGATTTGTCAAGCGGGGGCGGAAATCAAATCACCGATTGATCCTCATCTGCCTATCTGAAAACGCCGTG
>CADASI010000178.1 GCA_902790525.1 uncultured Eubacteriales bacterium
CTATTGCCAACGGTTCGGGATTACGATCGGCGAATCGGATTGGAATTGTTCCGGGGTGATTCCGGGAACATTGGTCACGGACATGGGTTCGGAATACGCCTCCCAGAACTTCGAGCAGATCGCCGAGCTGGGGGTTACGGTGGTCAACCTGCCCGCGTACAGGCCGGAGCTGAAGGGAGTGGTGGAAAAGTTCTTTGACCTGATCCAAAGTGCGTTCAAGCCCCACCTGAAGGGGAAAGGCGTCATCGAGCCGGACTATCAGGAGCGCGGCGCGCACGATTACAGGAAGGACGCCTGTCTGACTCTGGAGCAGTTTGAGAAGGTCGTGCTGAACTGCATCCTGTACTACAACAACCGGCGAATCATCGAGAACTACCCCTACACGGACGACATGCTGGCAAAGGGCGTCCAACCCTACGCTTCCCCGATCTGGAACTACGGTCGAAAGCAGCCCTCCGCTGACATGATTCCCATTTCCCGCGAGCAGCTCATTCTCACGCTGTTGCCGCGAACCACAGGCAGGTTCTCCCGTTCCGGGTTGAGGGTCAATAGCATGCGCTACCGGCATGACGACTACACCGAACAGTATCTGCGGGGCGGGGAGGCCGTGGTTGCCTACAACCCGGAGAACGTGGGATGTGTCTGGCTGTTGGACAACGGGAAATTTGTGCGTTTCGACCTCATAGAAGGCCGGTATGCCGGGAAGGATCTGAACGCTGTGCAGCAGGCGCAGGAGCGCAGGAAGCGGCTGGTCAGGGCAGCGCAGGAAGAGAGTCTCCAAGCACAGATCGACCTCGCGGATCACATCGAGGCCATCGCGGGAACCGCGAAGAGGACCGGCGAAACGGACGTGAAAAACATCCGAGGGAACCGCAGCCGGGAGCAGCTTCGGCGACACAGGGACTACATGAAGGGAGGCCAAGAGGATGATTGACGCCAGCGCACTCATAGGGGCGCTGCCCCGGATGCTGTCCGGGGAGGAACTCATGCGGGCGCTTCGGTGCATGCCCGAATACGATCCCGATGTCTGCAATCAGGATGATGCGACGCGCCTGATGCGGTTGTCAGACCTCTACGACATCTATCTCCCGTCCGCAATGAGTGTGGAGGTTTATCGAGAAAGCATCGTCAATGACCTACGGGCAGGCGTCGGTGCGCATCCACGACATGTGGAGCGATAAACTTCAGCGCAGCGATGCCCTGGACGCCCTTTTAATGCTGGCCAGGCCATTTATGGTCGAGCACAGGAGGAGGGAAATGCGTGCAAAGAACAAGCCTTGACGAGCGCTTGGGCGCGACGTCACGCAAGGCTGTCGTGGATATGTACGCCAGACTGCCCGTCTTGGATTTCGCAAAAGCCTATGGCGCATTGTGTGTCGGGGACAAGAAAGAGTTGGCCTGGTTTTTGTACATCCGGAACACGACGCACAGGGCGCATATGCCACTCCACCCGATGCTGTGCGATACCGTCTACGCCATTATACGTAGCGGGAGCGAAAAAACTGACAGCCTGCTTTTTGCAACGCTTGTCACGCCAATATTCGAACTACATTTACAAAAGGAGGCAAAATGCCGTGACTATACCTTACGTGCTGAGGGAGACAGCATCGGGCCTGTCGAGGACGACCACTGTGGACGAAGCGTATCGTCGCCGTGAGGTGGAACTGTCCGATGCCATTACCGTACCCATTGCCATGGAGGTCATCAGGCAAATGCGCGTCTTGGCGGGGCAGGATGCCGAGAAGCCTGTCACGCTGATCATCAACAGCCCCGGCGGGGAGGTCGTTGCAGGTCTGGCTATCTATGACACCATGATGGCTCTGCCCTGCCCCATCTACACGGTCTGCGTCGGCGAGGCTGCCAGCATGGCGGCACTGCTTTTCGCGGCGGGGGCGCATCGCAGCATCCTGCCCAGCGCCACCGTGATGGTGCACGATCCGCTTATAGGCGGCAGCGGGATGACTGGCAGCGCCTTGACCGTGGAGGCCATGACCTCACGCCTTATGCGTATCCGGCAGCAGGTCGCCGAGATACTGGCGCGGCACACCGGGCACACCGTCGACGAGGTGCTGGACAAGACGGCGCGGGACACGTATTTCGCGGCCCAAGAGGCCGTCAATTGGGGGGTGGCGGACGAAGTGCTGACCACATGGGAGGGGATAGGGCATGCGTGATAAGACGACGAGGATCATTGCCGAAGGCGTAACCGTCAGTAACGACACGCAGGTGACTGGCCTGAATAATAACGATATCATAATCGGCCCCAGCGGCTCTGGCAAAACTCGGGGCTACCTGGTGCCTGCCCTGCTGACCGCCGACGATACCAGCCTCATCGTGACCGATACCAAGGGAACGCTGCATCGCCAGTATGCCCACAGGCTGGCGGAGCGGGGCTATAAGGTCCAGCTGCTTGATCTGACAGACTGCGCCCACAGTCCCGTGGGCTACAACCCGTTGGACTTC
>CADASI010000179.1 GCA_902790525.1 uncultured Eubacteriales bacterium
CCTCCGGCAGATACGCCATCATCATGCGCTCCAGCGCCTGGCTGTCGATGGGCTTGGTCAGGTAATCCGTGAAGCCGTCGGCGATGTAGCGCTCCTTCGAGCCGACGACCGCGTCGGCCGTCAGGCAGATGACCGGGGTGTTTCGGTTCGCGCCGTCCGCCTGCGCGCGGATGTGGCGCAGCGCCTCGGTGCCGTCCATCCTCGGCATGCGCTGGTCCATCAGGATCAGGTCGTAGGGCCGGGTCGCCGCCAGGGCGATGGCCTCCTCGCCGCCGGTCGCCGTGTCGATCTGGATCTGCGTGCCCTTCAGCAGGCCGACGGCGACGGACAGGTTCATCCGCGTGTCGTCCGCGATCAGCACGCGGGCCTCCGGCGCGCGGAAGGTCTCGCGGTAGTCCCCCGACGCCGGCACATGCGTGCGAAGCCTCTTTCGGAAGTCCCCGATGGGTTCGGGCGACACGATCTTCTGCGGAATGGTCACCGTGAACACGGAGCCCCTGCCGTACTCGCTGTTCACCTCGATGCCGCCGCCCATCATGTCCAGCAGCCGGTGCGTGATGGCAAGCCCCAGGCCGGTGCCCTCCACGGTGCTGTTCTGCTCCAGGTCCAGGCGCTGGAACTTGTCAAACAGCTTGTCGACGTCCTCCGGCCGGATGCCCACGCCCGTGTCCTGCACGGTGATGACGAGGCGCACCGTCTGCCCGGCCGCCGCGCCGTCCGGCATGTCGCCGCGCAGCGTCAGCCGCACGAAGCCCCGCTCGGTGTACTTCACGGCGTTGTTGAGTATGTTTGTGATGACCTGGCGCACCCGCACCTTGTCGCCGAACAGGCTGTCGGGGAGCGCCGCGTCCACGTCGATATTGAAATCCAGCCCCTTTTCGCGGGCCTTGAAGAGGATCATATTGCTCAGGTCGTTGAGCATGGCGCTGAGCCGGTAGCGGCCCTCGACGATGTCCATCTTCCCCGCCTCGATCTTCGAGAGGTCGAGTATGTCGTTGATGATGGCCAGCAGGTTGTTCCCCGCGCTCTCGATGTTGCGGGCGCAGGCGGTGATGCCGGCAAATGCGTCCCGGACCTCGGGCGCGGCGGCCTCCGCGCCGCGCGCGCGGGTGCTCTCCCGCAGGATCATCTCATTCATGCCCAGCACGGCGTTGATGGGCGTGCGGATCTCGTGGGACATCTCCGCCAGGAAGCTGCTCTTGGCCTGGTTGGCCCGGTCGGCGGCTTCCTTCTCCAGCTTCAGCGCGCGGGCCTCGTAGGCCTGCTTCTGCTCCTCGGCCCGCATCTCCTCGATGCGGCGGGAATAGTTCTGCTCGTTTTTGTGCCCGATCACGTAGAAGAACGCGATCAGCGCGAATATCACGATGCAGATCAGCACGTTGACGGCCGTCTGCTGCCGGGCCTCGGCGAACAGCTCCCGGTTGCCGACCACGATGACCACGTACCACTGGTCCGCGATCTCCTTGACGAACACCGTCTGCTTTTCGCCGCCCATCGTCATCTCGAAGATGCCGTTCCGCTTCTCCAGTATCGCTTCGAGCAGCGCGCGCTGCTCCGCGTCCTCCGCCAGGTTGCCGCCCCGCTGCGCCGCGTCCTGGTGGGCGACGATCAGGCCGTCCTGGTTGACCACAAAGCCATGGCCCTTTTCCATGATGTGCAGGTCGGTGACGATCTCCTGGATGTGATTCATCGTGAGGTCGATGGAGATCACGTCGGTCCCGTTGGAGAGCATGCGGCAGATGGAGATGACGATGTCGTGGGTCTGGGCATCCAGATAGGGGGGAACGATGGTGATCTCGCCCTGCGCGTCAAGGGCGATTTTGTACCAGTCCCGCTGGGTCGGGTCGTAGCCCTCCGGCGGCACCCAGGCCAGTCCGTCCAGGTACTCGCCCTGAATATAGCCGTAGAGCCCGGTGATGTTCACATCGTAATGCTCCCTCTGGCGGTCCGTCTCCTCCATGATGTAGTCCAGTATGTACTGCGTGGACGCGCCGTTGCGGATCATGTAATCCACCGTGTCCGCCGAAACCCACAGCGCGCTCTTGGTTCGCTCCAGGTAGTTCTCAAGCTGCGCTGCCACGCCGGAGATCCTGTCCTCGCCCATCTCGTGGATGTTGCCCGTCGACACATCCTGAATGACGCGGGAGGTGTACAGCACCATCACCACCATCAGGCAGAATATGACGATCATCGGCACGAACAGGTTGAACCTGCCCTTTTCCCGGCCATGCGCCTTCATGCCATCATTCCCCCTCCGGCAGAAATTCAAGTATCTCGTCGTCCGCCGCCGAATGGGCCCGGGTCCCCAGGCTCCCTTCGATGATCCCGGCCAGCGCCGCGTCGCGCTCGATCATGTCGTCGTGCGCCTTCAGTATGACCTCGGCCTGCCCCGCGTCCGCCGCCGCCTCCAGCCGCGCGGCCGTCTCCGAGAGCGCCGTGGCCCCGATCATGCGGGCG
>CADASI010000180.1 GCA_902790525.1 uncultured Eubacteriales bacterium
GCAGTGCGTAAAAGTCAAGGGAAATCAACGCAGAAATGCAGCCAAAGACGCCGAAAATGCGCTTCAGGCATTTTAGAAACACACTCTAATTCCTAATTCAATCCATACCAAAGGGGGATGGCGTTATGAAGGAATATGTGATCGGCATCGACGTCGGCGGGACCCGGATACAGCTGGGACTGTTCAAGGGTTCGGAGATCATCGCGGAAAAGCAGTTTTTGACGGACAAGGAGATCGGCGCGACGGAGATGATGGACCTGCTGGCCAACCGTGTGCGCAAGCTGGCGGCCGCCTCCGGGCTGACCCTGGAGGACATACGGGGCGTGGGCGCGTCCTTCCCCTCCTACGTGGACTATGAAAAGGGCCTGTGCGTGGAGACCAGCAACATCATGTCGTTAAACGACCAGCCGGTGCGCGACATGCTCCGGGAGCGCCTGGGTGTGCCGGTGTACGTGGACAACGACGGCAACCTTGCGGCGCTGGCGGAGCACGAGCTGGGCGCGGGCCGGGGCTACGACAACCTGATCTACGCGGAGCTGTCCACCGGCATCGGCGGCGGGCTGATACTCAACGGCAAGCTCTACCGCGGCATGCACGGCATGGCGGGCGAGATCGGCCACATGCTGGTGTCGGACTCCATCGGCTATCCCTGCGGCTGCGGGGTGATCGGCTGCGTGCAGTCCATCTCCTCCGGGCTGTACATGGCCCGCTTCGCCATGGACCGCATCAAGGAGGGCGAGGAGAGCCGCATACTGGACTACGCCGGCACCATCTCCAACATCGACACGCTGGCCGTGGGCCGGGCGCTGAACGTCAACGACCCGCTGGCGCTGGAGGTCGTGAACCGCGGCGCGGAATACCTGGGCCGCATGTTCCACAACTTGAACCAGATCTTCGACATCAACGTGTTCGTCTACGGCGGCGGGGTCACCAACCTCGGCCATCGCTTCATCGACCGCATGATCGCCGCCTATCGCCATCACTCCCTGATGGACCAGAAATACCCCGCCAAATTCCTCGCCGCCGAGCTGGGGCATCGGGCGAGTTTGGTGGGAGCGGCGCTGATGGTGAGATAGGAGTTAGGAATTAGAGTGTGTTTCTAAAATGCCTGAAGCGCATTTTCGGCGTCTTTAGCTGCATTTCTGCGTTGATTTCCCTTGACTTAGCCCCACTAAGCCGCTCGAAACTGCATCTCCCGGCATTTAGAAACACACTCTAGGAATTGAGTTGCCTGCCGCTACGCTAATCATAATTCCTAATTCCTCATTCCCAATTCCTAATTCAATACGAATCGAGGTAACCATATGCACTACTTCCCCCTCGGCCGTACCGGCCTCACGATCTCCCGCACGGGGTTTGGCGCGCTGCCGATCCAGCGCATCAGCTTCGAGGAAGCCGGGAGGATACTGAACCGGGCGCTGGACGGCGGCATCAGCTACATCGACACCGCGCGGGTCTACACCGACAGCGAGGCCAAGATCGGCGCGTCCATCAGTCATCGGAGAAGCGCGTACGCGCTGGCCACCAAGACCGCGGCGAAGGACGCCGAAGGCTTCAACCGCGACCTGGAGGCGAGCCTTCGGACCCTCAAAACCGACGTGATCGACGTCTACCAGTTCCACAACCCGGGCTTCGTGCCCGTGCCGGGCGGCGCGGACGGCCTGTACGACGCCGCCGTGAAGGCGCGGGAGGCGGGCAGGATACGCTTCATCGGCATCAGCAACCACTCCGTGGACCGGGCCTTCGAGGCGGTCAACTCCGGCCTCTACGACACGCTGCAATACCCGTTCAACCACCTGGCGACCGACCGCGAGATCGAGCTGGTGCGCCTGTGCGCGGAGAAAAACGTGGGCTTCGTGTGCATGAAGGCGCTCTCCGGCGGGCTGATCACCGACGCGCGGCTGCCCTTCGCGTGGCTACAGCAGTTCGACAACCTGGTGCCCATCTGGGGCATACAGCGCATGGGCGAGCTGGAGCAGATACTGGAGCTCTCAGAGAATCCCCCGGCGCTGGACGATCAACTCCGCGCCGGCATCGAGAAGGACCGCCGGGAGCTGGCCGGTTCCTTCTGCCGTTCCTGCGGCTACTGCCTGCCCTGCCCCGCGGGCATCCCCATCAACGACGCCAACCGCATGACCCAGCTGCTGACGCGCTCCCCGTGGAAGGGCTTCATGACCCCGGAATGGCAGGCGAAGATGGCGAAGATCGAGGACTGCGTGCGCTGCGGCGCGTGCGCCGAGCGCTGTCCCTACGGCCTGAAGCCCTACGAGACCATGCCCGGACACCTGGCCTTCTACCGCGAATTTGTCAAAACCCACGCGGCGGACGGATGTTGACGACATGACTGGCTGGCAATTCTTCTCAAAGCCCGACCGCTATTGCGCGCTGTGCGGGGACCTTCGGTGCTCGGTGACCGAGCGCTTGATTCCCCGTGCCCCGGCGTTCATGCGGGGCGTGACGGCGCTGTTTATCTCGGACGTGCACGCGCTGCCCACCACCACCGACGCCGCCATGACCGCGCTGGCTTCGAAGGCTGCGGCGCTCAGGCCCGACCTGTTGCTGCTGGGCGGGGATTATTCCGACCGGCCCGGCCCCACGGAAAGGCTGTTCGAGCGCCTCGCGGCGATCCCGGCCCCGCTGGGACGCTTCGCCGTGGTGGGCAACAACGACCGCGAGGCGTTCCTCGACATCGACCGCCTGCGCCGGATCACGGCGCGCGCGGGCTTTGATCTGCTGATCAACGAATCCCGGACCCTCCGGCTGGACGGCGGCACGCTGATCGTCGCGGGGCTCGACGAATACCGCTACGGCGCGCCCGACGCCGCCGGGCTCTACCCCGATGCGCCCGCCCCGGACCGCTGCCGGCTGCTGCTGTCCCACTATCCGTGCGGGGTCAGGCCCATGCCCGATCTGATGCTCTGCGGCCACACCCACGGGGGCCAGTTCAACCTGCTGGGCGTGACCCCCTACACCATAGGCTTCGAGCGGCTGATCGCCCGGCGGCGCGCCTCGCGCTTCATCGAGGGGCTGCACGATCTGGACGGCGGACAGGTGTTCGTCAGCAAGGGCATCGGCGCCAGCCGCCTGCCGCTGCGCGTCGGCGTGCGGCCCGAAATCAATTTTATACGCTTCGATTAGAAATTCCGATTGTTAAGTTAAGGGCTATAAAATTTGCAATGGGGCATTGACAAGCGTTCCCGCAAACGGTATAATAAGGGTGTTGGAAGGCCGTGAAATCAAACAGGATTTATCCTGTGTTGTGCGTTAGCCAATGCTTTTACCCACAGATTCACAAAAGGATTCCGGGTCGGTTTGCAGATGCCATGCCTCCTTCGCGTGGACGGCAGCAAGCAGCCGCAGGTCTCCGCCCTGCCTGAGCGGCGGGTGAAAAAGCAGAAGCAGACGGCATCTACGGGATATTTTAAGGAGCTCGCGAGGGCTCCGTTTTTTTGCACCAAATAGCCTTCCCCTTCAGGCAACTTCGAAAAACCCTGTTTTCGCAAGCATTGCCTCGGAAAGAAACCTTGTTTTACAGGGTTTTCCGAAGTAATGTATGCGGCCGGTGGCTGGCCGCAGGCCAGACGGAAGAGGTCGTGCCTTCCCCTCCGGGGGTTCGGGCGCCCGCTTTATTGCATCCGTCAGAACCCCACGATCAGCCCGTGGCGCTCGGCGTAGAAGCTGTCCAGTCCCCGGGTGGGGAAGATGTCCACCCGCAGGTCGCGGTACATTTCGCACAGCTTGTCCCGGAGCTTCACCGCCGCCGCCTCATTCTGGCAGTGGGAGATCACAATCTCCTTCCCGCTCAGCCCGATCTTCCGGATCTCCTCGGCCATGAAGCGGATCATGTTCTTCTCGCCCCGCGCCTTGCCGCGCATGGCGATCTTGCCGTTCTCGTCGCCGATGCCGATGCCCCACAGGTGCAGATGTCCGGCGAGCAGCCCCACCAGGCGGTTGACGCGCCCGGCCCTTATCAGGTTGTGATAGGAGGCCAGCGAGAACAGTATTTGGGTGCGCGCGGCGGTCTCGACAAGCTCCTGCTCGATGCTCTTGAAGGGCAGGCCCTGCTGGATGAGGCGGCACGCCTTGCGGATGATGAGTATGGTCTCCGGCCCGGTGGCGCGGGTGTCGATCACGGCGACGGGCTTGTCGGGCATGTCCTCCTGCACCATCTCCCTGGCGGTGCAGGCGCTGTTGTAGCTGCCGGACAGGGCGCTGGAGATGGTGAAGGCCAGCACCGGCCCGGGCGCGGAAAAGCGCTCCACCCAGTCGTGCGGCGCGGGGCAGGCGGTCTGCGCCGACACGCCGTGGACCTCGTTGGCGTCCAGCATGTCCGCCACCGGCATGTGTTCGTCGTCGATGTACTCCCTGTCGCCGATGCGAATCGAGAACGGAACGGTGGAAAAATCCGCGTTCGGCGGACATTCCGCCAGCGACAGCAAATCGCAGCTCGAGTCCGCGACGATGTGCCAATTCATACAAGCACCTCCTGACAGCAGCCGGTTTCACCCCCATTATATTATGGATATTGTAAGATTTCAAGGCGGAACGGGTTGTTTTTTCCGCCGCCTATAATTAGAGCCTGTTCACACTAACGCATCAACAATCATGGCAAACAAGATGAAACCAGCAAAGACGATGTCGAGCTTGTCGTAACGAGTGAAAACTCGCC
>CADASI010000181.1 GCA_902790525.1 uncultured Eubacteriales bacterium
CGGGCGGTCGCCATGCTCTTGGTCTGCACAAAGCCGGTGTAGCCATAGGCGGTGGCCACGCTCTTGAAAAAGCCCCAGGCGGTGCCGCTGGCCTTGGTGCGGTAGCCGTGTTTCAGGGCATAGGCGCACATCTCCACGGGGGTGATGGCCTTGTCGATCCACGTCGCCTGGATGTCAGACATGGAGGTGGGGCCGCAGCCGGAGTTGGCGATGGTCTGGTTCTTGTTGCCGCAGGAAGTGTAGGGCTTCTTGCCCCATCTACTGTCGGCCTGCTTGTAATCCACGGGCTGCTTCGTATTCGTGCCGGTGGTTTTGATTGCGGGCGTGGTGGCCGTGGCGGCGGCCTTGCCGGTCTTGGTGTACGGCAAATCCCACAGCGCCAGCCAGTCGTTGCGGCTGATTTCGCCGGTCTGGCTGAGCTGCGCGGTGACCTGGAAGGCGATGACGTTGGCGCGGGTCTTTTTGCCATACTTGCCGTCGATGGCACAGCTTACCAGCGCCTGCACGGCCTTGACGTATATGCTGCCGGAGTTATCGCCGTATTTGACATTCGGCAGAGTGTCCACGATTGCGGCGAGGGTCTGGGGCCCGGCCTTGCCGTCCACTTTCAGGTTCCGCGCCTTCTGGACGGACTTTACTGCGGATGCGGTTGCGTCGGTGTAGGTCTGGTAATTCCCCAGTCCCAGCAGCAGATTGAGGGCGCGAACCGCCTGCTTGGTATTGCCCTTACCGCCCTTCTTCAGGATCATCCGCCGTCACCTCCGTCAGCTTGCCGTCGATCATGACCATTACGATGTCGTGGTCGACGGTCTCTTCATGCTCAGGCTCCAGCTTCGGCCTGAACAGTCGTTCTTTGATGAAATCCAGTATGTATGCCATGCCGTCCTCCTTTCACATAATTGCTTCACCAGAAGCGAGCCACGCGCCATAGCGGGCGCGTATATCGTCCTCCATGCCCTCCCATGGCATAATGCCGGAAACGACCAGCACCGTGCCCGTGGAGGGCATCATGTACACGTCCACGGTCCCGTCATCGCGGCGGTGGATCGCATAGAAACGCCGCCCGAAAATGGGCGGCGAGCCTGTTGCCTTGGTTTCATCTGGATCATCCGACGATGTAGGCGTATTCCGCATCGTTGATCTTGCCCTCGGCAAGAAAGGATTCCAGCTTTTGAATGGTGATTCGCCCGGCGATATACAGCCGGCGCAGGGATTCAACAAACGGCCTCATCAGATAACGCCCTCCTCAATCAGCCTTTCGGTGTAGTTGTCGATCTGGTTCTGCACATAATCCTGCAAGCTGTCCTGGCAGCAGACGACGCAGACGGCCTCGCCATCCTTCTTGTGTACGTCAATCGCCACGGGATTGACCTCGCGGAACACTTCGGCACCGAGCTGGACTTCCACCATGTTCTCGCGGGTGAAGTGGGTTTCGATCTCGTCAGCGGTGGCGAAATCATCCACGGGAATGCGGATGTTGGCGATATTGCTGCCATCCTCGACCTCATAGGTCGTCCCGTCGTGCAACACAAGTGTTTTCATCTGGTTTCAACTCCTTTGCTTTGTTTAGTTTGGTTATGATTTCATCGTAGCCGATGGAATCGCGCAAATGATGGGAACAGGCATGACGCATTAGCCCGTTTCCGCTTGCGACGCTGCTGATCGTCCGTTCGAGATCGTCAATCTCCCCGGCCTCCAGGTTCTTTCTGATCTTGCGGAACCGGCGTTTCAGGCGCAGCGCCGTGCCCTTGCGTATGAGCACGTAATCCTTGAAGTGCCGGTAGCCGCAGAAATCGACGCCCTGCTTCGCGTCAAATACTTCGGCCTTGGAAAATTCCAATTCCAGCTCCCGACTGATGAAATCCGCGATCCGGCCCTTGCACTCGTGAAGAAATCGCTTATCGTTGCTGAAAAGCAGAAAGTCATCGCAATAGCGCTCGTAGCCGCCCGGTTTCAACTGATGCAGTATGAAATTGTCCATGAACGACAGGTAGAAATTGCCGCACCACTGGCTCATGTAATTTCCAATCGGGCAGTTGTAGCCGCCTGGGAAGCTGAAAATCACATCATCCACCACGGCCATGAATCTATCGTCCTTGATGATTCGATGAAGTTTGGCAGACAGTATGTGTTGGTTGATGCTGGGGTAGAATTTGCGGATATCGCATTTCAGGCAATACCGGTACTTGCGCACGTACTCGCTGCATTTCAGGCTCGCCTTTAGCTGTCCGCGCCCCTTGATGCAGGCGAAGGTGTTCTCGATCAGCAGATTCGTCAATATCGGCTCCAGTATGTTCATGATCGCGTGCTGCACGATCCTGTCCGGGTTGTACGGCAGCTTGTAGATGACGCGCTCCTTCGGCTCATATATGAGCCTTTGCCGGTAACTCGACGTATGGAACCGCATAT
>CADASI010000182.1 GCA_902790525.1 uncultured Eubacteriales bacterium
TCAAGGGAAAGCAACGCAGAAATGCAGTCAAAGACGCCGAAAATGCGCTTCAGGCATTTTAGAAACACACTCTAATTCCTATCTCCTAATTCCTAATTCGCCCGAACATATTCAACGCTTCCGCCGCTTCCTTCTTCTTGAATATGTTCCACCCCTGCGTGAAGCCGGTGTAGAGGAACACGGCGACGACGCCCACGGCGATGATGGCGATCATGGCGTAGCGTCCCTTGGTGAGCTTCCTGCGACCCCGGTCCTCCAGCCAGTTGGGCAGCACCAGCGCCAGCACGACGGCAATCAGAAACGACGCGCTCACCCCGCTGCCGCCCATAAACAGCGCCAGCACCGTGAACAGGCCGATGGCCGTGCCGCCGAGGATCTGGTAGAGGTCCCATTTGGCGTCGGGGATGGCGTGTATGCGCTTCTCAAACCGGCTGGGCACCCACTCGGTGGGGGCGTCGTCGTCATCATCGTCGTCGATCTCGGGAGCGGCGTACTTCTGCTCCGGGGGCTGCTCTGCGAGCTTCTTCTCTTCGTTATCCATTTGGCTCTCTCCCAAACACTGTTTTTGGCTATTTTACCATCTTCCCGCCCCACATGCAAGTTTTTTCATATTATTGTCCCCGCCACGCGCGGGACAGGGGTGGCGGCATCGTTTATAATCAATTTATACACCTGTGAGAAAATGACAAAAAGCGCACGGAGGCCCACATGTTTCACATACTGGTAGTTGAGGACAACGCGAACACCCGGCGGCTGATGGAGGCGGTGCTGACCCAGCACGGCTACGAGCCCATACTGGCCTGCGACGGCGTGGAGGCGCTGGAGGTGCTGGACCGCAAGCACGTGGACCTGATCGTGCTGGACATCATGATGCCCCGGATGGACGGCTACGAATTCACCCGCACGCTGCGGCAGTCGGGCTGCGACCTGCCGATACTGATGGTCACCGCCCGGGAAAAACCCGCGGACAAGCACATGGGCTTTCAGATCGGCACGGACGACTACATGGTCAAGCCCGTGGACGAGGAGGAGATGGTGCTGCGCATCGCAGCGCTTCTGCGCCGAAGTCGCATCGCCAACGAGCACAAGCTGTCTGTGGGCGGCACGGTGCTGGACTACGACCAGTTCTCCGTGAACACCCCCCAGGGCGCGCGGGTGCTGCCGAAGAAGGAGTTTCTGCTGCTGTTCAAGCTGCTTTCATACCCCGGCAAGATATTCACCCGGCGGCAGCTCATGGACGAACTGTGGGACATGGACTCCGACACCGACGAGCGCACCGTGGACGTGCACATCAACCGCCTGCGGGACCACTTCCGGGAGAACCCGGACTTTGAGATCGTCACCGTGCGGGGCCTGGGCTACAAGGCGGTGAAGAAGGCGTGAACCTCCCGATCAAGCCCCCCAACCCGCGCGACAACGACGCGCCCCGCCGCCGGGATTCGGTGTACATGACGCTGTTGGTCTTTTTGATCGGCGTCATCATCACCTCGGGCCTGCTGGCGGCGGCTTCGTATGCCCTTTTGATCCTGGTGGGCATACTGGTCAACCCCTACGCCCGGCTGGTGGCCATACCGCTTCTGATGGTGTTCTTCATCACCACGCTGGCGGCCAGCATGGGCCGGGGCAAGCTCAAGCCCATCAACGACCTGGTGCACGCCATGCGCGCGGTGTCCCAGGGGGACTTCTCCGTGCGCGTGGACTGCGAGGACGTCTCCGGCGACATGGGCCGCCTGGTCTCCAGCTTCAACGACATGGCCAGCGAGCTGGGGGGCCTGGAGCTGTTCCGCAAGGACTTCATCAACAACTTCAGCCACGAGTTCAAGACGCCCATCGTGTCCATCAAGGGCTTCGCCCGGCAGCTCGAGCGCCCGGACCTCACCGACGACCAGCGCCGGGAGTACCTGGACATCATCATCTCCGAGTCCGACCGGTTGGCCAACATGTCCGGCAACGTGCTTCTGCTGTCCAAGCTGGAGAACCAGACCATCGTCACCGACCGGACCGTCTACCGGCTGGACGAGCAGCTTCGCAAGTGCATACTGCTGATGGAGAAGCAGTGGACCGCCAAGGCGCTGGAGCTGGACGTGGACCTGGACGAGATCGCGTTCAAGGGCAACGAGGAGATGGTGCAGCACGTGTGGGTGAACCTGCTGGGCAACGCCATCAAGTTCTCCCCCGAGGGCGGGACGCTGACCGTGCGCCTCAAGCGCGAGGGCGACCGGGCCGTGGCATCCGTGAAGGACGCCGGCCCCGGCATGGACGACGCCACCCGACGGCGCGTGTTCGAGAAGTTCTATCAGGGCGATACCGCTCACTCCGGCGAGGGCAACGGCCTGGGGCTGTCGCTGGTCAAGCGCATCGTCGACCTGTGCCAGGGGTCCGTCGAGGTGGACAGCGCCCCCGGC
>CADASI010000183.1 GCA_902790525.1 uncultured Eubacteriales bacterium
CGGATAAATGCATGGCGCTGCTGAACGCGCTGCCCAAGACCAATACGATGCTTCACGGCGATTTCCACACGGGCAACGTGTTCTTACAGAACGGCGAAGCCCTGCTGATAGATATGGATCGACTGGCCACCGGGCATCCCATACTGGAGCTCAGCGACCTGTATTATTTCTACGTGCTGCTGGGCGCGGAAGACCCCGGCGTGGTCGAGCGATTCATGGGCTTCTCCTATGACACCGCGCAGGCGTTTTTCCGCTTCTTCCTGAAGCACTATCTGGAAACAGAGGATGAAGATAAGCTGAACGAGGTTTCCCAGAAGGCGTCGCTCATCGGTTACAGCCGCCTGATCCGCAAGATCCGCAAGCAGAGGAAGCCCTCCGAGGCGGACAACCGGCTGGTTCGCCACTACGTGGAGAGGATTGCGGAACTGACAGAAAGACTGGACAGTCTGTGCTTTTAGGCATTGACATACATTCATTAAGGAGGGTAACCCATGCATATCACAACCTTTAACCCCATGATCCTTTCCAAGAACGCGGATGAAATCATCAAGCTGTTTGAGGCGCTGGGCTTCGAGCGCCTCCACAAGGTGGACAACATCGACGGCAAGGACATCTCCAGCGTTCGGATGAAGGACGCCAACGGTTTCTGTGTGGACGTGGCCCGGGTGGAATCCATGGAGCGGGACATGACCACCATGCGGATGAACGTTCGCGATTTTGACGAGGCTTATGCGTTTCTGAAGGCGCACGGCTTCAAAAATGCCAGGGGCGAGGATCACACGGTGGAATCCAAGTCCGCCCGTTCCTGCCTGATGTTCTCTCCCTCCGGCTTCTCGATCCAGCTGACCCAGCACATCAGGAATCACGACTGACAGATGAGCTTTTGACGACCGCTCAGCCTCGCGGCGGTGAAGGCCGATTCCTTGCATCGCTGTGGGGCTGAAGGTTCGTGTTTGAAAATGGCGCCCTGGCGCGCATAAAAGATGACGGACTGGGAGGTAAACATGGATATCAGGATTCTCTTACTGTTACAGGACTTCCGAAACGGCGCCGGCGCGTGTCTCACGAATTTCTTCTTAAAGATGAGCGATATCGGGGATATGAGCTTTGTGCTGACCGCCACGGCGGTTATCTACTGGTGCGTCAGCAAGGCGTTCGGGCAGTATCTTCTGATGGGCTGGAGTGGCAGCAGAGTGGTCAACGGGCTCTTGAAGGTGGCCGCATGCGTCTATCGCCCATGGATCAGGGACGCTCGGATCATCCCCGATGGCGAAGCGCTGGTGAAGGCAACGGGCTATTCCTTCCCCAGCGGGCACAGCATGAACGCCGCGTCGCTGTACGGCGGCGGTGCCGTCAGGAAGGAACTGCCCCGGGCGCTGCGCGTCGCATTGGGCGTTATCGTCGCGTTGATTGCTTTCAGCCGCAACTTTCTGGGGGTACATACGCCTCAGGACATTCTGGTGGGAACAATCGCCGGTTTGCTTCTCATGCGGCTGACCGCGAAGCTGATGAAGTGGATCGAGACGCATCCGGGGAAGGACATATTGGTGATGTGTGTCGGGATCGGAATCGCCGTCGCAGTCGCGGTGTATGCCGCGGTGAAGAACTATCCCACGGATTACGATTCTGCGGGAAAGCTGCTGGTCGACGGCGCCAAAATGGCCAACGACACCTATAAGGGCGTCGGATGGTGCATTGGGTTCCTGTCCGGTTGGGTCCTGGAAAGGCGCTTTATCGGTTTTTCCACCGACGTTTCCATGACGACGCGGCTTACGCGACTTGCGACCGGACTCCTGGGGCATTATGCGGTCAGCCTGATCCTTGTGCCCTTGCTCAAAAGCGGGATTCCTGCGGCAGGCGGCACGATCACATCCTGTTTTTTGCAGATGTTCTACGTTTCGTTTGTCTTTCCGTGGTGTGTGAAACGCTTTGAATCGCGATAAAGGCGACAGACAGGATGGACTACCGGCGCGAGAACGGCCTGAACATACAGACGATTTACAAGACGATACAGGAGGCATGACACATGAAAATCATCAAGAATCAGAACGGCGGCAGCCTGACCATTGCCCTGGAGGGCCGACTGGACACCTCCACCGCGCCGGAGCTGGAGCAGGCGATCAAGGGCAGCCTGGACGGCGTGACCGAGCTGGTCATGGACTTCGCCAGGCTGGACTACATCTCCTCCGCGGGCCTGCGCGTGCTGCTCTCTGCGCAGAAGACAATGAGCAAACAGGGCTCGATGAAGGTGATCCATGTCAATGAGATGGTGATGGAGGTCTTTGAGGTCACGGGCTTTTCGGATATCCTGACGATTGAACAGTGAAATGAGGAACTGAAACATGATCAGCTTATTTCTTTCTTTTGCCGTACTGGTCATAGGCTACTTTACCTAGAACGACGGTGTGGACTACATGCCCATGAAGACCTGGCGCGCCTTCCTGGTGCAGCTTCTGAATATCGCGGGTACGGGCCCGATCTTTGGTGCGCTGATGGGTGCGTGCTTCGGGCCGGTGGTGTTCTTGTGGATCATATTCGGCTCGGTGCTGGGCGGCGCAGTGCACGACTACATGGTCGGCATGGTCTCCGAGCGCCACGAGGGCCGGTCCATCGCCGAGTTGTCCGGCATCTACCTGGGCGAGGGCGCGCGCTGGGGCATGCGCCTG
>CADASI010000184.1 GCA_902790525.1 uncultured Eubacteriales bacterium
TCGGCCATCCACATGTTGACCAGGTCGCCCTCCCGGAGGTTGATCTCCGCGGGGCTGCCCGCGCCCTCGATCACCACCACGTCGTACTGAGATTCCAGCCGGTCGTAGGTCTCCTTTACCATCTGCCGCAGGTTGGGCTTGTAGTGATGATACTCCACCGCGGTCATGTTGCCGATGGGCCTGCCCAGGGCGATTACCTGGGATTTGCGGTCCGAGGTGGGCTTTAACAGTATCGGGTTCATGTCCACCGACGGCTCCACCCCCGCCGCCTGGGCTTGCACCACCTGGGCGCGGCCCATCTCCAGCCCCTCCCTCGTGGCGAAGCTGTTCAGCGCCATGTTCTGGCTCTTGAACGGCGCGACCCGCAGGCCGTCCTCCCGGAATATGCGGCACAGCGCCGCGCACAGCAGCGATTTGCCCACCGACGAGCCCGTGCCCTGCAACATGATGACCTTCCCGCGCATTGATGTTCCTCCTGGACAAGACGTCCTCTTTATCCCACGCGGACGCCAATTATGGCGTCCCTACGATGGGGTTTGTACTAACCATAACCCCTACTCCCCACTGCCTACTCCCTACTCCCTACTCCCTGACATCCCCCAGCGCCTCCAAAAGCCGCGCATTCTCCGCCTCCGTCCTGACACACAGCCGGACGAAGCCGTCGTCCAGCCCGGGGAACATGCCGCAGGGGCGCACGAGCATGCCCCGCGTCCGCAGCCGTTCAATGGTCGGTCGCATGTCCCGCCCGAAGTCGCACAGCAGGAAGTTGGCCTCGGAGGGATACACCCTCGCGCCGAGCGCCTCAAGCCCCCGGGCGAAGCGCGCGCGCCGGGTGTCGTTCAGCCGGCGGATGGCGTCGAAATCCTGCCGATGGCCCGGCAGCGCGGCGGCGACGGCGTCGGCCACACAGTTGAGCCGCCAGGGCAAAAGACCCTCCGAAAGGGCATAAGTTACATTGGCCTCCGCGACGATGTAACCCAATCGCACGCCGGGGATCGCCAATACCTTTGTGAGGGACCCCAAAATCGTCAGAGAGGGCCGCTTTGCCGCCAAATCGGCGACGGAATGCTCCGGGCAGTATTCGATGAAGGCCTCGTCCACGACCAGCCCTGCGCCCGCGCAATCGGCTCTGTCGAGAAGCGCCGACAGGAAATTCCGGCTCAGCGCGTCGCCGGTGGGGTTATTTGGGTTACATATCCAGAGGTTCTCTCTCTCGGAAAAACGGTGTTCGTGTAACTTTTCCCGAAATACGCTCTGATAATCTCCGCACAGGCGGCCGTATTCCTGAAAGGTGGGCTGGGCGACGACGTGCCTGCCGGGCCGCCGGGCGGCCAGCGCGGCGGCCTCGATGCCCCCGGCGGTGACCAGCACGCATTCCTCCGGCACGCCCAGGTGCGCCGCCACGCCGCGCCGGGCCGCCGCGCCCGTGAGATCGGGGTACACGTTCGCGCGGCTGAGGCCCTGCGCCATGGCCTCCCGTACCCATGCGGGCGGGCCCTCGGGGTTGAGATTGGCGGAGAAGTCCAGCCATGCTTCGGGGCCCTGCCCCTGCCAGATGTTCCCGCCGTGTATGACCGTCATAAGAATAGCCTTTCCGCCAGCTCGGGCCGCTCGTAGAAGTGTATGTGGGGATAGCCCGCCAGCGTGTTTTTGTAGACGTAGCCCTCGGGGTAGCGGTTGTCCCGCTTTTCCACCGTGAAGCGCCGGGGCAGCGCCGACTCGGTAACGGAGTGGTGGAACTCGTGGGCCGGGAACTGATAGCCGTCCCCATCGGTCACCGTGACGTAGCCGAAGCGCTGAAGCCGCTCGGTCATGCGCCATGTGACGGGGATAGCCCCGATCATCGCCAGGTACAGCATGCCGCCGCACTCGGCGTACACCCGAAGTCCGGACTCCACGGCGCTCTTGACCGACCGGACCATGGCTTCGTTGGCCCGGAGCGCGTCCTCGAACACCTCCGGGAACCCCCCGGGCAGGTACAGCGCGTCGATGCCCTCCGGCAGGGCGTGGTCCGTCAGCGGGGAGAAGGTCATAAGCTCCGCTCCCATGGCTTGAAGCGCGATCAGGTTGGCCTCGTAGGTGAAGGTGAAGGCGGCGTCCTTCGCCAGCGCGATGCGCCTGCCCTTAAACAGCAGCGGGAAGTCCATCGGCGGCGCGTCGACGGGCGCGGCGGTCCGGGCGACGGCGGTCAGGGCGTCCGTGTCGATGTGGATCTGCCCGGCGGCGCGGGCGATCTGCGCCTCTACGTCCGGGCGCTCCTCCACGGGCACCAGCCCCAGGTGGCGGTCCGGCATGTGCAGCGCGCGGTCCTTGGGCATAAAGCCCACGCAGGGCAGCCCGATG
>CADASI010000185.1 GCA_902790525.1 uncultured Eubacteriales bacterium
TGGAGCCAGGTGTCCAGGTCGGCGATGGCGTAATAGCACACGAAGGGGTCGCTGTACAGGCCGATCTCGCTGTTCTCCTCAAAGACCGCCATGTCCACGCTGATCTCGCCGGCGTTGGCGTCCGTAAAGTACAGCAGGCGCTTGTGGTCTTCCAGCCACTGGTAGGCGTAGGTGCCCGGCTGTGCGTGGAAGGCCGCGTGCGGCGTGCTGTCAAAGGCGCTGTCCGCGATGGAGTTCAGGGACGGCGGCAGGTTGATGTGGGTCATCGCCGTGTCCGCAAAGGCGCGGGAGCCGATGCTTTCGATCCCCTCGGGCAGCACGACCTCGTCCAGGCTCGTGTCGCCCTCGAAGGCGCTCTCCCCGATGGTCTTCAGGGACGCCGGGAGCACCAGGTCGTCGGCCAGGGCGTCGGGACAGCCGCCCAGCACGAGGCACAGGGCCAGGCTGAAGGCGATGAGGGATCTGATACGGTGTGCGCTGTGTGTCATGGCGTTTCCCTTCTTTCAATTGAGCAGCAGATTTATGGTTCGTCCCACCAGCCCAGGGTGAGAGGCATGTATGTCCACTGTTCAGGCAGGCTGGTGAGATCGACGAGCTTGTCGCGCTCTTTCGTGTAGGTGACGCCATCCACCTCGTAGGTGAGGACGATGTGCAGCGTCACGTCCTTCACGTCGGACACGCAGATGCAGCCGGGGATGGGATGGGCATTGTTCGTGAGGCTTTGAGTCAAATAGTCGCCCCAGGAGATCCTGGCCTCGATGTAATGGACGCTCACGTCGTTGCCCGAGACGACGGACACGGTGAAGTTGCACCTGTATTTCCCCGTGAGACAAATCATCGTGGGATCGATGACCTTCACCTCGTCCTCGTGGATCACGAAGCCCTCACAGCGGTATTTCTCGTGCTGCAGGTCGGAGCTGATATAGTTGTTGGCCGTGACTTCCATCGTGTAGCCGCCGGGGGGAAGCTTGTAGTGGAAGTTCCCGTTCTCATCCGCACGGCAGCCGTACTCGGGGCGTGAACTGTTCGCGCGGTAGAAGGAGATAGACGCGTTTGGGACCGGATCCTCGCCGTTCTTCACCGTGCCCTTGATGCCGTACGACCAGTACAGCACGGGATCCCACGTGTAGGGATCATAGACGGGGACGCTCACTGTCTCGAAGGCGTTGCGGTAGGAGTCTTTCGTCACTGTCACCTCGAACGGGTGATCCTCCACGGGCAGGGCCAGGCTGTAGCTCCCGTCTGACTGGGAGGTGGCGGAGTATTCCCACCTTCCCTTCGCGCTGATGTACTCGCCCGCGTGGATGAGCGCGCCGGGAACGGGATCACCGAATTCGTCCCTCACCGTGCCGGTCACCGTGCCCCACACGCCCCTTTCGAGCACGACGTCCTGGCGAGTGCTGTCATAAACGGAAGACGAAGCGGTGACGTATTCGAGGCCGGCGGAATAGCCGTCCTTGAAGTAGTAGATGATGGACTGCTCATAAGGCACCTCGATGGAGTAACTGCCGAGGCTGTCCGTTGTTGTCGTGATTTCGTCTCCGTCCAGGTTGCTCACCTTGATTCTGACGCCGTCGAGCTTGCTGCCGTCGCTGCCCGTGACGACGCCCCATATATCATAGTGCAGTTCCCTGTCCCACTCGATTACATCATTGCAGAGGCCGTGCGCCTTCGCGTACGCCTCCTTCATCCACTTGGCGTTGATGGCCTTGGAGGCCAGGAAGTCGTTGAGCTTCTTGAGGGTTTGGTCAAACCGCTCGTTCCAGGGCAGACCCGCCGCGTTTGTTTTCTTCTGGGCAAAGTTGGAAATGAGCGAAGAGGAACCCAGGTACATGCCGTACCAGTTGTTGAACATCTCCGATACAAGCGCCCAGCTTGCGGCGTTCAGCTTGCTCTGGATGATCGCGATGATCTCCATGCTGTAGGTGGACATGCGCTCCTGGTTCGTGGGATGGCCGTGGCGGGAGATCTCCCTCAGTTTGAGCAGCATCATGTGCGCGTTGATCAGGCGCTGTCGCTGCACGGGAAGGTTCGCGAGATCCCTGGCTTTGGCGGGGATGCCGACGATGCCGACGCAGGTATCGAATCCGCCCAGGTCGTAGCCGGCCTCTATGAAGCCTGTCGTCGCGATATCCATCCCGTTCACAGCGTTGTCATAGCTGTCCCACAGCTGCTCCAGCGTGACGTTGCTGCTCTCCATGGCGTCGTATTCGGCCAGGATCGCGTCGATGGGGTCGGATTCGCTCCGGCTGACCGGGCTGTCCGGGGAGACGACGGCAAGGCCGGCGGCGCTCTGCTCCAGGTACCAGGTCTGCCCGTCCACAAAGACCTCGAGCCGGGCGCCCGTCTCATAGCCCGAGGAAATCAGGTCCAGCGCCGCGCCGGAGATCGCGAAGGTTGCGCGGGGCGAGGTGTAGACCAGCGCGCCGCTGTCGTCCAGGCTGATGTCGATATCTTTGTAATTTTCGTCCTCGGCGAAGAAGGCGACCAGCTCGTCCAGGGCATGGTTGTAGGCATTGATGGCATTGGCCAGGGCGTCGATCTGCGCCTGGTCCGCGCCCTGCGCGGCCAGGGTGGCCAGCACGATGTCGGAGGCGTAGAGGTCAAAGTCCTCGTCCGCCGCGAGGGCGAGCAGTTCCTCGTCGGTCAGGGTGTATTCGCGGCGCACGGTGACCATGGCGCGCTCGTTCGGGCCGTCGAAATCGTCCGCGCAGACCCAGACATAGAGCGTCTCGCCCACGTCGACCTGCAGGCCGTCATAGCCCGGCCCGCCCTCGAAGGAGAACCACCCGGTGTCCAGCGTCCACTCAGGCCGGGAGGAGGTGTAGATGCGGTAGCCCCACACGTCGCCGACCGGGTCCCATGTGAGCTGCACGGTGCCGTCCTCCAGCACAGCGGCGGCCAGGTTTTCCGGCGCGGGCAGGGGCGTCACGGGGTCGGCGGTGACGGGACCGGAGCGCACGGTCTGGCCGTCCGCTTCATATTCAACCGTGAACCAGTA
>CADASI010000186.1 GCA_902790525.1 uncultured Eubacteriales bacterium
CGGATCCGGCGCAGGGTCTCGGTGCCGTTCATGCCGGGCATGCGCTGGTCCATCAGGATCACGTCATACGCCTTTTCATCCGCCAGCGCCACCGCGTCCGCGCCGCCGGTCGCCGTGTCGATCTGCATTTCCGTCTTTTTCAGCAGACTGACGACCACGTTCAGGTTCATCTGCGTGTCATCCACGATCAGCACGCGGGCCTCCGGCGCGCGGAAGGCCTCCCGATAGGGCTTGGCCTCGCGCAGGCTGGCCTCGAAGCGCTTCCTGTAATCCCCCAGCGGCGCATCGTCCGCGATTCCCTGCGGGATCGCGACCGTAAAGACGGAGCCGACGCCGTAGGTACTGCTGACGGAGATGCTGCCGCCCATCATGTCCAACAGCCGCTTTGTGATGACCAGCCCGAGCCCGGTGCCCTCCACGGTGCTGTTGCGCTGCATATCCAGGCGCTCGAAACGGTTGAACAGCTTCCCCTCGTCCTCCGGGCGAATGCCGATGCCCGTGTCCTCCACGGCGGCCGTCAGCATGAGCCGGCCGTCTCCCTGCCGCTGGCCGCGCACCGTCAGCCGGACGCTGCCCTGCTGCGTGTACTTGACGGCGTTGTTGAGCAGGTTCGTCAGGACCTGCCGCAGGCGCACCTCGTCGCCCCGGAGGCGGTCGGGGAGCGATTCGTCCACGTCGATGACGAATTCCAGCGCCTTTTCCTGCGCCTTGAAGTAGAACATGCTGCTTAAATCGTTGAGGACGGAGCTGAGTTGGTAGACCGTCTCCTGCAGTTCCATGCGCCCGGCCTCGATCCTGGAAAAATCGAGTATGTCGTTGATGATGGCCAGCAGGTTGTGGCCGGCGTTTTTCACGTCCTCCGCATAGACGCCGATGTTTTGAAGCGCCTCCTTCACCGGCGGCGCGCTGTCCCCGGCGTGTTTCCGCGCCCGGTGGTCTTCCCGCAGGATCATCTCGTTCATGCCCAGCACCGCGTTGATGGGGGTGCGGATCTCGTGGGACATGTTCGCCAGAAAGTCGCTCTTGGCGCGGTTGGAGCTCTCGGCCCGCACCTTTTCCTCCAGCAGCCTGGCCTGCATCTGCACAAACGGCCGCACGGTGATCATGGAGAGCACCGCCGCGACCAGCAGCGACAGCAGAAGTATGGCAAAGTAGCTGGCCACGGTGGAGAGCGTCTGCGCGGACAGCTGGGCTTCGAACCATTCGGCGGAAAAATCGACCGCGATGATGCCCGCCACATGGCCGGAGGCATCGAACACGGGGCTGTAGGCGCTGTAAAACTTGCCCCATGCGTCCGAATAGGGCACATCGTCCACCGCCGCGATTCCGCGCCCGGCGCTGGCCAGCGCTTCCGTGTACTTCACGCTGTCGCCGAAGGCCGCCGGCGTGTACAGATCCAGATCCATAGTGAATATGAACTGCCCGTCCTCCGCCTGCCGGATGCAGTAGACGTATTCAAGCGCCACGTTGTCGCGGAAGACCGCCAGCGTATCGTAGATTTTTTCATACTCGGCGCTCCCGGTGTCCGCCGCCGTCAGGGACTCCAGCACATCGCCGTTGACCGAGCCGGAGGCGCAGTTGGCGATATCCAGCATCCGCTGCTGGATGGCCCGCCGGATGCCGATCCTGGCCCGGTAGACGGAGACCGTGCAGAAGAGTATGCTGGAGATGAGCAGTATGCCCTCCACCATCAACAGTATCTTCGTGGACAGGTTTTTCTTTGACATCACGGCGCGCGCACCTCCCTTCATTCCGGCGGAAATTCGAGGATCTCATCCTCTTCCGGCAATGCCTTCGCGGGCGGCAGCGCGGACCGTATGGCCGCGGCAACCGCCTCGTACCGATCGATCAGCTGCCGGTGGTTTTCTTCGACGGCCGCGCGGTCCCCGGCGTCCGCGTCCCGCTCCAGCCCGGCGGCGATGTCCGACAGCGCGGCGGCCCCGATCGTCCTCGAGGCGCTCTTGACGGCGTGCACCGCCGTGGCATAGTCCCTCCAGTTCTGTTCCCCGTAGTATCTGGCGATGTCGCGCGCCCTTTCCTCCGCGTCGCGGGCGTACTCCGCCAGCAGTGAACGGTACAGCGCGTCGTCCATCTGGCAGTAGGCGAGGCCGACCTCCGGCTCGATGCCCGCCGCGCGCAGCGGCGCATAGGCGTCCCGCCCGGACGGAACGTCCGCCCCGTGCGGAACGTCCGCTCCGGGCATGGGAATGACCTTTTCCTCCGGCAGATACGCCATCATCATGCGCTCCAGCGCCTGGCTGTCGATGGGCTTGGTCAGGTAATCCGTGAAGCCGTCGGCGATGTAGCGCTCCTTCG
>CADASI010000187.1 GCA_902790525.1 uncultured Eubacteriales bacterium
GGCGGCTTATTTACTATGCCTTCCTTCTTCCCCGGGCCGGTCTCTATTCCCTCTGCACTCGGTTGGCTGTTTTCGCTTGCATTGTACGGAAACTCAAGGTAAATAACATGTTGACTAAAATGTGCTTTGATGCTATAATAAACATGGTGCGTTTGGATAGATTGACGCCTTTGTGATGTTATACCGCGCATGCGGTAAACATAGAACATTTTGTAGGAGGTATCCCCATGAAGAAAGTTTTGGCCATCGTTCTTGCAATGATGCTGGTTCTGAGCGCCAGCGCCGCGTTCGCCGCGGAGTACGAGATCGTGTCCAAGGGCTTCCAGCATCAGTACTGGCAGGCCGTGCTGAAGGGTGCTGAGAAGAAGGCCGAGGAGCTGGGCGTGACGATCAACTTCGTCGGCCCCGCCAATGAGTCCGCCTACGACGAGCAGCTCTCCCAGCTGAACTCCGCCATCGCCGCCGCCCCCAAGGCCATCGGCCTGGCCGCGCTGTCCACCGAGACCTGCCTGGACGCCATCAAGACCGCCCAGGAAGCCGGCATCCCGATCATCGGCTTTGACTCCGGCGTGCCCGGCGCTCCCGAAGGCGCCATCCTGGCCAACTGCGCCACCAACAACTACAATGCCGGCGCTCTGGCTGGCGAGATGGTCTGGGAAGCCATCAAGGACCGCGTGGCTGCCGCCGACGGTTCCGTGCGCATCGGCATCTCCGCTCAGGACGCCGTTTCCGAGTCCGTCACCCAGCGTGGCCTGGGCTTCATCGACAAGATCGGTGAGCTGGCTGCCGCCGAGGGCTATGGCGTGAAGCTGGAAGGCAACGAGAAGTACGTCAACGACGCCAAGGTCGAGCAGTCCGACGATGCCAAGATCATCATCGAGACCCTCGTGCCCGCTCAGGTTACCGCCGAGCTGTCCGCCACCGACTGCGCCGCCCTGCTGAACAAGGACGACATCGTGGCCCTGTACGGCTCCAACCAGCACTCCGCTGAGGCCATGGTCACCGCCAACGAGAACCTGCAGCGTCTGGGCACCGGCGAAGGCGACGTCATCGGCGCTGGCTTCGACTCCGGCGCGGTCATCAAGGCCGCCGTCGCCGACGGCACCTTCCTGGGCGCCATCACTCAGGCTCCGTTCGCCATGGGCGAAGCGCTGGTCGACACCATGGTCAAGGCCGCCAATGGCGAGGCCGTCGAGGACATCGACACCGGCTGCCAGTGGTACACCGCCGAGAACATGGAGGATCCCGAGATCGCGATCAACCTGTACGACTAATCTCTGACAGAGGATTGTCGCCGCCCCCGCCCAGGTTTCCCGGGCGGGGGCGCTGTTTTGACGAATGATGAAAATACGCTGTTTTCAAAAGGGCTTCAACTACGCCCAGGACGGCCGGGGCAACCGGCTGGTGCTGCATTTGCAGGGCTGCAACCTGCGCTGCCCCTGGTGCGCGAACCCGGAGGGGCTCTCCCCCGCCGGCGCGCTGATGGTGGACTTCGACTGGCTCACGGCAGCCTGCTGCCCCCGCGGCGCGGTGCAAAACGGCGCGCTGGACCGGGCGATGTGCCGATCCTGCCCGGACAGGCCCTGCACGGCCCTGCGGCAGAAGGGCATCCGCCTGTCCTGCGCCGAGATCGGGGTGGACGACCTGCTCGCGGAGTGCGTCGGCGCGTCGCCCATGTTCTTCGACGGCGGCGGCGTGACCCTCACCGGCGGGGAGGTCTGCATGCAGCTTGACGCCGTGAAGGAACTGCTCGCGGGCCTGGGCGAAAGGGGCATCCACCGCGCCATCGAGACCAACGGCGCCCTCCCCGGCGCCGCGGACCTCATTCCGCTGGTGGACGAGTGGATCATGGACGTCAAGCACTGGGACGATCAGAAGCACCGCCAATGGCTGGGCGCGGGCAACGCGAACGTGCTGGACACGCTCAACAGGGTGTGCGCCTGCCACGCGGACGTGCTGGTGCGCATCCCGCTGATGCCGGGCTTCAACGATTCCCCCGCCGACGCCGACGCCTTCGCCGCGCTGCTCGGGCCCATCGCCGCCCGGGACAACGTGCGCGCCGAGGTGCTGGTGTACCACGAGTTCGGCAAGTCCAAGTGGGCGCAGTGCGGCATGGCGTACACCATGTCCGGCCGCGTCGCCCCCGAGGCCCGCACGCGGCTCGAGGCCGCGCTCCGCGACGCGGGGCTGCATGTCGTGCGGACGTAGAAGGCACGGCTCACGCATGAATGAAGAGATCATTTCAAAAAGGTGACATTCGTTCGTAGGGACGCGCCACGGCGCGTCCGCGGACGCCCCATGGGGCGTCC
>CADASI010000188.1 GCA_902790525.1 uncultured Eubacteriales bacterium
GGCGGCTTATTTACTATGCCTTCCTTCTTCCCCGGGCCGGTCTCTATTCCCTCTGCACTCGGTTGGCTGTTTTCGCTTGCATTGTACGGAAACTCAAGAGAAATAACGGGACGATGCCGTCCGATGAAGCGCGGAAACAAAGCGTTGGCGGAGTGTGGATCCATCGAAAACTCAGCCGTCATTTGTCCGATTTGGGCTTGACTGTGAACCGGGATATATGGTATTGTATCATGTGATAAAACCTGTTCTCTGTGTCCAAAGTACAATGCGAACAAGGAGGAAGGATCTGTATGAGCGACGTCTACAGACTGGCAAAGCCGCGGAAGAAGGGCCTGCTGTCGCTGGTATTCAGCCGCTTTTTTGTCATTGTGATACTGCTGATCGTGCAGATTCTGATGGTCATCAGCTTTTATGCGTGGCTCAAGGATCTGCTGCCGTTCTTCTCGGTGGTGACAATCGTGTTCACCGTCGGCGGGGTCGTCTACCTGTTCAACAGCGGCATGGATTCTGCCGCGAAGCTGACGTGGATGTTCATCATCGCCCTCTTGCCGATCACCGGCGTGGCGCTGCTGGCCTTCACGCAGGCGAACTTCGGCCACCGCGCCATACAGCGCAGGGTCGCGGAGCTGATCAAGGAGACCGCCCATGCCATCCCGCAGTCCCAGGGCGCCGTACAGCGGCTGGCCAGGGGCCATTCCGGAACGGACGACCTGGCGACCTTCATGAACCGCAGCGGCTGCTTCCCGATATTCGACAAGTCCGAGGTGACCTACTTTCCGCTGGGCGAGGACAAGTTCACGGCGATGCTGGAGGAGCTTAAAAAGGCCGAGAAGTTCATCTTCATGGAGTACTTCATCATCGAAGAGGGCTTCATGTGGGGCAGCATCCTCCGAATCCTCGAGGAGAAGGCGAAGGCTGGCGTGGACGTGCGCGTGATGTACGACGGCATGCTGGAGATCTCCACGCTGCCCACGAACTACTGCAAGCTCCTGGAGGAGCGCGGGATCAAGGCAAAGGCGTTTTCGCCGATACGGCCCATCGTGTCCTCCCACTACAACTACCGGGACCATCGCAAGATACTGGTGATCGACGGCAAGGTGGCCTTCAACGGCGGCGTCAACCTGGCGGACGAGTACATCAACCGCATAGAGCGCTTCGGGCACTGGAAGGACACCGCCGTGATGGTGAAGGGCGACGCGGCGCGGAGCTTTACGCTGATGTTTTTGCAGATGTGGAACATCACCGAGAAGGAGCCGCAGTTTGCGCCCTGGCTGGAGGATGCGCACTATGTGCCCGAGCATCCCTCCGGCTTCGTGATCCCCTTCGGCGACTGCCCGCTGGACGAGGACAAGGTCGGCGAGACGGTGTACATGGACATACTGAACCGCGCCACGGATTACGTGCACATCATGACGCCCTACCTGATCCTGGACGGCGAATTGGAGACCGCCATCAAGTACGCCGCCCAGCGCGGGGTCGACGTGCGGCTGATACTGCCCGGCATTCCCGACAAGAAGCTCGCCTGGGCGCTGGCAAAGTCGCATTATGGCAGACTGGTCCGCGCGGGGGTGAAGATCTACGAGTACACCCCCGGCTTTGTCCACGCGAAGGTGTTCGTCAGCGACGACAAAAAGGCCGTGGTGGGCACCATCAACCTGGATTACCGGAGCCTCTATCACCATTTCGAGTGCGCGACCTACATGTACAAGACGGCCTGCATCTCCGATATTGAGCGGGATTTCCAGGACACGCTTTCAAAGTGCCGCGAGGTCACGCCCGAGAGCATCCGGGACGAGAAGCTCTCCTACAAGCTCGTGGGCAGCCTGATGCAGTTCATCGCGCCACTGATGTGACGGATACAGCGCTTTGAGTTGCAGCGTCGGATAAAGAGGAGAGCCCCCGAAAACGCAATGTTTCCGGGGGTTCTCAGCGCGTACACCATCAGGGGCTCGATTCTCGCTTGCGGGCTCGGTCAGGGCGGGCTCTGGAAGCCCACTGGGCTTCCATTCACTCCCCGCCCTTCGAGCCCCTGATAAACAATGAAGGGGCTGTCTCAAAACGCATAATCATTCAGATGTGTGCATGCCGTAGGGGCGGCGATGCGCCGCCCGCCCATGAAGTACGTTGCATTTCGTAC
>CADASI010000189.1 GCA_902790525.1 uncultured Eubacteriales bacterium
CGTTAAAGCGGTCGAGATGCATTCTGATCTCCCCGGCATAGGGATTCAGAGTCGGATCCTTCTCCATCAGTAGCCACAGCGCGTTGTCGACGTGTATCACGGGCATTCCTCCTCGTCTCCTGTTTCCGACAATGCGCGGCTCAGGCCGCGTCGGCCAATGCGTAGGCGGCTTCCAGTTCATCCAGCGCGGCGACGGAGCGGTCGAACAGATCGAGCAAATCCGCTTCGGCGATCAGTCCGTCTTCGTTGGCCTCGACGCCCTCGAAGCCCAGCACGTATTTCATGGGCGGATTCTCGATTGTCAGCATCTCGCCGCTTCTGATCTGTTCGGTGCTGCGGTAGACCAGGCTCACGCGATACCACGCCTGGCCCTCTTTATCGCGCAGGCGCTCAAACATCAGCTTCACGCCGATGGGTGTCTTGGTCTCGATGCTGTCCGGCAGGGAGGTGAGCTCCGCGCCCAGCGCGGCGAGGGTGCTCGCCACGGTGCAGTCGTGGGCGCAGAAGAAGCTGAACTTGCGCCCCTCGTTTTTGAGCTCGCTTTCCAGCTCCTGGAGCAGGGGATGGGTCATGTTGACGGCCACCATCGGCGCGCCGTATTTGATATCCAGGCAGGTGGTCATGAATTTGCCGATCTCGGCCCAGTCGTCTTCGGTCAGATCGTGCCCGAAGGCGGCCTTGACGGCATCGGGTTCCTCATAGTATTGCAGCAGCAGCGCGTCGGCCACCTGCAGGGCGGTCTTGATCGCCCCGTCGAGCGCCGGTTCCTTGTCCGCGGCCAGCACGTACTGGGTGCCGTCCGCCAGCAGGTCGCCGTACTTGCCGCTCTGATAGATCGCGCTGTCCTGCATGTCGACGGTGTCCATGATCAGCCGGATCACGTCCCGCGTCTGTTCCTCCAGGCCCTCGAAGCCCGCGTCGCCGCCCATGGCCGCGACCTGCGCCGCGGCGTCCCCGGCGTAGGCGTCGCTGTAGTAGTGCAGTATCGGCTTCATGAAGTCCTCCGTGCCCCTGTCGTCGCCGGGATGCTCCACCTCGATGTCCGCAAGCGGCAGCATGCCCGCGGCGAAGTACCGCGCCGTGGCGCGGCAGCGCTGCTTGTCCCGGGCGACAAAGCGCACCTCGCCTTCCTCCGGGAGGCTGTTTTCGGGGATCAGGCCCTCCCGATCCAGCCACTTCCGAAAGTACTGCCCCATGCTGGTCTCCTCGACGCCGCCCTTCAAGGTCAGCTCGCTGGAGTTGGCGGACCAGTTGATCCACGAATGGGGCGTCAGCTCGCTGGGGACGGAGCCGTTGCTGGACAGCGGCGCGCGCAGGTTGTGGCGGCTCAGCATGACCACCTGTTCGAGGGTGTAATCGCCCGCCGCCCGCAGGGCTTCGACCTCGGCGATCTTCTCGTCCGAGTAGTCCGTAAGCCAACGGAAACTGCCCGTCTTCACGACATCCTCACCGTAGATGGTCTTCCAGTCGTCGCGCATGGAGATCACGTTGTAGCCCATGCCCTCCCACTTTTCTCTGAGCGCCGGACCCTTCTCGGAGTTGCCGTAGTCGCGGACATCGTCGTCGGCGATCAGCTGGAAGGCGGCGCTCCTGTAGCGGTTGTTCAACAGGGCATAGTTGTTCATGCTCACGTCGCCGGAGCTGTTGCCGAAGGACAGCACCGGCTGCTTGCCGATCTCCTGCGCAATCTGCAGAACCTTGTTAGTCTTTAAGTCTTTGATGAGGAGTTTGTCTGTGCGCACCAGCGTGTCATCGCCGGTGAACACGTACTCGATGCCGTCCGCGTCGCCCTGATCCCTCGCCTCGAGCGCGGTATCGGAGCCGATGCAGTTCTCGGGAGGGATGTCCATGATGCCCTCGATGAACGTGCGGACGATGAACCGGTCGCTGCCGGAGACGATGTAGCACTTGAAGCCGTTGGCCTGCAAATACTCCACGGATAGTAGATGTCCGCGTAGGTCATGCCCGTAAAGCCGTCCGCCTCGCGCACCAGGAAGCGCGTGATGAAGTCGGCGTACTCCTCAAGCGTCATGCCCGCGAACGCCCTGGCCTGATGGTAGGAGAACTCGTAGTCGTAGTCGTCCGGGAAGGACTTGTCCGGCGCGTGGTCGCGTGTCATGCGGCCGAATTCCAACATCTCCGCGTCCGGCTGCCAGGTCGGGTCTGCCAGGATGCGCTCCGTCAGCAGCATGACCTCCAGATACGTCGGGGCCAGCTCGCCCATCAGCGTGCCGTCCATGTCGAAGGTGGCGATTCGGTCCGCCTCGGGAATGAAGTCCCCGGAATCCGGGTCGGTCACCGCCGCCACATAGTCGATCAGCGCATTCAGCGCCGGGGCGTCCGGGTTCCACTGGGTAAACGGCGTCTGAACGTCGCCCTCCGCCAGCGCCGCGAAGCCGCACAGCAGCATCGCAACGGTCAGTACAAATGAGATGATCCTCTTCATGCCGATGCTTCCTCCCGTGTCAAATAATCCAATTTATATTCTTTGCATCATCCGCCCTCGTCAGGCGAACATCTTCATGATGTTGGCACACAGCGTGGCCAGCGGCGTTCCCACGACATAGCCCATCAACGCCATCAGTATGCCGACGGGAACCAGCGAACCGGAGTAGGCGCCGGCCAGCACGGGCGCGGAGGCCGTGCCGCCGATGTTCGCCAGCGAGGCGACGCCCGCGGTGAACAGGTCGAGCCTGAGCAGCCTGCAGATCAGCAGCATCAGCGCGGCGTGGATCGCCAGCACGATGAAGCCCGTGAGGATCCACGCGGGCGCGTCGCCCAGCTCCAACAGGCTGGCGCGCGAGGCCAGCAGGCCGATGACCGCGTAGAGCAGCAGGTTGGAGACCTCGCCCGAACCGGCGACCTGCCCCAGCGGCGTCAGGGCGCAGATCAGCGCGAGGGCGGTGACGAACAGCACGGTCCAGGTCGCCTTGTCGGAAAAGCCCGTCCAATCGTAGAGCTTCGCGCCCACGTTCGTGGCGACGGCGCTGACGAGGAAGGCGCAGCCGATCAGCAAAAGCAGGCTCTGAAGCGTCACCGGCTTTGTGTTCTGCTTCGCCTCATCCTCGAGGCGGACGGACACCTCGTCCAGCCGGGCGGTGTCGGCCCTGACCCATCGGTTGAAGCGCGGCGCGAGCTGGATCGCCCAGAGCAGGAACATCACCCACAGCGAATAGTCGATCGAGTCGATCACCAGCGCGTAGCCCATGTCCGCCTCGCCGATGTTCAGCGCCGCCTGCACCGCCACCATGTTGCCGCTGCCGCCGATCCACGAGCCGCACAGCGCGCCGAGGCCCATCCAGGCGTCGCTGCCGATAAAGCGCTTCATCAGGAGGAACGCGACGATGAAGCCGATCATGATCGTCAGCGTCGCGGAAAAGAAGCCAAGCAGCATTCGCAGCCCGAGGCGCAAGACCTTGCGGATGTCGCAGCGCAAGAGCATGGCGAAGATCATCGCGTAGGTCAGGTTGTTCTTCAGCGCGCCGTAAGCGGCTTTCGTCTCCCCCAGGTCCCAGACCTTCAGCGTACACAGGAGCATCGCCAGGAGATAGCAGAGCACGACGGAGGGGACGTACCTGAAAAAGGTCTTGAGCGCGCCCTTCGCCGTCTTTTCCAGCGTGACGAGCACGCCCGCCATGAACAGCAGCACGGCGACATAGGTAAAACCATTGGTAATCATAGCGCATATCCTTTCATGGGCGCTCTTCCGGTGCGCGGCGGGCCCGCGGACGCAGGCGCGCTGGCTGCCGCCGGTCATTCTTCAGTATACGTCAGGTCGCTGATCCTGTCAAACGTCACGGCTCGCGCGGCTCAGCTTCGTCAGGTAGAACGCGAAGCAGGCGACGGCGAAAACGATGCCCACCGGGTAGCCGACGCCCGCGCCCAGCTTGAAGCCCTCCTTCGCCATCAGTATGTAGGTCATGGAGACGGCGGACATGAACGTAGATAGGCCGTCGCCACCCACAGGGAGATCATCGCCAGCGTCTGGTTGGACCAGGAGAAGTAGCGCCACAGCACGTTGAAGTCCAACTGCGTCAGCACCGCGGCGACGGCAAGCAGCGGGATCGTCACCACCAGGCGGTTTTTGATGGGCTTCTGGTTCAGGTGGAACATCTCGGAGAGGATCAGCCGGGCGCTGCGGAAGGCCGTGTCGCCGGAGGTGATCGGGCAGGCGATGACGCCAATGATGGCCAGTATGCCGCCCACCGTGCCGAGCATACCGGTGGAGATGTCGTACACCACGCCGGACTGGCCGAGTTTGGTCAGCGCTTCGTTCAGCCCGCCGGTCGCGCCGTAGAAGGCCACGCCGCCCGCCGCCCACACGAGGGCGATCACGGACTCGGAGAGCATTGCGCCATAGAAGACCTTGCGTCCCTCACGCTCGGAGGTGATGCACTTGGAGATCATCGGCGAC
>CADASI010000190.1 GCA_902790525.1 uncultured Eubacteriales bacterium
CTTAACCTAATTTTGTCGGCGTCGGGTATTGACAGCCCGGACGCCGACATGCTATAATATGTATTGCTTGTGAGGTACGGCCTCAAAATCGGGGTGTGGCGCAGTTTGGTAGCGCACGTGCTTTGGGAGCATGGGGCCGCAGGTTCGAATCCTGTCACCCCGACCACATGCGACCTCTTGGTCAAGCGGTTAAGACACCGCCCTTTCACGGCGGTAACACGGGTTCGAGTCCCGTAGAGGTCGCCATTTACATCCATTGCGGTTGGCGCGTTCGGCGCACAACCGTTTTTCTTGTATGTACAATGATTAGCGAACTGGCGAGCAGAGCGAGCGGTTGCGCGGGTCGGGGACATCCAACGGATGGCCCCGACAATCATTTTTGGAAATCACCGGCGGGAAAGCGTCATCTCCCGCACCACCTCGAGCACGTCCCTGTGGCGCACGCTGCGGGGCTCGAAGCGGGTGAGGCTGTAGACCAGCTGCATCACGATCCCCGCCCCGAAGGTGCTGATGACGGTGCCGATGCCCACCGGCCCGCCCAGCAGCCAGCCCACCGCCAGCACCGCGGCCCACAGCAGTATCTCCACCGCGCCGATGGGCACGCGGGACAGCCGCTTGCCCACGCCCACCAGCAGCGAGTCCCGGGGGCCGCAGCACTGTCCGGCGCCCATGTAGATGCGCATGCCCAGCGCCATGAAGAAGAAGCCCACGAACATCATCGCGACGCCCAGCGGTACGCTGCGGTTTTCCGGCAGCGGGTTTATGTCGTTGAAGAGCTGCACGAAGTTGCCGGTCAGCAGGGCGTCGATGATGGTGCCGAAGCCGATGCGCTCCTTGAGCGCCAGGTCGATCAAGAGTATTACGACGCTCATGGCCGTCATGGACAGCCCGTAGTTCAGCGGGGTGTGGCGGGCGATGCCCATGCCCAGGCAGTCCCAGGGGGCCAGGCCGATGTTGGCGAATATGGTCAGGTGGACGCCGAAGGCGAACACGAACAGCCCCGCGACGATGACCAGCCACTGCTTGATGATCCTGCTCATAAGTATTGTAGACAAATCCTTTCAGTCTGCGTCCCCGCGCAGTATCGCGTAGATCTTCTCCATGTCCAGGCTCTGGCGCACGGCCGCGGCGAGTATGTCGAACTGCCGCTCGCGGTAGGCGCGC
The DNA here is from genome assembly GCA_902790525.1 of uncultured Eubacteriales bacterium. Classification (GTDB taxonomy): domain Bacteria; phylum Bacillota; class Clostridia; order Christensenellales; family Aristaeellaceae; genus UBA2862. Next base: position 1,165 of record CADASI010000190.1, read on the forward strand.
ATGTTGACGGCGGCCTGTTCGGCGGACACGTCTTCCTCCGGCAGGCCCTTGAGCGCCCGGGCGCGGCGCACCAGGGCGTCGGCCAGCGTGCCGTCGTCGAACAGCCCGTGCAGGTAGGTGCCCAGCACGTTTCCGGCGGCGTTGCAGGCCCCGTCGGGCAGCATCCAGTAGCGGGTGTCCGGGCCGAAGGTGTTCGCGCCGGAGTGGATCTCGTAGCCCTCGATCCGCGCGCCCTTTAAGGGGCTGAGCCAGTCGGGGGCGTCGGTCAGCGTTCCCTCGGCCTGCACGGTGCGCTTTTCGGGGTTGAAGCTGACCTCCATGTCCAGAAGTCCCAGCCCGGCTACCTCGGGGGCGTCGGACTCCACGCCGTGGGGGTCCCGGAGCACCTGGCCGAGCATCTGATAGCCGCCGCACACGCCGACGAGCAGCTTCCCGCTTCGGGCGTGGCGCACGATGGGCGCGATCATGTCGCGGTTTCTGAGGTCGATCAGGTCGTCGATGGTGTTCTTGGTGCCGGGGAGGATGATCACGTCGGCGCCGTCGAAGTCGGAGGGCCGCGCGGCGTATTTCAGCGTCACGCCGGGGTGCAGCGACAGCGCCTGGAAGTCGGTGAAGTTGGAGATGTGTTTGAGGCGCACCACCGCCACGGTGATCTCGCCGTGGCCGCTTAAACCCAGCAGCCGCTCGGACACGCTGTCCTCGTCCTCGATGTCGGCGTCGGTCCAGGGCACCACGCCCACCACGGGGATGCCCAGCTTTTCCTCGATCATCCTGAGGCCCGGCTCCAGTATGGCCACGTCGCCCCGGAATTTGTTGATGATCATGCCCTTGATCCGGGCGCGCTCCTCCGGCTCCAGCAGCATCACCGTGCCGTACAGCGACGCGAACACGCCGCCGCGGTCGATGTCGCCCACCAGCAGCACCGGCGCGTCGGCGGC
>CADASI010000191.1 GCA_902790525.1 uncultured Eubacteriales bacterium
GTAATGGGTTAGTGGGTTGCGCGGCGTTGCCGCTCGCCCACCAACCGAATTGAGGGTGCGCCCGCCCCGTCCGCAGTGGCTCAGGCTTTCGCAACGTTGGCGGGCTGAGTCTTCGGCCCCCAGAGCAATTCAGAGACGTTCGTCTTTTTGCTGCGCCCAATGGCATCGAGGACCTGCGACAGCTTCGCGACCGGGTCGTCGCACCTCAGCGAGAGCGTGTCGATGATGGTCATCAGCGTCTCGCGGGTCTTCAGTCCTTTCTCCGACTGGGAGCCGAAGCAGACCTTCCGGGCGATGACAAGCGGCCTGAGACGTCTCTCGGCGAGGTTGTTCTCCGCCTCGACCTCGGGGTTGCAGACCCACTGGAAGAACCTGTCGCGCCTGTTGACGATGAGGTCGAAGTACCCCTTGAGCCTGCCGTCCTTGACGGGACTCCTCGCGATGGCGAGAAGTTCGTCGCGGACGGACACGGACTCCTCGTCGTACTCCTTGCCGCGCTTCCTGCTGCGGAGCGTCATTGCCGAGGCGAGCAGTTCGAGGAACCGGGGAATGTGCTTCTGGTATTCCTTGTTCTCCGGCTCCGCCTCGAGCAGGTCGCGGACGTTCCGCTTGAAGTGCTCAAGGCAGTACTGCATCCTTCCCCTCCAGGCGCAGTTGTAGGCGCTGTAGCGGTCCACGCCGAGGACGCCGACGTGCGCGCCCTCGCCGAAGATCTCCGCGGGGACGGTCGACGCCCGGGTGCCTCGGAACCTGTACACCGAGACCGTCGGGGTGAAGAAGCCCCATGCGTAGCCGCTTTTCCCGTCGCACGACCACGCGGTCTCGTCCGCGTGCTTGACCGGGGCCGCGCAGAACTCCTCGACGAGCCTCGCGACGCCGCCCTCCAGCAGCTCCGCGACCTTGTGCGCCATCTTCTTCAGCGCGGCCTTCTTCACGCCGGCCCGCCTCGCGAGCGTCCCGAGCGGGATGCCCGCCCGGAAGTGGTCGACGAGAACCTGCGAGATCAGGTCGTTCGTGAACGCGAAGTAGGGCATGACGCCCGGCACTTCGGATTCGTGGTACTTCCCGCAGAGGGGACACCACGCCCTGTATATCGTGTAGTTCCTGACGATGCGCCTTGCGGGGACCATGTGGACGACGGTCCTCGTGCGCGTCGTCCAGCTCGCGAGCGGGAGGCCGGAGACAGGGCATGACGCCGGCCTCGGAAGTTCGGCCACCTCGTCCGCCTCGCCGTCCGGGACGGACTTCCTCCCGTGCCCCGGATGGCCTTTCGGCTGGCCCCCGACGAGCTTCCTGTCCTCTTCGGACGAGTTCGGCTTTATGGGGATCAGCGACGACGGGGTGGAGCTCCCGAACGGCTTCGCCGTGGCGGGATTGGCTTTGCCGCCGCACTGTGCGTCCCTGAGCCGGGCGTTCTCCTCCTCCAGCGCCAGAATCCTCCGGTCTTTCGCGGCAAGGCGTTCCTCCAGGCGGTCGATCCTGACCGCCAGCTCGGTGTACTTCCCGCACCGGTTCCAGTGCTGGCACTTCGCAGGCGGCACCTTACCGCGCGGCCTCCGCGACCAGCGAGTCGAGATAGGCGAGGCCCTCCGCGCAGATCGCCTGCTCCAGCTTCCGGCCGTTCTCTATCGCCAGCTTCATGAGCGGTGCGCATTGCGCGGGGACGTGGCGGCTCTTCTGCTTTCCGCCCTCGCGGTACACGAACAGCCACGCGGGGTGCTTCCTGCCGGACTTGCACGCCCTGCATCCGGGCTTGCCGCACGCCTTGCGCACGAGCGCAAGCGATCCCCTCGCGACGGGCATGAACCCGGCGACCTTCTCCAGAAAAGGCGCGGGCTGCGCCTTGACCTTATCTGCCCTTGTTTTCATGCCGTCTATTATAACATATCATATACAAGAACGCAAGGGGAAAAATGAACTTTTTCATTTTTCTTCATTTTGGAGACTTCAAGCGACCGAACCCTTGCGGAGAGACGGCCCTAATCCTCAGATCGGTTGGTGGGCTGCGCAACCCACTAACCCATTACTCGGAGTTTCGGAGGGAAGGAAAGCAAATAAGCAACTTCACTTCGCCTGGAGGCGGGCGGTGCGGATGGT
>CADASI010000192.1 GCA_902790525.1 uncultured Eubacteriales bacterium
CGGAGGCGCTTGCGCACGGAAGGACGCTTCTTCGGATCGACCCATGCGGGCCGTTGTGGTTTCTGATTGTTGTTCACCCCGTCGATGTGGTTGTAGTTTTCCTCGCTGCCGACCTCATGGCTGGCGTGCCGGACGTATTCGCCGTTCTCATAGAATTTCTGCCAAAGCTCCTTCGGGGGTCGCTCATGTTCCGTAGCCTGCTTCGGCAGCTCCGGGTGCAAAAACAGCCGCATCTGCTCCGCGGCTGTTTCATCAAAATCCTTTGTGATTGTGTCCGATACCATTTCCCCCTTGGAATCGAGGATGACACAGGGGATTTCCCGCCCGTGTTCCTCATGCTCCAGCAGGAAGAAAAGGATGTTTTCATAGGTGATGCTGTCCACGACCCGCCACAATCCCTTCTTGCCGGGGATGGCATAGTGTTCTGTTTCCAGCGTCAGCGGGTTGCCGGAGGATGGCAGGCCGAAGAAGCCATCCAGCATTACGAAGCCGTCTCCATCGACAAAGCAGCAGATCGTGCCGGTCTCGCGCCGCAGCACGATCACGTCGCTGGTGTTGATCTGCCGAAAGCAGCCACGCTTGCGCTGTAATGACGATAAACGCTCCCGTACCGCCCGCACATCCTCGTTGGGACGCAGCAGGTCATTGTAAGCCATATCGTAGTCAGCTTCGTTGGGGAAATACAGCTTGGAGGCGAGGACGGCGAAGGGTTGGAAGATATATTCGCGCAACGCCTCGCCGTCCTTCATTTGATAGAGCTGGCAGCGTTCCTGAAGTATCGGTCATCGCCTCCCCGTTTGCATAATGTCCCTCACAGGCTCGGCTCGCTCTTACGCTTGGCGGGCTTTGACGGCTCTGGCTGGGGCTTTGATTCCTCACGGGCAATCGGTTTCTCCGCCGCGCGCTCCTGGGGCGGCCTTTCCAATTCTTTCCGCAGGAGCGTGGTGTACAGATCGAGAATGGCGGGATGGCTCTCGACGGTGTAGCTCCAATTCCGCAGGCTCCCGAAGCTGTCCCTGTCGATGGGTACGTTCATCGCCTGCGCCCACGCCTTGTTGCTCCGGGAGAAGCGCCCATCATGTTCCTTCATGGTGATGGTATTGCCCAGCACCCACGAAACGCGCTCCGGGCCGTACTGCTCCAGCACCGCGGAGATGGCGTTGTCGTTCAGGTACATCCCGTCATAGTGCATATTGACGGCCTTTTCAATGGCGGCCTTGCATCTTGCGTTTTCCTGGAGGGAGGCGCGATACTCGTCACGCTCCCCGGCCTCGCGGGCGTAATCGGCAGAGTGCCGGTAGACGGGCAAATAGGTCATGTCGCTGTTCTCCGTCTCCTGCTGCTGTACCTGTCCAACGTAAAATTGCGGAAGCTGGGTAAAGCCCATGCTGTCCACGAACCAGGCCGTCTTGCCACGCTCGTCGTTCACCACGATCACATCGCTGACAGACAGGGAGTGCCCCTTGAAGTCCTCCGGCCTGTCCACATTAAACTTGTCAAACAGTTCATCCAGCGTCATGCCCGGCTCCAAAGCGCCCTTGTACACGGTATTGTAGCTGGACGCGGATGGCGACACGCCCATTTCCCGCAATTCCTTGGTGTTCATAAACAGGTATTCCCTGCTGTCCTGATTCAACTGGAGGATTTCATATTCGCGCATGGTCTGTTTCTCCTTTTCAAGCATCGCGTTGTAGAATTGTTCCGGGGTCATGTCCTCCCGGTCGGAGAGAAATCCCCAGTCCTCGTCAAAGAGGTCGCGGGAAAACTCGCCTTTGATGAATAGCGGCTCGGCGGTAAAAACCGTGCCGAAGCGGTTGGCCGTAACGCGCGGTTCCACCGATAGCGGAACGCTGTCGTCGTCCCCGTGCCGCAGGTCGTAGCGGTAGAGCTTGTCGATGCCTTGCAGCTTGTCCACATCGTCGGCATGCAGATCGGTGAACAGCGCATCCTTGCCGAAGATTTCAAACCGCTGCAATGGCATGACCGTCAGCGGGGTGGTATTCAGAATTTCATTGTCGGTGGAGGTGACGAACTTAAACTCGATACCGCCCGCCTTGTACAGCGCCATGAGCTTGTCCCGCGCCTTATTGCCATCTGATATCTTTTGGGTTTCACGGTTTCCTGCTCTGGCTTGTCAGCCTCCACAGGTTCTTTCGGCTGTTCCTCCACAGTGGCGAGGTTTTCCGTCGCGTCCACCGCCGCCTCATCGTCGATCAGTGCCGCTTCCGAGCCGCGTTCATCCATATTCAGGAGGGCGTTCAGCTCGGACAGCCGCGCTTCCTTCTGGATCAGCTCCTGCTCCTGCGGGAAGGGCTTGGCGACCTCCTCCTTCGCCGTTTCCAGCTGCTGCTCCAGCGTGGTCAGCTTGCGCTTCGATTCCTCCAGGCTGTCGGCAAAGCCCTCCAGCACATTGTTGATGCGGGTGATGTTGCCGAAGG
>CADASI010000193.1 GCA_902790525.1 uncultured Eubacteriales bacterium
CGGCGCGTGATACTGGCCGTTCACCAGCGACTTCCTGACGTTGTCGCAGTAGACCACCACGCGCTCCCCCGCCCCCAGCGTGCCGCCGGGGAAGGCGAAAGCATTGGAGGGCTTGGCCTGGTTCACCAGCGCCCAGCCGGTCAGGTCCACGGGGGCGTCAGACACATTTTCGATCTCGATCCAGTCAGGCATCTCCCCGTCGGAGAGTATTATGGTGGAACCGTTGGACGTCATGACCTCGCTTAACCGCAGCGGCGCGTCCACGCCGTCCGCCGCGCCGCCGACAAACGTCGACAGAACTCCGGCGACCAGCGCGACGGCGCACACCAGCGCGATAATCGCCGGCACCGGCGCGCCCTGAGCCTGGTTTTTTTTTGTGTTTTTATGAAGCCTCTCGCTTCTGCGATTTGCCACAGCATTGCCTCCATAAACCGATAATAGGCGGCATTATCCTTTACTTCTTGCCCGCGATGAGCCCGGCCAGTATGTCGTCCGCCGCCTCCCCGTCATGCGCCGCCTCCGGCGCGCCGGTCGCCTGCCCGCCCTCGGGCTGCGTCGTCGCGACAGGGGCTTCGGCCTCCTCCTCGGGCTGTGTCATGACGGCCGGATCTTCGTCCTCCTCATCGGGGGGCTCGATGCTGTCGTAGGTGACGCCCTCGATGGCCATGACGTCGCCGAAGTAGCGTTCCATCTCCGACCTGGTCAGGTGCAGGTTCTCCGCAGCCTTCAGATACTGGAGCATGCATCCGGGACGTTCCCTGACGATATCGATAAGCTCCTGCAACGATTCCTGATAGTCCGCCTCGGACTGGGACCACGCCTTGAACTGGTCGGGCAGCACGGGCTTCATGGTATTGTACAGCGCATCGATCTCCCGGAGCACGTTTTCGGAGGACAGCGTGGTCGCCATCTGCCGACCCAGATGGGTCAGGAAGCGGTCGCGGAAGGTGTCGTTCTTCATGCAGGCGACGAACAGCGAGTTGTCCGTGCTCATCCTGCTGCCCGTGCCGCCGGGATTCAGCCAGAGCCTGACTGTATCGACCCTCTCGCGGAAGCCCACGTCCAGATCGAACAGCGCCCAGCGCCACTTGCCGTCCCGCCTGGGGTTGCGGTAGCGCTTGATATTCAGCCGCATGTCGAGGTTGCCGGAGTAGATCTCGATCGCCATGTACTCGATGTAGTTCTGGATGTCGATGTTGGCGTCCAGCATCCGGTAGGCCTCGTCGGTATTCATGTCGTGGGTCTTGGCCCAATCGAGCAGCTTCGTCATGGTGGCGGTACTGCCCTGCATCACGTTGGCGTTGCCCTTGACCAGGTCGAGGTCGTCCTCCTCGCCCTCCCAGCCCTCAAACTGGCAGATGCTGAAGGGATTGACGCGCTCGCGCAGTGTGTATTGGCCGAAGAACATGCCGTTGAGGTACAATACGCCGATCTCGCCTTCCTGATAGTACAGGCTGGTGTCCCGGGCCAGCCGCTGTATCAGCATATCCCGCATGCGGGTCCTGACGCCGTCCTGGGTGTCGGCCCGGATCAGGAAGGACTGATACTCGGTGTAGGGCCGGTGCGTGAACAGCTTCGCGTGGAAGCGGTTGGAGCCGTACTGGCTGCGGGCGATCACCCGGAAGGTCTTCTGCCCGGCCGCGCGGCTGACATTGCCGTGCATCTTTATGCCGCATTCCTGCGAGAGCAGCTCGGCGGCATTGAGGCCGAAGACCTCGACGTGCGCCTCGCGCTCCCAGTCCATCCAGAAGTTCGCGCCCCGGTTCCGCCTGCCGTAAGGGTAGATCGGCATGGCGTTGGGACCCATGGCCATGATGCCCGCCTCGTCGCTGTACAGGTTGTACGGGTCGGACACCAGCGACATCACGTACACGGTGCCGTCGCCGTTGTTGACATCGTACAGGTAGCTCTGGGTGTCCATGACGGACTCCATGTAGCCCTCGCGGTACACCCGCGTGCGCAGTATGGTGGTGCCGGTGATGGTGATCGGCCCGGTGTAGGGCGTGCTGGACTGGGTCGGGTCGGTGCAGTCCAGCGTGTAGTAGGCACGGCAGTCGGAGGGCACG
>CADASI010000194.1 GCA_902790525.1 uncultured Eubacteriales bacterium
TATGGCGTATGATCGTGGGCGCCCTCACAGTTCGGACAGACGCCGTCGATCAAACCGTCGCAGCGCGCCGTGTATTGATAGCTGTCGTGGGTAAAGGTCCAGGTGAAATCCGTACACCCCTGGTACGTTTCCCCCTTGAGATGCCTGCCCGCGGGAGAAACGTAATACACCTTATTGGCGTCCGCATCGATCTCCTCGGAACGCATAAACATATTCGCCCCGTCGTCCGTCATGTCACCGCCCGAATAGAGCAGTACACAGGCCTTGGCAGGCTGGCAAAAACCAGCCAGCATGGCGATCAGGAGCAGGACAGACGCTTTTCGCATCCTTTCGATTGGCAGTATCATCTTTCCCCCCTACCGTTCCTGATACATTTATCCACGATGATTATACCAAAAAGCGGATGCTCCATCAACCGTGTATTTTTCCTCGTCTGTCCCGGGTTCATAGGAACGTTTACTGAATTGTGCGCCGTCCTTCAGGCGTTTTTCGGGTGGACAACGCGATGCCCATCCGCTATAATGTGATTACAGGCACGAAGCAAAAAAAGCGCCCGATCATCTTCGACCCGTCCTTCAACGCCTATCGCGTCGTTGGAGAGGTCTTTATAAAACAATGCTCTGATGGAGGACGAAGGACATGCAAAATCAATTTGACAGCAAAGTGGCTGTCATCACAGGCGGCGCGCACGGGATTGGGAAAGCCATTGCCTCCGCTTTCCGCGCAGAGGGGGCTGTGGTCCACATCATCGATACAACCCCGGGGGACTGGTATGTGGGAGATATTTCGGATCCCCATGTTCTGGAACAGTTCACATCGTGGGTCATCGCGCAAAGCGGTCATGTGGACTGCCTCATCAACAACGCGCCGCCAATGATGAAGGGGATCAATGATTGCTCCTGGGATGATTTCAACAAAGCCCTGACAATCGGCGTGACCGCGCCGTTCTACCTGACAAAGCTGTTGATGCCGTACTTCGCCCCAGGTGCGGCCGTGGTAAACATCTCCTCATCCCGGGACCGGATGAGCCAGCCGCAGACGGAGAGCTATACCGCCGCGAAGGGTGGAATCGCTGCATTGACTCATGCGCTGGCCGTCAGTCTGGCGGGAAAAGTGCGGGTAAACAGCATCTCGCCGGGATGGATTGATACCGCCGGCGTCGATATTACCGGACCGGACGCTGCGCAGCAGCCGGTTCGGAGAGTCGGGAAGCCTGAGGACATTGCAGAATTGGCGCTGTTCCTCTGTTCAGACAAAGCTGGCTTCATCACCGGTGAGAACATCTGCGCGGACGGGGGAATGACCCGTCTGATGATCTACCACGGGGAGCATGGATGGCGGAGGAAAACCCGCTGAAGCCCCCGCTTCTGCAACAGGGGAAGCTTCATCGTTACCTCATCGATCCCCATACGGCAGAAATAAGATAGAACCCATACACCGCCAGCTGGAACCGGGGCAGCGCCCTGCCCAGTTGGGCGGTAATTTTTGTGGACAGCGCGCCGGCGAGGGCGAGGATCAGCAGCGCCGGGACGAGCGAGCTGGCCAGCGCGAACACCGTGCCGAGCATGAGCGCGGCGGGGACGGTCAGCGCGGCGGCGTAGCCCAGCACCATCAGAAGCGGCGCGCAGGGCGAGAGCCCGTAGGCCATGCCCACGGCGAAGGAGGGGACGGCCTTCAGCCCGCCGCCGCAATGGCGGCAGCCCGCGCAGCCCTTCCGCTCCCGGAACCAGCCGACGATCAGCCAGACGGCGGCGCACAGCATGACGGCATAGACGGCCTTGGCCTTGCCGAGGGGAACGCCCAGCAGCGTGCCGTCCGACTGAATGAATGTCCTCCCGACCAGCGCGCCGCCGAGGCATACCAACAGTACGGCGGCGAGCTTGCCCAGATAGAAGGACAGCACCTGCCGAAGGGCGAAGCCCATGCCGCGCCCCTCGGACAACACGTAGGTGCTCAGGAAGGCCGAGGCGGACGAGCCGCAGCTCGCGCCGCAGCCCAGTCCCACCGAGGCCGCGCTTGCGATGGCTTGCGCGAACATGCTCACCGCCCCCTTTCGCTGGCGATCAGCGCCGCGCCGATGGCCCCGTTGAACTGGGGATAGTTGGCGGTGTACACGTCCCGCATCAATTCATCCTCGAAGGCCTGCCGCAATCCCGTATTCAGCGCGCCGCCGCCGGTCATCAGTATGTCACCGCCCAGCTCGCTCTTTCTAATCATCTTCACCACGCGCCGCGCCATCGAGGCGTGCATGCCCGCCAGGATGTCCCGCCGGTCAAACTTCCGGGCGACCAGGGAGATCACCTCCGACTGCGCGAACACCACGCAGGTGCTGTTGATGTCGCAGGGCGCGTGGCTCTGAAGCGACAGCGGCCCCACCTGGTCGATGGTCGTCTCCAGGATCTGCGCGATGACCTCCATGAACTTGCCGGTGCCCGCGGCGCACTTGTCGTTCATCGTGAAGTTCTTCACGTGATACTGGCTGTCCAGGTAGATGACCTTGCTGTCCTGCCCGCCGATGTCCACGATGATGCCGGGCCTGTACCCCTTCGGCGCAGTGATGCGCACCCCGTAGGCGTGGGCGGTGATCTCGCTCACGTCGTCGTCCGCGGTTTCCAGTATCTTCCGGCTGTAGCCGGTGGCCATCGTGTAGGCGATTCGGTCGATGCCCACTTCCTGCGTCAGGCGCTTGAGCAGCGCCTCCGCCGCGCCGTTGTTGTCGATGCCCGTGGATACCACACCGGTGTTCAGCACCCTTCCCGTCTGATCGATCAGGGCGGCTTTCAGGTAGGTGGAGCCGCCGTCCAGTCCCGCATATACGCTCATGTGTCGTTTCCTCCATACTTGATCAGTTCGATGAACGCCTCGATGCGGATGCGCAGCTGCTCCACATCCTCCTCGTTGTAGTCGGTCTCCACCGGATGATCGGGACGCCCAGCTTTGCCATCTCCGCCTCCATGGCGGCGTATTCGTAATCATAGACCAGGCAGCCGCGCAGCACATGATACACGACGCCCTGTATGCGATAGTCTTCGATCATCTGCCGCACGCGGTAGAGCCTGCGCTTATTGTCCGCGAAGGTGGGGCAGGTGCAGGGGCGCGTGGACCGGTTCGCCAGCGCGCGCATCATGCCGTTTAAGCTGGGGTCGACGATGGCCGGCGGGTCGTACAGTCCCCTCTCCCCCATGCAAGTCTCGTCAGCGGCCAGCAGCCCGCCCATCTCCTCGATCAGCAGCGGCAGCTTGAAGTTCGGGAAGATCACCGGCGAACCCGTCAGCAGCAGCCGGGGCTGGTTGTCCTTCACGGCCATGGTTCCGGTTTTCGCCAGGCCCTCCAGCTCGTCGTTCATCCGGGCGAGTTGCTTCGTCCATCGCGGCGCCCAGGTGTAGCTCATGGCGTTCATCACGGCCATGGCGAAGGTGCCGCGGATCAGCGTCGGGTGTCTGCGGCGCAGGTCGATGAACCGGGATAATTGCGTCTGCGCCTCTGCCAGCCTGTGGAAGGCCATCGAGAGGTTCCCGCTGGTCAGCGGCACGCCGGTGATCTCCGCCAGCCGGTCGCTGAAGGCGTACAGCTCCCGGGTGAAG
>CADASI010000195.1 GCA_902790525.1 uncultured Eubacteriales bacterium
AGCTCCGGTCCTACGACTGCGGCTTCGTGCTGCCGAAGGACGAAAAGGGAGAAGCGCTGTGCGCCGAGATGAACGCCTGGATAAAGGACATGCGCGAAAAGGGCGAGCTGGACCGCATCCTCAAAAAGTGGACGGAGGCTCCCGAGGCGGAGCGCACCGTGCCGGACTACAAATCGCTGCCCGCGCCCAGGGGCGTGCTGACCATGACCACCGAGGGCACCTTCCTGCCGATGAACTACTACCGCGGCGAGGAATGCGTGGGCATGGAGATCGAGCTGTGCGTGCTGTTCTGCGAGGCCAACGGCTACGGCCTGAACGTGACCACCATGGACTTTGACGGCATGCTGGCAGCAGTGCAGGCCCGGAAGGTGGACTTCGCCATCTCCGGCATCGCCATCACCGAGGAGCGCAAGGAGAGCGTGCTGTTCTCCGATCCCTACTACACCGGCGGTACCATGATGGCGGTGCTGGGAAGCGACGCGAATGCTCAGGCAGATGGCGATCTGCCCTCGCTGGAGCGGCTTTCCGGCAGGCGCGCCGGCGTGCAGACGGGTACGATTTCGGGCGAGGTCGCCCAGTCGGTGCTGCCGGATATCGAAGTGGGGTACTACAACACCCAGACGGGTTGCATGGCCGCGCTGCGGACCCAAAAGGTGGACTTCTGGGCGACTGACGAGCCCATCGCCAGATTCATGCTGATCAGCAACGACGACCTGCAAATCGCCGGGAGCTTCGACAGCAGCGCCATCGCCGCCGTGTTTCCCAAATCCGACGCCGGGCAGGCGCTTCGCGATCAGTACAGCGCGTTTGTGGACGAACTGTGGGAAAACGGCACGATGGATAAGATCGACGGCGTCTGGTTTGGCACGGATGAGGACAAAAAGATCGTGCAGGATTATGAGACGCTGCCCGACACCAACGGTACGCTGCGCATGGCGGCGGACACCACGCTCCCGCCGTTTGTCTACGTGAAGGACAACCGACCCGTCGGCTATGATGTCGATATCGCCGCCCGGTTCTGCGCGGCCAACGGATATCGGCTGGAGGTCGTTCCGATGGACTTTGGCGGTGTGCTGCCCGCAGTTCAGACGGGCAAGTGCGACTTTGCGGCCTGCTGCATCACCGTCACCGAGGAGCGCGCCCAGAGCGTGCTGTTCAGCGCGCCGACCTATCACAGCGGCACGGTGGCCGTCGTCAGAGCGGAAACCATTGCCGCAGGCGCATCGACGAACGACGGGCAAAGCGGTATCGCAGCCAGCTTCCACAAGACCTTCATTCGCGAGGACCGTTGGAAGCTGTTCGTCCGGGGAGTCATCACCACGCTTGTCATCACGCTGCTGTCGATCCTGTCCGGCACGCTGCTGGGCTTTGCAGTGTTCATGCTGTGCCGAAACGGCAACCCCGTCGCCAACCTGGTCACCCGCTTCTGCCTGTGGCTGGTGCAGGGCATTTTGGGCTTTTGAAGATGGGCGTCGGTGCGGTGGATAACGGGCAGTATGAGGCTGCCTACGCGCTGGGCTACTCGAACCACCGCACGTTCTTCCGCATCATACTGCCCCAGGCGCTCCCCCACGTGCTGCCCGCCTACCGGGGCGAGATCGTGGGGCTGATCAAGGCGACGGCCATCGTGGGCTACATCGCGGTGCAGGACCTGACCAAGATGGGCGACATCGTGCTGTGCTGGAGGGGTTGATCGGCCTGGTCGTCAGCCGGATTGGCACAAACATTAACCCGAAGAAACGCAGCCGTGAGAGCATTCTGAAGGGGGTAAAGACTGATGATTAAGATCGAACATCTGAAGAAAGAATACCCTAATGTCACACCCCTCAAGGATGTAAGTGTGGAGATCAACGATGGAGATGTCATCTCTATCATCGGCCCCTCCGGCACCGGCAAGAGTACGCTGCTCAGGTGCATCAACCAATTGGAGAAGCCCACGTCGGGCAGGATATGGGTGGACGATGTCGAGATCACGAGCCCCAGGTGCGACATAAACAAGGTACGGCAAAAGATGGGCATGGTGTTCCAGTCGTTCAACCTGTTCGGTCACAGGACGGTGATCGAGAACATCATGATGGCCCCGATGGATCTTCTTGGCAAATCGAAGCAGGAAGCCTATGATACAGGCATGAGGCTTTTGCGCACGGTGGGTCTGGCGGAAAAGGCGCCGAACTATCCGGACGAGCTGTCCGGCGGGCAGAAGCAGCGTATCGCCATCGCGCGGACGCTGGCCATGGATCCTGAGGTGATACTGTTTGACGAACCGACCAGCGCCCTTGACCCCACGATGGTCGGTGAGGTGCAGGCGGTCATCCGGGATCTGGCGAAGAAGGATGCAAGCGGGCCCTCCGCAAAGACACTGATGATCGTCACTCACGAAATGGCCTTCGCCCGCGCGATCTGCAACCGCGTGTTCTTCATGGATGAAGGCGGCATCTACGAGGACGGTACGCCGGAGCAAATCTTCGACCATCCTCAGCGGGAGAACACCCGTCGGTTTGTGCGGCGGCTCAAGGTGCTGGAGCTGAACATCGAAAGCCGGGATTACGACTTCCTGGGTATGGCAGGGGAGATCATGAACTACTGCAACCGCAACCAGATTGCGCCGAAGCTGGCCAACCGAATCAATCTGGCCTTTGAAGAGACCACGCAATTGCTGGTAGCCACACTGGAGCAACCGCTTGTCCAGGCCGTTTGCGAGTACTCTGAACAGACAGAGGATGCGGAATGGACGTTCCACTATGCCGGGCCGCGCATGGATCTGACCCGGACGGACGATGATATCGCATTGTCTGTGCTGAAGGGCATGACCGAGGATATGGCCTACACCTGGCAGGAAGATGACGCCTTGCCCAACATACTGCGGATGAAGGTCAGACACACTTGATCGGTTCAAGTCCTTGAGCCCTCCGCTCTTCAGATCATGAATCTCTGTATCCCCGACTATCGTGCCGGGGGATATGTCTCCCCCCCTTGTTCATCCCCAGTTCACATCCACGGTTTATAATACCTCCCAAGCCGTAATGAGAGAGATCCTGGCTGCGGTCCGCCTGATTCTCTCCATGTGGCTACCTACTTTCTTCCACCCCCGGCGGAGTGTTCACAACACTTGCCGGGGGCTTTAGAGTGTGTTTCTAAAATGCCTGAAGCGCATTTTCGGCGTCTTTGGCTGCATTTCTGCGTTGATTTCCCTTGACTTTTACGCACTGCCGCTACTGCC
>CADASI010000196.1 GCA_902790525.1 uncultured Eubacteriales bacterium
TTTGTTTTACGTATCGGTAAGATGAAAAGCATATGCCAGCAGAGCCCTGAGAGCTTTGTTTGCTGATCACTATGCGATCGCGTCGACGAGGGAAGCGATATCATCAGAGCCGAGGCCGTAGGTATCCCGAAGATCCCCCTGACCGCGGACCAGGATGCAATAGCTGAAGTTGTCGGAGGACCAGATCGCTTTCATCGCCCGACCCTCCTCGTTGCCAAAGCATCGGATTTGCCATCCACCTGCCTCGATCGTCCACTCATATGCGTAGGCGGTATAATCGCCGGACACATCGGCCGTGTCGTAGCTCACCTCATGATCCGGCCGGTTCACGCCTTTTCGAACCGTAAGCTCCGCAGCACCAACGTAGCCGTTTGCCTCGGCAAGCAGATCCGTATAGCGGTAGAACTCCCAGCCGATCGGGCCTCCGACTACTTCCGCTCCGGCTTCCGGAAGCTTGAAATAGCCGACGCCCGCTCCGTCCGCCGCAGCTTCCGCGCTGTCGGCCTCCGTCCAGGGATTTGGCATGGAGATGGAGTCGTCGCCCATGGCCGGGATCCATTCGAACACCATATCCTCCCCGGTTTCGGACTGATCCTCGTGCCAGGTAAAGGTTCCGTCGTCGTGGAAGGCGATGGTTCCGGTGCCGTCGTCATAAACGGACTCATCGCTCTTGATTTCGCCAGCCTCATCATAGACAAGCTCTGCTTTGCTGGCGCCGGAATAGCTGATGGCCAGCGTGTCAGTATCCAGCTTGCCGACGATGATCCAGCGAGTCTGGCCCCACTCGATGGTGATAAAGGCCTCGTCAAAGCCGAAGCACTCGACCAGGGCGTGCGCCCGATCGCACTGGTACTCCCCGACGAAATTCATCACGGGATTCTGCCAGTTCGGATCTTCCTCAAACACCGCGATATATTCCGCGCTTTCATCCAGCAGAAGCGTGATCTGCGGCTCGGTCGAATAATCCTCTCCGTTCTTTGTCCATTTCACAAAGAGATTGCCCGCCTCCGGCTCGGCCAGGAAGGTGTGGACAGCGGGCTCGGCCAGACCGATATAGGCCGACTGCGCCGGGAACTCCGGATCGATCTCCGGCACTTCCTCGCCCTTGGTATACGCGATATGGCCCCAGCCCTCAATGTTGACCGTGACCACGATCGTTGCCTCCGGCATATCCACCGGCGTGAAATGGTAGGTCTCGCCGCCCTCTACCTCGAGCTTGAGGCCGTCTTCCCCCTCTTCGGTGACGGTGACGTTGAAGGGATCCAATTTCTCATCCCAGCCGTTCAGGTTGCCGCGCAGGGCATTCCCTTCCTGACGGATGATCCAACCGATCGCTTCACCGTCCAGCATCAGGGAGACAGCCCAGCCCTCATAGCCTTCCGTCTCGGAGAGGTTAACGATCAGATGATTGCCGCTCTCGTCTTCATAAGTGCCCTGCCGGGTCCATTCTATGCAGACTGTCAGCAGGATGCAAATCAGCTTTTTCATGTATTCTTTCTCCTGTTCTTCTTTTTCGGCTTTGATGCGGCTCAACGGCTTTCCTGTATAGAATACCACAACCCGGATGCTAATTCCACTGAAACCAAGAAAAAACATCTCGATCCTGCCGATGTATTCCGGCGCGGGAGCGCGACCGACGCCCGCCGAAAAAGCGGACCCGCAGGGCGGTTCACCCTGCGGGTCTTTCTTCACATGGACTTTATGCTGCGTTGAGGATCTGCATGAACTCCTCACCCGTGATGGTTTCGTGCTCGTACAGATAGGAGGCCAGCTCATCCAGCTTGCCGCGATTGTCCTTCAGAATGGCCAGCGCTTTTTCATGCTGCTTTCGAACCAGCTCCACGACCTGCTCGTCGATCCTGCTCTGTGTTTCGGCGGAGCAGGCCAGAGACGTATCGCCGCCGAGATACTGATTCGTGACCGTCTCCATGGCGACCATGTCAAAGTCCTCGCTCATGCCGTAGCGGGTGATCATGGCGCGGGCAAGCTTCGTAGCTTGCTCAATGTCATTAGCAGCTCCGGTGGTAATGGAACCGAATACCAGTTCTTCCGCCGCC
>CADASI010000197.1 GCA_902790525.1 uncultured Eubacteriales bacterium
CCCAAGCTGGACCGCGCCTACAGCCCGATGACCATCCGCTTCTTCATCCTCCAGGCCCATTACCGCAGCACCCTGGACTTCTCCAACGAAGCCCTCGCCGCCGCCGAGAAGGGCTACAAGCGCCTGATGCAGGCCGGCCGCGAGCTGGGCGCCGGGGAGATTTCTCCGCTCGCTTCGCTCGGTCGAAATGACAATGAAACTGTCATTTCGAGCGAAGTTTCTTCTGTCATTTCGAGCGAAGTCGAGAAATCTGCCTCCCCGGCGGTGCAGGCCCTCATCGAGAACGTCTACGACGCCCTCTGCGACGACCTGAATACCCCCATCGCCATCGCGCACCTGTTCGAGGCCGTGAAACTGGTCAACGGCGGGAAGCTGCCGGAAGCCGACAAGGCCGCCCTCCGGCAGCTCTTCGACGACATCGTGTACGGCGTCCTGGGCCTGCGCGACGAGGAGGCCGCCGGCGGCTCCGGCAAGGCCGAGAAGGCGCTGGAAGGCGTCATGGACATTGTCCTGGAGGACCGCCGCAAGGCCCGCGCGGAGAAGAACTGGGCCGAGTCCGACCGCATCCGCGACCTCCTCGCCTCCTTCGGCATCACCGTCAAGGACACCAAGGACGGCGCCACCTGGACGCTTGAATAGCTATGAAATTCATTTCCTGGAACGTGAACGGCCTGCGGGCCGTGGCGGGGAAAGGGTTCGCCGACGTGTTCGTGGACCTGGACGCCGACTTTTTCTGCCTGCAGGAGACCAAGCTGCAGGCCGGGCAGATCGACTTCGTGGACCTGGACGCCGACTTTTTCTGCCTGCAGGAGACCAAGCTGCAGGCCGGGCAGATCGACCTGGAATTCCCCGGCTACCTTTCCTACTGGAACTACGCGGAGAAGAAGGGCTATTCCGGCACCGCGGTTTATACGAAGCACGAACCGATGTCCGTGCGCTATGGCATCGGCATTGACGAACATGACCACGAGGGCCGCGCGATCACGCTCGAATATCCTGATTTCTTCCTGGTGTGCGCCTACGTGCCCAACTCCCAGGACGGCCTGCGGCGGCTGGACTACCGCATGCGCTGGGAGGATGACATGCGCGCCTACCTCAGCGGCCTCCCGAAGCCGGTCGTGTTCTGCGGCGACCTGAACGTCGCGCACGAGGAGATCGACCTGAAAAATCCCGCCTCGAACCGCCGCAACGCCGGTTTCACCGACGAGGAGCGCGCGAAGTTCAGCGCCCTGCTCGGCGCCGGCTTCATCGACACCTGGCGCTTCCAGCACCCCGGTGAAGTCAAGTACTCCTGGTGGTCCTACCGCTTCAACGCCCGCGCCAACAACGCCGGGTGGCGCATCGACTACTTCGTCGTCTCCGCCGCCCTCCGCGACCGCATCCTCACCACCGCCATCCACGACGAAATCACCGGCTCCGACCACTGCCCCGTCGAGCTCGTCCTGGGGTAGCGGCCCACGAGTGCTGATGGTGGTCCATTGGGTGGGACACCATAAGCGAAATAGGGGGTAAAATGCCGATGGTGGTCCAGTGATTGGACCACCATCGACAGTGAGTGCTTCGGAAAGGGAGGGCCTAGAACGGCAGGTCGTCGTCGGGGGCGTCGGAGGGGGTGGGGGCGGCGCCGGGGGCCGGGTAGACGGGCTGCGAGGGCTGGGGGGCGTAGGCGGGAGGGCGGGCTGGGAAGGGCCCATGGGAGCGGGGCCGGCGGGGGCGTAGCCGCCCTGCGGGCCGGCGGGCTGGCCGCCCTGGCCCTGGAAGCCCTGGCCGGAATAGCCGCCCTGGTAGCCGGCGCCCTGCTGGCCCTGGTAGCCGTTCTGGCCACGGTAGTCATTGGGGGCGGAGTAGCCGCCCTGGCCCTGGCCGGGCTGGCCGCCCTGGGGGGCGTCGGGACGCTTGCCGAGGAGCTGGATGTTGTCGGCCTGGATTTCGGTGGTGAAGCGCTTGTTGCCGGTCTGGTCCGTCCATTGACGGGTGCGGAGCTTGCCTTCGATGTAGATCTGGCTGCCCTTGTGGACGAACTTTTCCACGAGGTCCGCGTTGCTGCGCCAGGCGACGATGTTGTGCCATTCGGTGTTCTCGCGGGTTTCGCCGTTGCGGTCGCGGTAGCGTTCGGTGGTGGCGAGACGGAAGGATGCCACTTTGGCATTGCCCTGGGGG
>CADASI010000198.1 GCA_902790525.1 uncultured Eubacteriales bacterium
ACGCATGGCTGGCCAGATCAACGCAATGAGGCAAAAGAAAGGAGAACCGAAGCATGAGCAAAATGTCGGAACTGTCCACCGCCGTCGCAGAGCTGCGCAGGTGTGGTGAAGCCCTGATCGAGATCAGCCAGACCCTCCGGGAGATCTTCAGCGGCGACGATCACGTGAAGGACGAGCCTGCCGCACAGTCCCAGCAGGAACCCTCCCAGCCGACCGTAACGTTGGAAGAAGTCCGGGCGGTACTGGCCGAAAAGTCCGTCGCCGGGCATCGCGCCGAGGTACAGGCCCTGATCCGGGAGTGTGGCGCGGACAAGCTGAGCGCTGTTGATCCCGGCCGGTACGCTGCCCTGAAGGCAAAGGCGGAGGTGTTGTAATGGCACCGCGAACACACGCGATCCTGTCCGCCTCGTCGGCGCACCGCTGGCTGAACTGCAGCCCCAGCGCCCGGCTGGAGCAGGACTTCGCGGATCGGGAAACGGAAGCCGCAGCCGAAGGCACAGCCGCTCATGCGCTGGCTGAGCATAAGCTGCGCCGGGCGCTGAAGCTCCAAACAAAAAAGCCCATCTCCACCTATGACAGCGATGAGATGGACGGGCACACGGACGGATATGTCCAGTATGTGCTGGAAACCTTGGCGGAGGCGAAGAAGCGCTGTCCGGACGCGATCCTGCTGATCGAGCAACGGCTGGATTTCTTCTGCTGGGTACCCGATGGCTTCGGCACTGGCGATGCCCTGATTGTGGCCGACGATGAGCTCCACATCATCGATCTGAAATATGGCCAGGGCATCGTCGTGGAGGCGGAGCGCAATCCCCAGATGATGCTGTACGCCTTGGGTGCCTTAAACATCTTTGATGGGCTCTACGATATCCGCACGGTCAGCATGACGATCCACCTGGGCGATATCCGTAGTGGATCTGAAAGATTGGGCAGAAAACACACTGAAGCCCCTGGCGGCCCTGGCATTTCAGGGTAAGGGTGACTACCATCCCGGCGCATGGTGTGTCTTCTGCAAGGCAGCGGTACGTTGCCGGGCCAGAGCGGAAGCGAATCTGGAACTGGCAAAGCTGGACTTCGCCCTGCCTCCGCTGCTCACCGATACGGAAATCGGCGAGGTGCTGGGCAAGCTGGATGACCTGATCAAATGGGCGGACGAGCTCAAAGCCTACGCGCTGGACGGTGCGCTGCATCAAGGAAAGCAGTGGCCCGGCTGGAAGCTGGTCGAGGGCCGCAGCGTCCGCAAATACACCGATGAGGATGCCGTGATCGCCGCTGCCAACGCGGCAGGCTATAAGGACATCTTCAGAAAAACACTCCTGCCTATCGGAGAGATGGAAAAGCTCATGGGCAAGCAGACCTTTGCCGAGGTTCTTGGCTCCTGTGTCCACAAGCCTGCAGGAAAGCCAACTCTGGTACCCGAGTCGGACAAGCGCCCGGCTCTGAACAATGTCAAAACCGACTTCAATGAATTTCAGGAGGATTGAAAACGACACCGAAACCGTGGATGCCATCAACCGGGCTATCGACTGCGCGATCCAGGAGGGCATCGGCAAGTTCGGCGGGAAGATCCCGAACAAGGCCGCGCTGAAGCTGCCCCTGCGGGATGGCGACCTGGAGCGCGAGGATGACGCCTACAAGGGCTGCTGGTTCATCAACGCCAACAGCAAGACCGCGCCGCAGGTGGTTGACCGCCATGTGCAGCCGATCATCGACCGCAGCGAGATCTACAGCGGCGTGTACGCCAGGGTCTCCATCAGCCTGTACGCCTTTTCCGTGAACGGGAACAAGGGCGTGGCCTGCGGCCTGGGTAACATTCAGAAGATCCGCGATGGTGAGCCCCTCGGCGGACATACCAACGCCAGCAACGACTTTGATGCCGTGGACGATGGTGACGAGGATTTCCTGAACTAATCCGGGAAACTCAGGGTGGCGGAGCAGTCTGCCACCCTTTTCTCTCTGTGGGGGTGTATATGTGAAAAACATCAGTATCGATATCGAAACCTTCAGCAGCGTGGATCTG
>CADASI010000199.1 GCA_902790525.1 uncultured Eubacteriales bacterium
TCCAGCGCCTCCTGTACCCCGCCTGTGATCACCGGCATCATGTCCAGCATGAGATAGGTCCTGATATCCTTCAGGTCGGGAACCATCCTGGTTTGCGCCTTCCCACGCTCCATGTGCACTCAACTCCTTCGGTCTCCGTTTTCCCGCTGTTTCATTCGGTGTCTGCAATATATCACATTAAATTTATTTTGTAAATGCACTTTTCGGCTTGACAAAATATTTTATTTGTGTTACAATGAGATTGTGAAGAATACTCTCCCGAGGAGTTGATCCCATGTCCAGAAGTCGTCCCGTCGTCGATGGTGCCCGCCGCATGCGCATCGCGAACATGATCCGCCAGGCACGTCTGGCCGCGCACCTGGATCAGGCACAGTTGGCCGAAGAGCTGGGTGTCACCCCCGGTGCCGTCGGCAACTGGGAGCGATGCATCGCCCGCCCAGATATCGATACCATCCCCCGGCTGTGCAGCATTCTGCACCTCTCCGTGACCGATCTGCTGGGGCTGGAGCCGGAGCTGACGCTGACCGGCGATGAGCGGGATGTCGTGCGCCTTTATCGGGAGCTGAATCCCTTTCACCAGAAAACTGTGCTGGCCCTGCTGCGGCAGCTCGAGCAGAATGAAGCCGACCAGCGCCAGGAAGAGCTGCGGCGCTCCGCCCGGCCCATGCGCGCTGTGCTCGGCGCGGCAGCCGGTTTCGGCGGGCCGCTGGACGGTGAAGCGCCGGTGAAGCGCCCCTGGAGCGGCGTTACGTTCGGAATAATCCCTACGCCGCTGCCAGCACCATGATCGTGCGGGTCAACGGCCAGAGCATGGAGCCCGTCTATCCGGATGGCTCCTTCGTCTACATCGATGAACACCGGGAACCGCGTATCGGCGATGATGTCGTGGTCGTCTATGAGGGAACCCTGTACATCAAGACGTTTACCACGGCCGGTCTGGTTTCCTATAACACAAATAAAAAAAGATACCCGACCATCAAGGTGGACGGGTGGCAGAACGTGAAATGCGTGGGCGTAGTGACCGGGCGCGTCGGTGACTATGACATCCTCAGCGGTCAGGAACTCAGGGATGTCGAAAGGGCCTACGCGGCCATCGAGGAGTAAGCACACGAGATCGGGAGACGAGCCTCCCCCTCTTCTTGAGTCATACGAGCGAATATGGATTTGTTGGAGGGTAAAGCCATGTTTGATCCGAAGTATCTGCAGTACCTTGGCAACAACAACGGGATCGATGTCTTCAGCTACAACGGCCTTCGCATCAACGCCATGGTCTCGGCGGAACAGGACGGGCGCTATCTCTATGTCGGCATGGGCCAGAATATCCCGGAGCAAATTCTGAGGGGCATCCTCTCCTGGTTCGGCATCGACATGCGCCGCTACTTTGAGGTGCGGAAGTTCTTCGACAACAGCCGCTTCTTCGTGCAGAAGCAGGCGGCCTGACAGCCGGTTTTTAGCTCTCGATTACCTTTCCGATCCCTCCCTCTATGAAGAACGTCTGGTTTTCAATATGCCCAGCCCGGATCCCATGACGCCCACCCTGACGATCCGGCGCTGCGCCATCGCAGCTATGGAGCTCAAAAAGACGCCGTTGGCAGGCCTGGACGAATCCTCCCCTGCCGTGTGCGACCTGAAGGCCCGGCTCCGTGCAACGATGGAATCCTTCATCTGGCAGGGCTACCGGCATTTCTATACCTCAGCCACTCAGGGGATCGAACTCTGGGCCGCAGAAATCGTGATTGAACTGCGCGAGCAGTATCCCGGTATTGCCCTGGAAATGGTCATACCCTATGACGCGCACAGCAGCAAATGGCCCACGGACATTCGGGCGCGGTATGACGCTGTTCACAGTCAGGCTGACATCGTCACCATCATCCGGCACGACTATCAAAAGGGTGCTATCTTTGCAAGGAACAGGTATCTTCTGGATCAGTGCCATCTGCTCGTCACAGCGCTTGTGCCGGACGCGGGCTCAGGAACTGAGAAGCTGGCTGTGCAGGCAGCATGGAGGGGCAAGCAAGTATTCAGGGTTCCCATCATCCGGCCTTTGCGGAACGCCGCATAGGCATGCTGGCTGATGGTTGGAGGTTGCGGCCATGGTCCGGGATGACCAGAATCAGCTAA